>JBAYAJ010000019.1:0-21790 GCA_041669845.1 Treponema sp.
AACAACACGGACTGATTTTTTTTCTTCAAGACCAACCGCTGCATTGTCGATCGTAAATAATCCCTGTGACGCTGATTTTATTTTCCCGACTTTGCTGCCAGAATCATGCGCAAACTGTTCCGCAGCAGCCCGTGCATTTTTTGTAGCTTCGGCAATCATACCTGGCTTTATACTGTTCAGGCCTGTAAACTCATACTGTACTTTTCCGTCATAATCCTGTGATACGGCGATATTACTCCCCATTAAATCAAGAGAATGTGCCTGAGCTGATTTTACGGCCTTTACGTTCTTCGACCGAACAAGCACAACTTCCCTGGCAATGTACGTATAGCGCGATTTATTTTCATTCATATACGGGTCAACTGACGTATCAGTAATTGCAGGAGCCTGAACAGTATAATCGTCCTGTAAAAGTCCCTGATGTTCCAAATACACAGCTACTGTTTTTGTTTTGCCTACAATATCTGTCTGGAGTTCCAGCAGATTATTCCCTCCGATGCTGAAAGTAAGAGGCCAAACAGCAAGATCAGCATCAACCTCACGTTCTGCAAGCCCTCTGACACTTACGATGCGATCAGGTTTTGCAATCCGGCCGAATCCAACGGCAATTATAACAGACGAAATTATAAGTGCTGCAGCAGTAAGAATTCCTCTATAAATGGAAGCTTTTACCGTTTTAACAGATTTTTCCATAAATAACACCTCCCTAATAATCCAATATTCTTTAGATGGAAGAAACAACGAGTTTCATATTTCCACGGAAAACAACTTTCCCGTATTCTGCAGGAATAATAAAATGTTTCCCCTTCTCTGCTGTCATTCCATCTACATTTCCGCTTCCCTCTACAACTGAAACAAGCATAAATTTCTGATCCTGCTCAATTTCAGCATATGCTTCAACACAGAGTGTCCATACACTGAAAAATCGACAGCTTACAAGTTCATGCATATTGCTATTAACTGTTTTCTGCAGATTTTTTGGTGGTTCCGCCTCAATAAAAGGCGCTTTTATCACATCAATACTCTGTTTCACGTGCAGTTCACGAGGTTTACCGTTGTTAAGACGATCATAATCATAAACGCGGTATGTAATATCGCTGTTCTGCTGTGTCTCAAGAAGAAGTGTTCCTCCTTTTATTGCATGAACAGTACCAGGCTTAATGAGAAAAAAATCTCCTTTATGAACAGGAATTTCACGGATAAACTCCTTCCAACGCTTCTGTTCAATCATCTGTTTTACTTCTTCGTGATTTTTTGCGTTGTGACCAATGACAATCATCGTTCCAGGTTCAGCATCCAGAATGTACCAGCACTCTGTCTTTCCAAGCGATCCATTTTCATGTGCCTGCGCGTAAATATCGTCCGGATGAACCTGAATCGACAGATCGGTATCTGCATCAATAATTTTTGTCAGAAGCGGAAACCGGCTGCCTTGTGCATTTCCAAACAGCTCTTTGTGTTCCGTCCACAGCTGAGACAGATGCATGCCCTCATACGTTCCCGATGCGATTGTGCAATCTCCGTTCGGATGAGCACTGACAGCCCAGCACTCACCAACATGTTTACTTGGAAGATTATATCCGAACTCAGAAAGACGAGTGCCACCCCATATTGTCTCTTTTAAAACTGGATTTAAAAAAATGATTTCCCTGCTCATGCATCAACTATACTATAGTTATCCGGCATAAACAACATAACTCGCAGAGAAAACACCGATCAAGCCTCTCGATTTTTGACAGTATATTTCTATTGATAAACTGATATAATAGCTTTATTTTATACATATGTCTCACAACAATAAAATATCTTCATATTTTAAAACAGAAATAACAGTTCTTACGATTGTTACGATCTCCGGACTTTTGTACAATACAGGCCTTCTGGCTGCACCATATCTTCAGGGAAAACTTATCGACGCAATAGCAGTCGGGCAGCTGCTGCGTCAGGTTCTCTTTACAGCATTTCTTCTCGTCGCATCGACCGCAATTGTTCAATGTTCCCGCGCTGTCAAACGGTTTTATGTGAGACGTTTTGCAAACGATGTAAATGCACAAATGCAGAATGTTATCTATGCAAATCTTGTTCACCAAAGTGAAGATACGCTGCTTTCAGACAATGTCGGAAACCTTATGACAAGAGCAGTATCAGATGTAGATGCATGTGTTGAAGGTATGCGGAAATTTACGACAGAAATATTCGATACAGGCGTATTTCTTATTTCATATCTTGTGGTGCTTCTGGTATATGACTGGAAGCTTACACTCGTTTCATGCGCATTTATTCCTCTAGCGCTGTTTTCTGCCGGCAGACTGCGAAAAATAATTTCCGGTTTCACATTATCATGGCGAAAAAGCATGAGCGAAGTTACAAACAGTACATATGATTATGTTAATAATGCAATGCTGTACCGAATCAACGGCAGAGAAAATGATAACTGTACTGCATATGAACAACTTAACAAAGCTTATGAGAAAAAAGCAGTTCTGGCAAATATATGGGAAAATTCAATGATGCCCGTTTATAAAGTGATTTCACTTTCAGGGATAATCCTGATTGTTGTATTCGGTGGAGAAAAAGTTATTAACGGTGGATGGAGCATCGGAAGATTTACCGCATATATTACCATGTTTGCCGCTCTCGCAGAAAAAGCAAGTCATGCGGGAAAACTGTTTAACTCGGTACAGAAAGCTGAAGTTTCGTGGGAACGGATAAAACCTTTTATGAATGATTCTTTCCCAGATAGTAATAAAATATCAGATACACCCAAAACGTTTTTCGACACAGATTCCGCCTGTCCTGCTGTTTCTTTTACAAATGTTTCCTTTGCATGGCCGAAAAGCGGATCAATTATACATAATGTATCATTTTCTCTCGGACAGGGAAAAATACTCGGAATGACAGGACCTGTCGCTTGTGGAAAATCGACGCTTGCAAGACTCTTTCTTGGCGGACGCAGGTACAGCGGATCAATAAAAATATTCGGTAAAGAATTATCTGAACTTGCCGACTGCAGCCGTATAAAACTTATTGCATATATGGGGCACGAGGCAAGTCTTCTGTCAGCTTCAATTTACGATAATGTGACTCTGGGAAATGACGGAAATATCGATGACGTTCTTCAAACTGTTTGTTTTGACACAGACCTCAGAGAAATGACGGATGGAATAAAAACACTTGTTGGAAACGGTGGTGTGCGTCTTTCCGGCGGTCAACAGGAGCGCATTGCACTTGCACGTACGCTGTATCATAAAACCCCGTTTATTATTCTTGATGATCCGTTTGCGTCGGTTGATCGTACTACAGAACAGATTATTCTTTCTAATATCCGCAGAAAATATTCCGATTGTACTGTTCTGCTGATTTCTCACAGATTATCGCAGTTCAAAACGCTCGATGAAGTACTTCTGCTCGAAAATGATGGTACTGCAATCTGTTCTACTCATGAAAAACTTATGAAATATTCAAAAACATACCGAAGTCTGTACGAACTGCAGGAAAAACACATCGATGAAGAGGCCCGTACATGATAGTACCTACAGAACGAAAAAACGCAACCACAGCCATCATTATTTATGAAATACTCAGAAAATACTGGTATATAACGATGCTTCTCATCATTTCTGCTGCAGGCGCGGTTATTGCAGGACTCATACCACCACGCATCATGCAGTCGTTCATAGATACATACCTCAATAACGGACATATTATATCTGAAAGTGGAAAAAGATTTATAAAAATTGCAATAGCATATTTTTCGTCATTTGCGGTAATTGCATTTTTTGAAATTATAAAAGAGGCTGTGCTCAGCGCCGCAGGTCAGAAAATTGCGGTAACCATGCGTACTACAATGCTGCGGAAAATGGAACATCTGCCGGCTTTATACTTTACCTCGAATGAAAGTGGCACTACAGTATCGCGTTTTTCAAATGACATTGAAGCAATTCAGTCTTTATTCACAAATGGTGTTGTCGGTATGATAATAGATCTGCTGAGAATAATCGGAATTGTCATTTCTATGTGGTTTTTCAATTCCGTTCTCGGTATTTTCATGCTGTGTATTCTGCCGCTTGTATATGTGCTTACACGCTTTTTTCAAAAACGTATGCTCTATGCACAGAAAAAAAAGAGAAGCATCATTGCACGGGTTACAGGATTTGTACCTGAAACAGTGCGAAGCATCAGAATGATTCATTCGTTTGGCAAGGAATCATATATGCAGCGGAAATATGCTTCATGTATCACAGAAAATTACAACACAATTGAAAAAATAAATTTGTACGATTCAATTTATTCCCCTATTATTAGAACTATCTGCTCGTTAATAATCGCAGCACTTGCAGTACTAGCCTCTGCTCATCTTTCGTTTGCACTCATTACAGCAGGCATGGCCGCAGCCAGTATTCAATACATTATGGATGTATTTGAACCGATAGGTAATATCGGTATGGAATTACAAAGTATTCAAAGCGCCTTTGCAGGGATTTTGCGCGTAAATGAATTTCTTGCAGAAGAGGAAGAACCTCAGAAAAACGAAAATGCATCAGCCGTTCTTTTTCAGCAGATCAGAACAGGAAGTAAAATTACGATTGATCTGAAGCACGTGACATTCGCCTACAATACAGCCTCGGAAAAAATACTGGACGATATATCTCTTATTATTAATCCGGAAGAACGAATAACGTTTGCGGGACGTACAGGAGCAGGAAAATCAACTCTGTTCAATATTATTCCGGGATTGCTCATACCACAATCAGGAGAAGTACTGATTAACGGTATTAACATAACGGAAATTCCGAATACCGATAAACGCCGCATATTCGGCTGTGTGGCCCAGCATTTTGATCTTATAAAGGGTACTGTTGCAGAGCAGATTGCAATGGGAGACAGAGCAATTACGCGCACCGACATTGAGGAAGCGCTTGACTTTACCGGTATGCTCAGATACGTCTATTCTCTGGAAAAAGGACTTGATACACCTGCGGAACAGAGATTCTTTTCACAGGGACAGCTTCAGCTGCTTTCTGTGTCCCGCGCGATCGTTGCACATCCACCTGTCCTTCTGCTCGATGAAATCACTGCAAACCTTGACTCTGCAACGGAAAAAAAGCTGCTTATGGTACTTGAAAAGGCCGGCAGAGGCCGTACAGTACTTTCGGTTTCACACAGACTTTCTGCCCAAATTCCATGTAACCGTATCATAACAGTGGAACACGGCAAACTGTATGAAAAAACCGATACAGTAAAAAATTATTTGTTGTAACTCAGTTCTTTCGGCGTACCTTGAATTCTATTTTCGGTTCTTTTGCAGCCTTATCTGCACGACGTTTATATTTTTTATACAATAGTTCCTGTGCACGCTTCAGGGGTTCGTCGATTGCAGGTTCGTTTTGAATCCATATGCCGGTTGATTCAAGCGTATGAGAATTCGTATTATCTTCAAAGTATGTATCAAGAATACTCTTTACTTCGGTAAATACATGCGGATCAAGAATTGGAAACATAAGTTCTATACGCCGGTCAAGATTCCTCGACATCCAGTCTGCACTTGCAAGATATAACTCGGGACTTCCTCCGTTCTGAAAATAAAAAATCCGGGAATGCTCAAGATAACGATCGACGATCGACACAACTTTTATATTTTCACTCATATTCTTCACACCCGGTACAAGCATACAGATGCCGCGGACATTGAGTAGTATCTTTACACCGGCACAGCTGGCTTTATACAAAGCTTTTATGACTTCTTCGTGCGTAAGGCTGTTCATTTTTGCAATGACAAGACCACGACTGCCTGCTTTTGTACGGTCTATTTCACGCTGAATCATTGCAATAATTCTGCTTTTCATCGTAACAGGCGCCATGTAAAGATGCTTCATCGTTTGAAGCGTACTGTACCCGGTTACGAGATTGAAAAAGGAAGTTGCGTCGTTCGCAATTTCCTGATTTGCTGTAAACAGTGACAAATCGGAATACAACTTCGCCGTCTTGGGATTGTAGTTTCCCGTTGCCAGGTGAACATAACGTCTGATTGAATCGCTTTCCCTGCGTATGACCATCAGTATTTTTGCATGTACTTTTAAATTTACCAGACCGTAAATTACAATTGCACCTGCTTTTTCAAGTTCGTTCGCCCATGCAATATTGCGCTCCTCATCAAAGCGGGCTTTCAGCTCAACAAGGACAGTGACCTGTTTTCCGTTACGGGCAGCACGCTCAAGCGCCGTAATAATCGGAGAATCACGTCCTGTACGGTACAATGTCATTTTTACTGCAAGTACATCGGGATCGTCCGCAGCATCCGAAATAAACTTTATCACAGGCTGGTACGATTCGTAAGGGACATGTAGAAGAACATCGTGCTGCTTAAACGTATCCCAGTATTGATCCGTTTCGGGCAGTTCAACAGGATAAAAATGCTGCCACTCAGGATACGACATCTTCGACGCTTCGTCGGTGCGGCGCAGCTCCATGAGTGCACAGGGATCAAGAATACCGTCTGTCTTATATACGTCGTCCTCTCCAAGTCCGAGTTTTTCCATCAGAAACGGTAAAATCGTTTTTCCTTCGCCGCTGCATGAAAGTTGAACGGCAAAGGACGATCTGCGCTGAACAAGCACATCCTCCATTGCATGAATAAAATTACTTCCGGAATCTTCATCAACAGCAAAATCCGCATCGCGTGCAACTTTAAAAAACATTTTCTCTTCTACCGTAAATCCGGGAAACAGATGAGTTCCGTTTTTTTCTATTATGTCATCAAGGAGAGCAAACTGTTTTCCTTTTGTTTTATCGGAAGGAAGCCAGACCACACGGGAAAGACCAGCAGGAATCGGAACAAGTGCAATCCGAGCCGACTCGTCACTGCCTTTCAGCTGATCTGAGGGAGATTTTATGCCTTCTATAGGTTTTAGCAGGAATGCTGCCTGAAACGTCATATTGCCTATATGCGGAAATTCTTCAGTATCTGTACGCAACGGTGTAAGAAGTGGATAAATCTCGTTTACAAACATATTTTGTGTATATTCGTTCTGCCGCGGAGAATATGCCGATGAAGCAACATAAACGAGTCCCTCACCGGCTAGTGCAGGCATAATATCGTCCATAAGACATTCATGCTGTCTGCGTATGACCTGATGCGCACGGGCAGAAATTTGTTTAAGCTGCATTTCCGGTGTAAGCCCTGACACATCACGCTGGTACGGATCCGTAAGCTGCATTCGTTTGATTGCTGCAACACGAACCTGAAAAAACTCATCGAAATTGCTCGACACAATGGCAAGAAACTGAAGACGCTCAATAAGTGGTGTATTTTTGTTAAGCGCCTGATCGAGTACTCGTGCATTGAATTCTATCCATGAAAGTTCGCGGTTAAAAAATCTTGTTTCCATAAAATCAATCCCGTAAATTACTAATCATTATAGCAGCATTACCTTGTAACCGAAAACGGATTCAAATAAACCTGCCTTTTCGGTAAGTGCAATTTTTTCAAGAACTGTGTTTCGTTCTTTTACCTGAAGAATAAACGTATCGTTTTCAAGACGTAACGTCATATCCGACATTTTCTGTGCATGACCTCTATCAAGGGCGTCGGCAATCCGCAGAATGGCGGTAAGTTTAAGGATAGTCATACGATCAGAGCGTGGCAGCATCTGAAACTGTTCGTCATCCTGAGGGAGAAGCTTGCCTCGATGATACTTGGCAATCTCCGCAACAATTGTGTTCTCAAATTTATTCAGCCCAAAAATCTCAGAATTACGGATAATGTATGAACCATGCAGATTATGATCGTCCATACGGATAAACATACCGATATCGTGCAGAATGGCAGACACCTCGAGCAGCAGTCGGGAACGGTCATCGAGTGCTATCTCGTCTTTCAGCGTATCATAAATCAATAAACTCATTCTGCGTACATACTCTGCATGTTTTTCATCACCACGGTATTTATGGAGCAAATTCATTGCAGACGCTGTTATCTGTGACTTAAATTCGCTCTGAAGTTCTTCGCTCGGTGCAGCTGTTTTACTAATGATAAGACCGTCGCGTATATTTGTCTCAGGAACGATAATTGTCTTTACTTTTGTCAGGTGAATGAAAAGTTTATAAATCATCAGACTTACATGCATTGTCTGCGCTTCGTTATACGAAATCTTGAAACGTGCGATACATTCTTCAATCGAGTACTGCTGTATCTCATCGACAAATTTATCGAATGCACTCCGCTCTATGGACCACAGCCATGTCGAAATCGGTTTACCGACTTTTATTGCGGCAAGCGTTGCATCACTTCCTACTGCAATAAACTGCTGTACATCAGCGAGATTCAATTCGCTATCGAGAGAACCTTTTGTGTTATGGATAAATTCTTCAATATAACGCTGAATATCCTCAACGGAACTAGTAAGCAGATGCATCTGCTGCTCAATACGAACAGTCCCCAGCTTCAACGAATGAACTCCAGCCATTTTCCCTTTCCGGATAAGGAGCATTTCGGTTGAACCTCCGCCAACTTCAACAATCATCGAATCTTCTGTACGGACTTTCTGTGCTTCATCTTTCAGACATTCTGACACAGCAAGATACATAAGTCGATTTTCTTCAATACCGTCAATGACTTTTACTTTAAAACCTGTTTTTACAAGAATACGGTCCATAACTGGATCACGATTCTTTGCTTCACGAAAAGCACTGGTTGCAATTACTGTTGTCTGAGACGGAACAATTCCCCAGCCGGCAAGCTGCTCGCGGAAACGTGAAAGAATTTTTACACACTGAATCTGAGTATTGAGTAAAATAGTCCCTCCCGTAAACACATCACGTCCCAAAGAAACGGGAAGTTCTGCTCGATCGAGAATATTTCTTTTTCTACTTTCGGTGAATTCGGCAACAAGGAGACGAATCCCTGTAGAGCCGATTTCAATGACTGCTTCGGGGGTCGCCATATCATCAGCTCCGGACTACTAAAGTTTGTCAATCAGCATAGAACATTTCCCTGACGGAATAGGCAGGGTTTTCTTTTTCTGATCAAGAATATTTATTGTAAAATAATAAAGTTTTTCGCTTTCCATCTGAATTTCCCAGCCGCGGGGACTCTTGTTGCTCAAAATCGTAATAAGATTCCGTTTAAGCGATAAGTTTTCAATTCCCATAATTTCCAAATTCGGAATAATCCAATCAACAGTTTTACGAGGCAAACTGATTGAAAGACCTATAACGTTTTCAATCATAAGCGCAATTGTTGACAGTCCTGTCGTCAGTAGATAATGAGGCCTCGGAAAAGCCGTATTATCTGTCATAGATGCACGTCCTTCCCTGCACGGAAGATATGCCTCGTACAAATCACCTTTTTCTTTCGGATCGTTGGGCATGAGAGCCTCAAGAATATAATACAGATGCCTGATAGAACACTCACGGGCAAGTTCATAATGCTGATATTTTTCGAGTCCCTTTATTACCATAAAGTTGAAAGCTGGATAAACAGAACCGCAAAAACCTTCTCCACTTTCCTTAAAAGAAAAACTGTCTGCAGAAAGTGTCGGAAACGGATGATCTGTACCAAATGTCGATGGATTACTCAAATGTGCTATAAGCAGGTCCGCTTTGTCAGCATTTGGAATTTCGGCAAGAAGCGGCCAGAATCCGGCAATGGTCTTTTCAGGCAGCCGTCTTTCATCTTTATCAAGATCATGATAAAAACCAGTTGAATTATCCCACATAAGAGAGTTAATTCGTGTCTTAATTGAAAAATATGTACGACGGTATTGAAAACTCAAATCTTTGTCGTTCAATATATCGCCAAGCGCCGACATATGAGATGCATTAATTGCCATTGCTGCGTTGAAATCGACCGGATAATAACATGCATCACGAGGAGCGTTGAACATCGTACTCGCAACAGACGGAACTGCATATAAACCATTTGGCTGTTTGAATGTAAGGTCGATCCATGCCATATATTTTTCCAGTTTAGGCATAATTTCCTTGATGCGGCGTTTATTGGCAGACTTGTGATACAAATTGAATTCTGCCCACGCAAAAAGCGGCATACCTATACCTTCCGGATTAGACCGAGACGTTACAGGCAGGTTTGTCCTGGTATCATACTTCCAACGGATGGCACCATTCTCTTCCTGATGTGCGTAAAAATAATCTATATTCTGGTTCGCGTTATAATTACGGTTTGAATATACAAGAAAAAAGGATGAGAAGATCGACTCAAACTGATCAATTATGCACTTATTTCCTTCCGGATAAAGGAAATAACCATTCGGAGCCACTTTTTCTGAAACAGGATCAATCCAATAATCGGCAAGCATAGCCCACGTTTTGTTATAAATATCTACAAAATCCTGATCATAAAAATGGATTTTGGGGAAATCATGCTTATTCACAAAAACTCCTACAAGCTGTCGTGTAGACAGTTATTTACAGTATATCATATTTTTTCAAAAAACGTTACACTTTTATAGCTTTTTTTGCAATGCATGGAGTTTTTAATGTATCAGTCTTTCGTATATCTCGAAGTACGCATTCTGCTGCCAGCGGTATCATCAGTCTTTTCACTCAATGGAAATAACGAAAAAAGCCGTAAAATCACGGTCGACAGTGAAGTTATGCAGCGTGTCTTTACACTTGCGCGCGCACTGGGATGCTGTATACCTGAAACAGCACCGATAGAACATCTTACAGGTAATATTGGAAAACCAACAAATGGACGTATATTAACAGGGTTCTCTGTGAGAGCTGCAGAAGGTGGTTCTATGAACATCATGTTCCACTGCAGATCAAAAACAATCCATATAGAAGAAGTCCGCATTGAAGAAGACACCGGACGTCTCACTCATGCCGACGGGAACACCTGCATGGATTTTACAAAGGCCGGTTGCCCAAGTATTCGTGTACATACTACACCGTCGTTTGAAACAGGTGAAGAGGCACAACTGTTTCTTGATGAGCTTCGCAGACTTACAGAATACCTGCATTTGACAAATGAAACCGAAGGTAGTGCAATCAGATGCAACGCTTTTGTTGCGCTTTCAGAATATCCCGATCTGCCTGACTACTACGTAAAATTACGCAATCTCAATTCATTCAATTTTGTACGGAAGGCAATCAACAAAGAACTTACCCGTCAGGAAAACCTGCTTTCAAACGGAGAAACCGTTGGAAGTGAAAGCAGACTTTGGAATGAAACAAAATCCTGTACTCAGTTTTATCAAACGCGTGCGGAAGTCGTACGCCGCTTTGAACAGCTGGATCCTCCACAACTGATTCAGCTTGCATCGCTTGAAACACAACTGCTTAAGGGAGAGCCCCCCGTAGAACTGCCGGAAGCGAGACGCAAACGAATGAAAGAACAGTACGGAATATCCAGACTGCGTTCGGCTTTTCTTTGTGACGACAAAGACAGAGCTGACTTTTTTGAAGCCTCAGTACACGCAGGTGCCGAGCCGCTTACTTCAGCGCACTGGATTGCATCGGAAATAACAAGGATGCTTAATCAAAGCGGGAAAAAAATCTCCGAGATGAAAATTACACCAGAGCATTATGCATACATAATAAAGAAGCTTGCAGACGGAGATATACACAGTGCCACCGCAAAAAACCTGCTTCAAGCGTCGTTTAATACAGGAGCGGCTCCGTCCAGCCTGCTTAAAACTCTTCACCTCACTGAAATTTCAGAGGAAAAAGAGCTGCTGCCATATGTACGCAAAGCAATAGCGGAAAACATGAATCTGTGTGAACGACTTAGAAACGGCTCAATGGCACCTCTTGAATTTCTCACTGGTGAAGTGATGAAAGCTACGAATAACAAAGCCGTACCTCAAATCGTAAAATCTCTTATAAAGCGAGAACTCAATATCAGTATTGTGTACATTCTCGCCATGGGTGGTGCAATTTCGGCAGTCCGGCATGAAGACGGTACTGTTACCTGCGGAGACTCAAACATACTTCGGACAATGGCCGGCAAATGTGCTCCCGGAATTCCGGTACAGGTAATTTCCGTCGAACAATTTATGAGCGAAGAAATAGAACCCGGGGACTGGGCATCTCTCATCGCTGAAATTGCAGCACGCATCAATGCAGGAATTGCCAACGGTATTGTCGTCACACACGGAAGAGATACACTTTCATATACTGCAGCTCTTCTGTACTGGCTTTTTTCCGACGCACAGGTACCTGTCGTTCTTACAGCGTCGTCCTCGCTTCCATCCGAATCTTCAGAAGCGGAAGAAAATCTTTCGCTTGCAATAAAAACAGCAGTTGAAAAAAAATCAGGGGTATATGTCGCCTTTGGCAGTAAAATACTGTCTCCTCTCAATCTGAGATTCGAACGCCCTACCCGAGACGGTTTCCGCAGCTGGAACCTGAGTAAACCAGTATTTACGGAAAGCGGTCCTGTTGCAACACAGTTTGCAGACATTCCCGACCCTGACCGTGACGTTATGGAACGGCTTCTCACCGAAGCATCCGGAAAATTACTCATCTGCAGACTCTACCCGGGATTCCGCAGTGATTTGTACAAAAAGATGATTGAAGAGCAGATTCATACTGTTTTTCTGGAATTGTATGAAGCAGGCACAGGAGACATGCGTTCCAACGATTTTTCACTCAAACCGCTGCTCATGTATGGGAAACAAAAAAATGTACACTTCTACTGTACATCGCAACAGGAAACAAACGTCGACTTTTCACAATATATTACGTCGCTTCGAGTGTGGAGGGAAGGAGCAGTGCCGATGGGATACCTTACAACAGAATCAGCGGTAGCATTATACCTCGCGTGCTCGCTTGTATCCGATACTCCTGCAGAACTTGACGATCTCATGGAAACGTATGGTAATCTGTACAGCGAAAAATAGCAAAGCGACTCCTCCTCTGAAACACCAGGTCCTTAGTCTGCTTCTTCTGCAGAAGTATTGCTGCCTGACATCGGAATATTTCCATTCGGAAGAGCATTGGTCGATTCGGTTTCTTTTATTTTTATAGGATTGCCAGACGAATCTGTTTCTGTAAAGGTATTCTTTTCGGCTGATTCATTTGCATCAGTCGAATACATAAGACGGATTACCTCATGCTGCGATTTATGGCGTGATTTCAGCAGCAATGTACCTGTATCAGCATTATATACATAGCCTGAAGAATTATATGTTTCAAAACGCAAATCAGTTCTGAATACCATATCGTAAATATATATCGATTTGAATGACTTAATTCCGTTGATAATCAGATAGTGAGTATATGTCTGCGGAAAATCAATTGTAATAGTTACTGAGCCATGATTACTTTTTTCATATTTTATGTTAGAAGCACATGTCCATGCATATATTGCCTGACCATTATCGAATCCAAGAAGGACAAAATGAGGATAATACGAATTATTATGAATAATGATCGGATAAATATCGGCAAGAGTGCGTAAATCAAAGGAGGAGCTTTCTGCAAGATACGAATTGATAATAAGATAACCGCCGTTCATTAATATCTGATTACCGCTTGCCTGTCCGTATCTGATAAGTGCATCACCGACGGTAGCAGCCTGTATGACAGAAAGAAATGTACCATTTTCAGAAACTGTAATATTCTTACCATCTACTGCACAGGATGAAGAAATTTTATTGACACACTTTTCAACAACAGGAAGAAGGATGGATGCAAGATTTTCATTTTTATCAACAAGAAAATCATATGTCCGAAGAATGCTTGCAGCCTCCATTACAGTCAGATTTTTTTCATCTGTGGAGGCACCTGTAGCAAGCAGTTCTTTTACAGCATCCGCGTCCGGATGCATACACAGGTAATCGGCTATACCATCAACACTGAATGCCGCTAATTTATTCTGGCTAACAATATCATGATAATTATTCATCTGCCGTTCAAGCGATTTATACATCGCCGCAAGTGAATCAAAATAAGGAGCTGAAAGATATGTACGTTGTATACCTTTCTTAATCGATGACGGAACTGCATCAAGTGCCTCATTGTACCGCCCTTTTGCAGCCATATCTGCAACAAACGAAACAGCAGCCTGCTCCGTCATCGAAGAAGTATTTTGTGAAAGTGAATTGAATGCCATAATAAGGTTTTGTTCAAAAGCACTTATTGTATCGTTATATTTCAAAATATCAGCACCTTCCATATTTGCAACCGCATCAAAAGAGAATGCTTTCGTTTTATCAAAAAAAGTATAAGATGCGGTATCTGTATCATCCGTAAGCGCAAGCGAATTCGGATCAATTCCGGCAGCAGACAACTCCCACCTGCTGCTGTAAATACCTATCTGCAAACAGGTATCCGACTGGCTTATAACCGTAGAACCGCCCATAAGCTGATACGGCAGATAAAAAGCAAATATATCTGACGGAAGGATTGCCTTTATAGAAAGATGAGCTTTTGCGGTATCATCGGTCAATGAAAAACGGACTACAATATTGTTACTGAATGTAAATTCACATGAAAGTGGACTTTTTTTTGTCCATGAGACAAGTGAAACATTTTTTTTCGTATTTGTTCCAAGATATGTTACGGCAGCAGAATGTTCATCATCTGAAAGAAATGAAATACCGTTAAACGATACAAGCATTTTATTTTTGAGTACAGATCTGCCGTCTGAAGTTTTCGCTTCAGCAAGAGAAATATGGAGATTTCCTAACTTTTCTGATATAACTGAATCACTTCTAAATTGAAGGATAAAGATGCCGACAATAATAACAGCATAAATAACAAGAAGCCCTAATGACTTCTTTACAATATTCGTATACATTGGTATTAGTTTAACTAATGATTACAGGAATTGCAACTATTCCAATTTAGAAAATAGAAGTACTTTCAAGGAATGTAGAATGAAAAGACTGACTTTATCTGCAACTATTGTTCTGGTTCTCGCATCCGTATTATCGTCATGCGGCAGCACCCCGAAGCCAGAAAAAAATATAGAACAACCGCAAAAAAATGAAACATCAGCTGCTGTCAGCGAAATTTCAATTGAGAAACAGACAGAAAACAGACAGAAAGATGAAAAAACTGTAAACAAACAGCCGGAAAAGCTGCAGGATCCGCCTGACGTTGTTTTCGCAAAAAAACTTCATGAATATCTTGATAAAAATGATATGAACAGTGCGATAGCTGCGTTCGACACAATGCCTGATTCGCTGAAAAATAACACTGAACTTCAGATTCTGCATGCTTCGCTCCTTGTTTCTGCAGGACGCGGAACTGAAGCTGCTGAAATAGGGAACGAACTTCAGGTAAAAGACAGTAAAAACATCGACGTTCTTGAACTCAATGAGCAGATTGCTGCCGCAAACGGAGAGAGAGAAAAATCATCAGAAATCATTAATCAAATTCTTGCGGTAGATCCAAATAACGTTTCTGCAAATATCCGGCTGGCACAGCAGCAGGTTCTGAATCACAAATACAAACTTGCATACAACTACTACAAAAAGGCACTTACAAACGAGCCGGACAATACTGATGCACTCTTCGGTTGTGGGCAGATGGCATATTATCTGGACAAACTCGATGAAGCAAAGCAGATATTCCAGAAAATTCTCGAGAGGGAAAGTACAAACGCCGACGCACTTGCATATATGGGAAAACTTGCTGCAGAACAGGAAAAATATCAGCAGGCAACAAAATATATTCAGGATGCAATCAAATATTCTCCGAACAATTACAATTTCTACCTTGATCTCGGAACGTATCAGCAGAATCAGGAAAATTATGACGATGCAGCAAAAGCATGGACGAAGGCAATTGAGCTTGAACCAGATTATTTTCTTGCATATACATATCGTGCCGGTTTGTACAATGAAATGAAACGGTATGACGATTCTCTTACTGACTATTATAACGTCGTCAGGACAAATCCCAAATACTACTATGCCTACGAGGAAATAGGAATGCTCGAATGGCATCAAAAAAACTGGGCAAAATCACGACAGGGATTTATGAAAGTTCTGGAATTCAGTAAGGACGATCCTTCGTACAAACTGATGATTGCAGCGACATATCTTAAAGAAAAAAATACGGCTGAGTGTAAAAATTTTCTAAAAAAAGCTATGAAAAACATGGATACAACATCCGTCGAATACAATATGTTAAGATTGTACTTCGATCAAGGAGGAATCAATACAGAAAATGCCCTTCTTTCGAAAATTGATAAAATCGAAAAAACGACACCACGCGGTAAAATGTGGTTTTATATGGGTTTGTACTATGAATTGAAGGGGTCTCAGCAGCTTGCGGAAGAATTCTATACAAAAATCATGAATATGCAGACTCCAATGTTTTTTGAATACGAGCTTGCAGAATGGGGTCTTGGAAAATGAGTCAGACACAAATATCATTGTCTCTTAACGGTAGAAAAATTACGCTGCTGGGAACAGCCCATATTTCAAACGAAAGTATTGAAGAGGTCACCGACACAATCAGATCGCTGAAGCCCGATTGTGTCGGTATTGAGCTTGACGAAAAACGACGCGAGTCAATGACGGAAACAGATACATATCGAAAACTTGATATAATAGCCGTATTGAGAAGAAAAGAAGGGTTCCTTCTCCTCGCAAATCTTGTTCTGGCGTCGTTTCAGCGCCGTATGGGACAGAATGTTGGAGTGAAACCCGGCGATGAGATGCTTGCCGCCATGAATACTGCAACGGAACAAGGGATACCGTCTGTTATGGTAGATCGACCCATTGCAGTTACGCTGCGACGAGCATGGGCAAAAAACTCGTTCTGGGGAAAATGTAAACTCATCTCTGCAATGATTGCAAGTGCGTTTGATAAGGAAGAAATTTCTTCAGAACAGATAGAAGCACTCAAAAAATCAAACGAAATGGATTCTATGATGCGGGAACTTTCTGACTACCTTCCGGCTGTTAAAGAGGTTCTTATAGATGAGAGAGACCGTTATCTTGCCAGCCACATATGGAATGCGGCTGGGAACAACGTGCTTGCCATACTTGGTGCAGGACATCTTCCTGGAGTTCAGGCTCATCTTGAAAAAATAGCCGCAGGACAAGAATCGACGGACACGGCTGCAATCAGTGAAATTCCGCAGAAAAAAGGATTTTCAAAATATGACGGCTGGATAATTCCTGTTCTTATTGTTGCACTCATCGTTCTTGGCTTTATTTTCGGTGGACGTAACACTGGGCGTGCAATGGTCGGCAGCTGGATTATATGGAATGGTATGCTTGCTGCAATCGGTACACTGATTGCAGCAGGTCATCCAATTACTGTACTGGTCGCTTTTATTGGTGCACCATTAACTTCACTTTGCCCGTTTATCGGCGTAGGCGTACTTACGGGTATTGTACAGGCTGTGTTCTGTAAACCGAAAGTTTCCGATATAGAAACCCTTCAAGACGATGTCTCTTCCTTCAAAGGATGGTATAAAAACAAAATTCTGCGTGTACTGCTGGTATTTCTATTATCGTCAATCGGCAGCTCTATAGGAACTTTCGTTGCAGGCGCGGGCATAATAAAAACACTCAGCAGTTTTTTTTCAGAAATCGGTATATGGTTTTTAAATCTGTTTGCAAAATAATCTGCCCAAAAAAACGTACATTCGTTTAATAACCGTCGGACATTTCACGGTTATTATCCTTAATACAAAGTTCATCATATACCAGGCTGCGTTTGCGGAGTTCTTCTTTAAGCGGCTTTGGAAACGGTATATTACGCCAAAAAATACCGCGAACTTCCTTATCAAGCCGTTGGACACCGCCAGATTCCTTCGTCATCCATAAAAGATAATCTTCAATAAAGAACTGCTTAAGGTCACCTTTTAATTTCTGCCGGTCTATATACTGATAATACTGTCCTGTAAGTCCTTCTTCCATCCAGTAATATGAAGCCTTTTCCTTTGCAACCTGCCACCGCAAATCCGCCACAGCAGTCAGGACTGCAATCCGGAGATCACGAGGATACATAGGAATAACAATACGTCCGCGACTCGTCACAAGATTGTAACGGTCAAACGGCTGCCAGCAGAACCCTCGGTCACCATATGTCGGAACAAGTAAGACATACGGAACGATACGATTTGGAATGTTTTTATGAATGCGGCAGAAAGCACCTGGATCAATTGATTCAATCCATCTGAAAATTTCAAGTACGTTTTCACGCATACCTGTCCCAGTTTCCGTACAATGACAAAATTCGCGGGTAAAAATTGGAAACTGATTCCCCTGTCGGCCGACGGTTATTTTTGCCATCTGTCGAACTGTATCAAACTCCGTGTTAAGGTCACCAGTATTCATCTGCATAACTTCAGGACCTTCTGCTATTTTATTCTGAACACTGTCATATATTCCCCTTGCCTCTTCATAATCCTTCAGATCTTTCGTCAGTTCTTTATCATTCCTGAAAAGATTGTGTAATTTTTCGCTTATATCTGAAAATTCTTTCTTTTGTACTTCTGTATACGGTTCCGTATGCGGCTCAAACCCGAATCGCGTCTGATGTGTACATATTTCGTCTATAAGTCTTTTGAGTTCAACTTCAAGCATGCTCCGCTCATGCTCTTTCATAGTAAGCATATTTTCCGCACTTTGCAGTTTTCCTGAATTTTTCGACTGCAGCTGAAGAAGACGTGTTTGTTCAGTCTGAGAAGAATCCTCTTCCGTTTTATTAACCTTAGGTGCATGAGCAGGTTCATCTGTCATTGATGGCTTCATACGTCCGGACAAGATCTCTTTAAACCATTCATCAACATAAAGAATCGGTTCACCTGTTCGATTTTCCATTATTATCCGGGCAAAAAAAAGTTTTTGTTCAGGATTGAATAAAGACGGAAGAAGAACCCCAAAACGCATAAACATCCGTTTGGGTATAGGAAAAGTACAGCTGCCAACTTTCGGTGCCATCCCACGCAAAAGATCCCAATATGCACTTACAATATTCTGCCTGTATACCGTACGGTCTTTTGGATCCTGACAAGTAAGATATTTCGAGAGCTGCATATGTACACGCTGGGCAGCCTCATTTTCACCAGAAAGCACTGTCTTGTAGTAAGCTTTATCATCAAAAAAAGAAGAAGGAACATCATTCAAAATTTTTCCCGCAGGTTTGAATTCTCTGACACTTAAATCTACATCATGAATACTCTTATCAGAAAGATCGTGATTTGAAACTGTTTGATTTTCTCCACTACCAGAAAATTGTCTGGACACTTTTTCCACAGCTTTTATATCGGGAACATCTTCCGGTTTAGATTTTTCCGTCTCAGCCAGGAGCGCTGCAATTGAAGGATCCAGTTCTTGTTCGCTCATTTTTTACTTCACTCCTTTATAATATTATTATAACATGTCGATTCTGTTACCGCAACGCAAAAAAATCAGAATGAAGAGTCACCTCTCCACTCTCAAGCGTCCGTATCTGTCCATTCATAGTCTTTACAACGAGTTTTGCGTCATCAGTCACATCTTGAACAACAGCAGTATAATTTCCCTGAGTCTGATCAATAACAGGATTCACAACAATCGTCATACCGGTAAGCAAAGACCGCTCGCGGTATTCTTTCATAACTGGTAAAAATCCAGCAGTTCCCGTATAAATATTAAGAACACTACTTACGACATTCGCGGCAAGAGCATTACGCTTAGTATCCGCATTTCTGTCGTCAAGGACAGCACCTGCTGCACCTGCAAGTTCCGGAGGAAAACTTCCCGGTAATATATTTATACCTATTCCTACAACTGCACATTTTATTCCCCCTGTCTCAAAATCCGTTACACCTTCGGCAAGTATTCCGCATACTTTTTTCCCCCGGAAGAATACGTCATTGACCCACTTAATGCGTGCATCAATTCCATATACATTTTTTAATGCACGGCACACGCCGACTGCGGCTGATGCCGTAAGTACGGCCGGTGACGTAATATCTTTCTCCGGTACATAGATAATGGACAAATACAATCCCGAATCACGAGGAGAAAAAAAAGAACGCCCCAGCCGGCCTCGTCCTGCTGTCTGCTGTTCAGCAATGATAACCGTACCGTTAAGTCTGCTTACGTCGGACGTTTCCGTACAAAGGCGTTTAGCTTCTGTACTTGTTGAATCAATTGTCTCATATATTTTTATATGTACATCAAGTTCCGGAGGTATAAGAGCGGCGATAATTTCTTCAGAAAGCAGGCTCCCTGTACCAGAAAGATGATATCCTCTGTTTGTCACAGCCTCGATTCGTGCACCGTGTGAACGCAGTATATTTATAATTTTCCATACAGCCTGACGTGAAATACCGCATCGTTCTGCAAGTGCTTCACCAGATATAAATCCATCGGCCGTACATGGATTAAAAAGTTCGCGAAATACAGCTTCTCTTGTTTTCACTTTTTTTCACCCTGTTTTCTTGCACCAAGCACAGTAAAATCACCGGCGGGACAGCAAAATGCGATACCACTGCCGGGTTTTTCAAGACATGAAAGTGTTTTAACTGCATTAAGAACGGCCAGCGTTTTTTCCGCATCAACTAGTATTACAAGCATTTCTTTTTCAGGCACAATCTCCATACCAAAGAACTTTGCATCACCCGGTCTTGCAGTTCCACGTGCATTAATCACGGTACCACCTCCAGCACCAGCCTTTCGTGCAGCCGCCATTATGTCGTCGGCATATCCCTTATTTGCAATCACCGTTATCATCTGATGGGTCATTTTCTGTGCCATATCATTATCTCCTCCGGTAATAATACCGGTTTTTATAAAATAAGCAGCATTTATTGCAAAAAGGATACCACAAATTTTTCTGTTTTCCTCAGATGCCGTTACAACAGCTCTGATAACTGATTCCTTTTCTTCTGTCGAAACAAGAATATACACAATATCTTTTGATGTATCGCCAATAGCAAGAGCCTGAAGCAGACCGTTCGATGCAATATTACGTCCCATAACAACAGTACCGCCTGCAGCTCCTGCCATAGTTGCAGTCCGCGTCACAAGCTCCCCACTGTCATGAGAAACGATACAAATGAGAAGACTGAATGATGTCATTTTCCGATACCTCCCTTCTTATGATTGAACGCAAGACCAAAAACCTGTATTGCAATAAGCGGCATCATTGCAATAAGCGATATAACACCGAAAAGATTTTCACTCTTTCCCGCTGCCTGCGACGCACCAAGTGTAAACGAAAGAACAAATGTCGAACTGATAGGACCGGAAGCAACACCCCCCGAGTCAAAAGCAATCCCTGTAAAAATTTTTGGGCAAAAAGGCATAAGGAGCAGAGCTGCAGCATACCCGGGAATTAGTATATACAAAAGGTTGAATCCGTTCACAGCACGTATCATTGCAAGTCCGATTGCAACAGCTGCTCCCGCAGCAAGAAAAACAAGAAGCAACCTGCGTTTTATAGTACCACCGGAAAGAGATTCAACCTGATCCGTCAGAACCCATACGGCCGGTTCAGCACATACAACAACAGCACCAATGAGAAATCCTGTACATACAAGCAGTATGGTCCACCACCCTCCATTTTGGACAGCCTGTGTCCCCAGCAATCCACCAAGCCGGTGCCCTGCTTCCATAAATCCTCCGTTCACACCCATAAGAAAAATCACAAGCCCCGCAAAACTGTATACAAAACCAGTTATCATACGTTTTACTTGATACGGCGGCATATGAAGCAGAGAAAACTGAAATACAATAAAGAGTACAATAATCGGCATAAGCGATAATGCAGCTTCTTTTATGACGGAAGGAAACACCTGCATGAAAACATTTAACCCCTTCACTGCAGAAATTTCCGAAGCAGAAACAGATACAGGAGAAGCTGCGACGAT
>JBAYAJ010000020.1:0-21746 GCA_041669845.1 Treponema sp.
ATTCTGCAATCCTTCGTTTGCCCGTGCATTTGCAGATCTTACGTACGGTGCGTCGTTTGCACAGGCACTTCCATCGTCTGTAGACACGTCAATTTCTGAAAGTTCGGAAGACGATTTATTCGGCGGAGACAGCGCTATGATAGAATCAGACAACAGTGTGCTGGCAAAAGGTAAAGAAAATTTTAACAGAATTCTCGGCGATACCACACTGCGCGATAAATTGAACCAGACTGACGACGGTGCATGGAATTTTATTATTTTGAAGCTGGCCAACGGTTCAGTTGATAAAAAAACGGTAAAAGAACTTAACGATGCATTTGCCGCGGATAAAATACAGGCGCGTGCTTTAACCTGGAAAAAGGCATCTGCCACATTTACCTCATCGGTTGACGGCATAACCGGAATATTCACGGTACTCGTCGTCATTCTTGCTGTCGTCGTATTTATAATCATCATGAATACAATGACGGTTTCAGTCATTGAACGTACAGCAGAAATCGGAACCATGCGTGCACTCGGTGCCGAAAAGAATTTCATCCGCCGGTTGTTCTTTTCTGAATCCATCTTCATCGGTCTGCTGTCATCGGGGACCGGCTCTGTTATCGCGCTCATCTGTATGGCGGTTATCAACAGTTTCAAAATTTCAATTGATAATGACACCGTAAAACTCATTCTCGGCGGAGGACTTATCGCATTTCTTCCAACAGTTAAGAATATACTCGGGACTATACTGCTCATCACAACAGGAAGTGTGCTTGCAAACGTATATCCTCTGTCGGCAGCACTCAAAATAACACCGCTCAAAGCGCTTTCCAAGGATGGTGAATAAGATGAATGAAATAATACAACTCGCGGTACGAAACCTTACCAGACAGAAACGGCGGAGCATCATGCTTGCATTCGCAATCTGTTTCGGTTTTTTTGTAGTGACCGTCATAGACGGACTAGCGTCCGGTGCAGTACAGAACCTTGAAAACCAGATAACACAGCTTGTGGGAGGAACGGTATTTATCCAGGGGTCAGAACGGGGACAGGCGGCAGATAAGGATTCAAAAGGAAAGCTCATATCGATCATCCGGGATTCTGAATACATACGGTCGCTGCTTGAAAAAAACAACATAAAATACAGCTACGCATCACAGTATACCAGTTCAAGCGGACAGCTGCTTTTTAACAGTAAGCGTGTGATCGCTTCTCTGCTGGGGCGCAATTTTGAAGCAGAACCGAATCTTGTAAAATCATTTGAAGTACTATCCGGTGACCTTAAAAATCTCTCACAGCCAAATGCACTTATATTAAGCAAAAAAACAGCCGACTCACTCAAGATGCAGGTCGGAGATTCCGTACTGTATACGACACACACACTCAATGGGCAGAATACAGTCGGAGAATTCACACTTGTTGCCGTTATAAAAGATGCAGGACTTATGAGCAGCATGTTTGCATATGTACGGCAGGATACGCTTGATGAACTGCTTGAAATGCCGGAAAACGCCTATGACACATTCTCAATTGTACTTTCAGACAAGAATCAGCAGAACAAAACAGCATCCCGCATTGAACAGCTTATCCGCAGCGACGGCAGACCGGTAACAAGCAGAATTGATGCACTGAAGACAAATCCGCAGAACGTGTCTCTGGCAATCAGGAAACAACTCAAGAACTCCACATGGCAGGGAACGAAATATACGGTAGTTTCTCTGAGCGATGTCGTACCCCAGCTTAATCAGGTACTTTCGGTCGTCCACATCGTAACGACAATAATTCTGCTCGTAATACTGATTATAGTCATGATCGGTATTTCAAACACATACAGAATGATTCTTTATGAAAGAATCAGAGAAATAGGCACTATGCGCGCACTCGGCATGACCGGAAAAGATACAGGGATGGTATTTACAACAGAGGCACTTATTCTTTCCCTGACAGGTGCTGTAGCAGGATTCATACTTGGTGTTTCAGGTATGGCCATATTCGGACTGTTTCATTTTAACAGCGATACAATGTCCTTTTTCCTGAACAACGGCCATGCAACGTTCGTCCTTTCACCGGTATCAACAGCAGGACAATATATTCTGATGATTGTGCTTACAATTTTTGCAGTACACAGTACAGCAAAAAAAGCCTCAACCATCAGCCCGGCGGCAGCATTGCGGACCGTAAAATAAAATCAGTACGGAGTCTGCCGTCTGCAGAGTCCGGCCTGCGCCACTGCAAAGCGCAGAATCAAATGTCCCTTATAGGAGAAATAGTATGAAAATCAACAAAGCCGTTCTGCTCACAGGATGTTTATTTTGTACACTTCCTGTCTCTGCAGATAATACCGTTATTCCAGTTTCAAAAGAAGACAGTGAAAAAGCTTTCTCGATTATGGAATCGACAGAAGATATACTGGCATATCAGGGAGACTATTCAGCTACAGTTTCTCTCGTCGTGGAAAAACCCGGAAAACCGAAAGAAAACATGCAGTACAAAATGTTTGAACGTGTAGATTCGGATCAATTCACCATGGTCCAGCTTTTTCCTGAAGCTGACAAAGGTAACGGATGGCTCAGAGACGGTGACAACATCTGGGCATACGATCCGGTCGGAAGAAAATTCACACATTCGTCGCTTAAGGATGCGCTCGGTGACTCAGATGTTAAAGTCGATGACATGAAAAAAGGAAAGTCAAAATGGCGCAAAAATTACGAAGTCACTGGTTTTTCGGAGGGAAAACTCGGTAATTATGACGTTTCAGTTATAACACTGCACGCTGCTACAACCGAACCGTCGTATGTAAAAACAATATACTATATCCGTAAAGACATTCCGCTGGTATTGAAACAGGAAAATTTCAGTGGTTCCGGCCGAATTATGCGGAAGATTCTGCTCCCGAAATATACAAAAGTTCCGCAGGGATATGTCGCAACACAGGTCATTCTCAGAGACGAATTGAATCCGGGAGAGCAGACCCAGCAGGTTATTTCTGATTTGACATTCGACAGGCTTCCAGACAGGATTTTCACAAAGGCCTATCTGGAGGGATTAAACTAACATATGAAGAAAATCGTTAAGGCAGCCGCTGCCGCTCTTCTGATATTTGCAGCGGCATCGTCTGCTGTGGCAGAAGACGATGATCTCTTTGGAGATACTGTTATTGATGCCGGATCACAGACAGACACCTCTTCTGAAACGAATGCAGCCGGAGAACAGACAGATCTTTCCCATGGAACTATTTTCAGGAATGGTACTGTAAAAGTCGGCGGACAATTCGATATGTCACTTACATCGCTGACACGTTTTAATGAAAGCACAAGCGTGGAAGAATCAGTCAGACAGACAGTTCTCTCGCCTCTCGCCGATGCACTCTTTACAATCGACGCACGTCCGTCGGACAATCTGCGGCTGTATTTCAAAAGCGGCATACATTATCCGTATCTTACAGAAACAAATGCGGTCGTCGGTACCAGCAATTCTCAGAAAAACATGCAGAACCTGTTCTATGTTAAGGAACTGTTCACGGATTTTGCAATCCGGGATACTGCATATTTCCGTTTCGGAAAACAGACAATCACCTGGGGAACAGGCTGTTTCTTCAGCCCTGCCGGAAATACGGTAAATCTGAGTGCAATAGATCCGGAGGACACGACCAAACAGGTGGAAGGCCCGCTTGCACTGCGTACGCAGATTGTATTCAGAGGTTCGCAGAACTGTATCTGGGCATATATGATCCCGGATACGTCATTTCTTCCTTCCTCGATAACAGGAAGTTCAACATACACAATGGCAGGTGATACCGCTTTTGCAGTAAAAGGAGATATCGTATCAGGCGGCTGGGAACTGGGGCCCGGTGCATATTATAAATATGGACATGCCCCGAAAGCTCTTCTTACTGTATCAGGGACGCTGTTCAACAAAGTAAATACGTTCGGAGAATGTGTCTATGCATACGGTACCGATGCAGACTGGTCAACAAACGTACAGTGGGACAACAAAGACAGTATATGGCAGGCAACGGCCGGCGGCTCGTATACATGGAAGGAACCCCAGATTACGTTCGCCGCCCAGTACTATTATAACGGTAATGACGAAGACAGCTGGAATCTTACTACCCATGGTCATAATATTGCAGCACTCGTATCATTTGCCAGGATACTCACGACTGATATAACAGCTTCTGTATATGGTAATATCAATTTTGGTGCAGACCTGTGTACTGCGTCCTCCATGCTCTATTATTCGCCTGTCAACGAGCTGAAATTAGGTGCAGGGCCCTATGTTGTATGGAGCTCATTAGATAAATCCCCTGTTGCTGCTGTAAAACTTTCCGCTGAACTGGGTAGAGGAAAATTTTAAAATGCAACTAATTATAAATTTTACAGATTGTGGGAATGAATATCTCGTGTTATAATTTCCAGTATGGCACAAACAAACGTTATTATTATAGGCGCCGGAATTGCAGGACTTGCGACCGGCACCTATCTTCAAAGCTCAGGATTCAAAGTTACAATTCTTGAGCAGCATACTATACCCGGAGGACTCTCTACAAGCTGGAGACGAAAAGGATATCTGTTCGAAGGTGGAATGCACTGGCTTACAGGTTCTTCACCGAAATTTCCTCTTAACCGTATATGGCATGAAGTCGGCGCTCTAAAAGACAATAACCCGGTGTTCAATAAAGATCCGTTTTATACACTGCTCGACGGAGATAAAACATTGAATCTTTACCGTGACGTTGATAAACTTGAAAAATATTTTATAAATTTTGCTCCTGAAGACGAAGCTGCAATAAAACACATGTGCCACGATATACGACGGTTTCTCAGCGTCCATACAGTTGTAACTGATATATGGGGACTAAAGACAAAACAGCATATGCATCCGTCTTTGATTGAATTATGTGCGATGATCCCTGCTGTATTTCGGATGAGCCCGCTTCTGAAGCAGTCTTATCCGGATTATGTTTCACAATTCAAGAATAATGAAATACGGCATCTGCTGCTCTCCGTAGTCGGTATGCGGTACAATGCTGCAGCTTTTGTTTATACAATGGCCTCGTTTGCATCCGGCGACTGCGGTTATCCTGAAGGCGGTTCGCTGCGTATGGCGCAGAATATGGCGGATACATTCACAGCTCTCGGCGGTACAATTCAATTCTCCACTAAAGTTACCGGCATTGTTACAAAAAACGGAGTGACTACCGGCGTTAATACAGAAGATACATTTATTCCGGCCGATAAAATTGTTATTACACAGGATACCCGGCAGGCGGTAGACTCATTATTCAATCCGCCTCTGAATGAAAAATGGGCACAAAAAATGCGTAAAACTGTTATCACGGAACAAAACATGTTCCTCTGCCTGGGAATTAAAGCAGACTTATCGAAATATCCGCTGAGTTTCATTATCCCGCTGGATGTGCCGTTTGAAGCTGCCGGTCTTTCATTCGAAGAAGTCTGCCTTCATAATTATTCTACCTATAAGGGGTACGCACCGGAAGGATGCACTCCGCTTACCTGTCTGCTGCTTGGCCCCAGTTATAACTGGTGGAAAGCAAAAAAAGCGGACGGAACGTACAAACAGGAAAAAGAGGCGCTTATACAGCGGTTTATTATTGAAGTAAAAAAACATGTTCCTGAAATTGCAGATAATGTAGAAGTAACGGACGTCGCAACACCGTGCACTTATGAACGTTACACAGGAAGTTTTGAAGGCAGCTGGATGAGCGTATGGGAATCCGGAGGAGCATCATTTACTTTACCTGCAAAATCACAAACTATAAAGGGTATTTATTTTGCAGGCGAGCGTTCCATGATGCCCGGCGGGCTGCCCATTACCGTCTTGGCAGGAAGGCGCGCCGCCCAGACGCTGTGCAAAGACACAAATACTGAATTCGTTGCACCCCGTTATTAATTCCGGCAAAGTGCAGACAGTCAGCCGGCAGCTTGATAAATTGTTAAAATAAATTTAACAGGAGTTTTACTATGTCCAGAAAAAACACTTTCTCTATGAGTTATTTATATGTACTAGGTATGGCAATTACCGCAATCGGTTTCTTTACTCCTATTTTCAGTGCCTTCGGCCGGCACATTACCATGAATGGATTTGATCTTGTCGGTAAAGGCGATTCTGCAATGAAAATTGCAGTGCTGCTGATATTTGCAGGTGCCGCGGCAGGTATTATATTTCAATTTTTTCTGAATAAATCCCTGTACAAACTTATCGCCCTTGTTGTCACCATTGCAGGTGGATTGTACTGTTTCTTCAACACAAACGATTTTGGCATTAAGATTGCGGGTAATTTTCTTGACATCGGTTTTTATATGATCATAACTGGTTGGTGTATCGGAACTGTCGGTTTCCTTTTTGCCCGTAAATAGTTTCTTACCTCTGCTGGGAAACAACTATACAGGCAGCTTTTCAAATGACTTTATCTGTTTACCATTTACTTTCTGCCCATATACATGATAGTATCTCCGTGCTGAGGTACGCATGGATTTTGCACATAAAATTCGCGAGGCATCCGCCGAGGGTGCCGTTCTTTTACGAAACACTGACAATACGCTTCCGTTATTAAAGACAGATACTGTTTCTATTTTTGGACGATGCCAGTTTGATTATTATCGCAGCGGAACAGGTTCGGGTGGGTCTGTTCATGTCCCATATACGACGACACTTACGGGAAGTCTGCTTAATCTGAAATCACTTAACGGATGTCCGCTGTTAAACGGTGAGCTTATTGATATATACGAAAAATGGATAAAGGAACATCCTGCTGACGACGGCAACGGAGCATGGGCGGCAGAACCGTGGAGTCAGGCAGAAATGCCTGTAGACCCTGAACTTGCAGAACGGGCTGCATCCACTTCAAACAAAGCCGTAGTCGTCATTGGACGTACAGCGGGAGAAGATAAAGATAATAAAATTACAGAAGGCAGTTATCTTCTTACACAGAACGAAAGAGATATGCTGCGTTCCGTCTGTGGTGCATTTTCTCACGTTGCAGTCGTACTTAACGTTTCGAATATTATTGACATGAAATTCATAGACGAACCGCAGTTTAATGGTCACATTACTGCCGTAATATATGTATGGCACGGAGGTATGGAAGGCGGAAATGCAGCGGCGCAGGTCATCTGCGGAAAAGTAACTCCATCAGGAAAATTACCCGACACTATCGCATATAACATTCAGGATTATCCGTCTGACAAAAACTTCGGTAATCTTATTAAAAATTATTATAAAGAAGACATTTATGTCGGATACCGCTGGTTCGAGACGTTTGCGAAAGACAGTGTCATGTTTCCGTTTGGATTCGGCCTCTCATACACGACGTTCAGTATCGAAGTCAAATCTGCAGAAATCCGGAATAATACCATTATTGTGCGTACGTCGGTAAAAAACACCGGGAAAAAATATAAGGGCAAAGAAACAGTACAGTTATATTACTCTGCCCCCCAGGGAAAACTTGGAAAACCTGTACGGGAACTTGCTGCATTCGCAAAAACACACACGCTCTGGCCGGGTATGTCTCAAATGCTTGAAATGTCTTTCCGTATCAACGATATGGCCTCTTATGATGACAGCGGAGCGACAGGTTACGAATCATGTTATGTTCTTGAACAGGGTGAATACACTGTCTATGCAGGTACTGATGTCCGGACAGCACTTCCCGTAAAACTGGGCAGTACAGGAACATATATTGTGCAGAAAACAGTATGTGTCAGACAACTTGAACAGGCACTTGCACCGACAGATGCGTTTAACCGTGTAAAACCGGGTATAAAAAAACAAAACAATACTTTCTCCGTACAGGAAGAAGCGGTTCCTCTTTCTCATACGGACATTGCAAAACGCATTCAGGAACGACTGCCGCAGGAAATTCCTCTGACCGGGAATAAAAATATTAAATTCGGACAGGTTAAATGGGGCCTGTCAAAACTCGATGATTTTGTTGCACAGTTTTCAACCGAAGAACTTTCTACTATCGTCCGGGGGGAAGGCATGTGCAGTCGTAAAGTAACTTCGGGAACGGCAGCTGCTTTTGGTGGTATAACGAAACAGCTTCACGATTACGGTATTCCGTGCGGCTGCTGCTCGGACGGTCCGTCAGGAATACGCATGGATACAGGAGAAGAAGCAAGTCTTCTCCCTATCGGGACTCTTCTTGCTTCGACATGGAATACAAAGCTGGTAAAATCTCTTTATGCATATGAAGGACACGAACTTATTGAAAACAAAATCGATACTCTTCTCGGTCCGGGTATGAATATCCACCGGCACCCTCTTAACGGACGCAATTTCGAATATTATTCCGAAGATCCTCTTCTTACCGGAAAAATGGCTGCTGCCGTCGTCCAGGGACTGCATAAAAGCGGTTCGTCGGGTACAATAAAACATTTTGCGTGTAACAATCAGGAACAGGCACGGCACATAACAAATTCTATAGTTTCCGAACGCGCTCTACGGGAAATCTATCTTAAAGGTTTTGAGACAGCCGTAAAAGAAGGCCCCGCAGTCTCACTTATGACTTCATACAACCCTGTTAACGGACATTACACGGCATCCAATTACGACCTTCTGGTTACGATTCTGCGCCGCGAATGGAAATACACAGGACTTGTTATGACTGACTGGTGGGCATTTATGAACGACTGTGTGTCCTGCGGAACCGGTACGTTCAATAATACAGCCGCAATGATCCGCGCCCGTAACGACGTATACATGGTCGTAGACAACGACGGGGCAGAACACAATGTATACTTCGACAATACAATGGCTTCTCTCAACAGCGGAAAACTAACAACAGGAGAATTGCAGCAGTGTGCAAAAGATATTCTGCGTTTTCTCCTGCAGTCACCTGCTGCAAAGCATTTTCCGCATGCACTTACACCAGTTATATCCTATCGTCCGTTACATGCAGCACCGGCAGATACTATCAGGATATGCAATATCGGGGAAAAGCTGATATTTACCGATACAGAACCAAAAATAAGCCTTGCGGTACATCAATCAGGCACATATGCAGTATGCGGAGCATATACGAAAGTAACAGACAAAGATTTATCGCAGTCTGTCTGCAATATTATGATTGACCGTAAACCGGCTGCAGCTTTCGACAGCAGAGGTACTCAGGGAAAAACAGCTGTCGTCACAACTGCAGAAGTAAAACTTGAAAAGGGATATTACATTATTTCTCTAAGCCACACAAAACCGGGAATTGACGTCCAGTATGTTCAGTTCAAACGAATAAGATAGCCACCGCAAGCCGCGGTGTATGGAGTTTCTCCAGAGGTATTGCAGTCGGGATTTAGCACTCTTTATATACCAATACGTGCGGGATATCCTCAGTCCGCACGAAAAAAGTATAAAAAGGACATATGAACTGTCATTTTCCCACCCGGAAATCAGAGCAGTATCAATTCACCCCAAACTTATACCACTGCAAAAAACATAGCTATAAAGAAATATACGGTCCCCATAAGCATAACTGCATTGCCGATCACATGCATGAATTTTATTTTTCTGAGCATTAAGAATACGCATGCAATGCTGTACGTAAAACCGCACGATAACAAAAATCCAAATCCGGCAGGAGGCAGTATATGATACAGCCGTTTCGCAAGAACGACTCCGGCCCAACCGATTATTAAATAAAACACTATATTTAAAATTTCAAGTTCGCTGCCCCAGATTGAATACAAAACGATTCCTAAAATTGATGCTCCCCATACGATACCAAACAGTACCCATCCGTTAATACCGCGGAGCACTGTTAACGTAAAGGATGTATACACACTGCCAATTATAAGAAAAATAAAAGCATGCGTAAGGCGGTTGAACACCTCCTTCGCAGCCACTGGAACAAGTGCATGATGAAGAGTAGACATGATATACATAAAAATCATTACTCCACCGCTGCATGCAAACGTGGAAACATATATCGGCCGGACATCTGCCGGTGCATACGTAACTGCACGATACACAAGTATCGCTGTTGCTGCAACAGACAGAACTGCTCCCAGCCCCTGCAGGATCGAACTTGTAATTTCCTCAGCCACACAGAATTGTCGTTCTTTAGTTTGCCGTTCTACGCGTTTTTTTTCAAGTTCAATCTGATGCTCAGCGCGTTTACGCGCACGTTCCGACCGTGCATAATCACCGGCTGCATATTTTGCACGCAGACGTTCAGGATCTTTTGCATACTGAATATTCACATCGCGAAGTTCACACTCGTAATTTTGTTTTATCTGCTTGACGCGTTCTCTTTTTTTTGCTCTCAGGGATTTCAACGTAGAGCGTCTGACAGCCCGGTTGGCAACAGAATCTTCTCTGGTCATATTAAACCTCATCTTAAGTATATCAGTTCTTTTCCGTTTCCGCCAGACAGTATAGAATTGTACTTTAAAAATCATAGCATAAAAAATGCCGGTACGATATAATAGACTGTTATGCAAAACGATAATCCGCTCATTGTTCAAAGTGACAGAACACTGCTTCTTGATGTACATGCGTCTCTTGCCAGGGAATGTGCAAACGATCTTATCCCGTTTGCAGAGCTTGAACGCTCGCCTGAACACCTGCACACGTATCGTCTTACACCCCTTTCACTCTGGAACGCCTCAAGCGCAGGTTTTTCCGCAGACGATGCTGTTGAAATACTGAAAAAATACAGCCGGTACGACGTTCCCCAGAATGTTACCGTATGGATTCATGAAACCGCAGGCCGCTTCGGCAGGCTCAGGCTGGTTTCAGGCCCACGAATTGCTGTCCCGCTTCATTCTGACGTTCCGGAGGGCTGTAACCGGACTGTCTCAGAAGAGCAACTGTATCTTATAACAGATTCTCCTCTCGTCTACAAAGAAATCAGTGTAAATCCGGCAGCTAAAAAATATCTTGTAGAAACCAGCGAAGGTCCCTCAAAATATTCGTTTCTGCTCCGGCTTACCGACCGAGGTACCGTAAAACAGGAACTGTTAAAAGCCGGTTGGCCGGTAAAAGACGACGTACAACTTATAGACGGAGAACCGCTTGATATAATACTCAGAAACACGACAGCTTCGGGTGCACCTCTTCAAATCCGCAGCTATCAAAAATGTGCAGCAGAAGCACTTGTCGGCAACAGAGGACCAGGGACCGGATTCGGTACAATCGTGCTTCCGTGCGGCGCCGGAAAAACAATCGTCGGTATGCAGATTATGGCTATGCTTAAAACCAGCACACTCATCATCACGACCAACATTTCAGCCGTACATCAGTGGATAAGCGAATTAACCGACAAGACGAATCTCAATGCAGATCAGATAGCCGAATACACGGGTGAGGAAAAGACAATAAAACAGGTAACAGTTGCAACCTACCAGATCCTCACGTGGCGGCCGGAGAAGGACGGCCCGTATCCGCACTTCTCCCTGTTTCGTGAACGTCCCTGGGGATTAATAATTTACGATGAAGTACACATGCTTCCTGCTCCCGTATTCCGTGTCGCGGCAGAACTTCAGGCCGTACGGCGTGTCGGACTCACTGCAACGCTTGTAAGGGAAGACGGATGCGAAGGATACGTATTCAGCCTTGTCGGACCAAAACGTTACGATGTTCCGTGGAAAGAACTGGAACATTCCGGCTGGATTGCAACTGCAGAATGTATTGAAATACGGCTGGATCTGGCTGAAAAAATTGAAGTCGAATATGCTGTGGCGACTACCCGGATGAAGCACCGCATTGCAAGTGAAAACCCGTTAAAAGAACAGGTTACCAGAGAAATAATCAGCCGGTATCCGGAAGATAAAATTCTGGTGATCGGGCAGTATCTTGATCAGCTGGATACTATCGCAAAAATGCTCAATGCTCCGATCATCACTGGGAAAACACCCGTTGATGATCGTGATAAAATATACAACGATTTTCGCAGCGGGAAAATACACGTACTTGTCGTTTCAAAAGTCGCTAATTTTGCAATAGATCTGCCGGATGCATCTCTTGCAATACAAATTTCGGGAACATTCGGCAGCAGACAGGAGGAAGCGCAGCGGCTCGGACGCATTCTACGGCCAAAAGAACGAATGTCACGTTTTTTTACTCTTATTACGAGAAACACCGTCGAAGAAGATTTCGGCAGCAACCGCCAGAAATTTCTGGCAGAGCAGGGATACGTCTACCGTATCATACGATACAATACAGAACATGATCTTGATGAACTTAATAAACCGATGGAGTCGTCATGCTGAAAAATAATCCAGACGAAAAACAGCAGAAGCAGCGGATTCTTTCATGGCAGGAAGCAATGGCAACGCTGCCGGATAACCGTTTCTTCGACATTATACGTGTATATCTCGGAGAAATAAAAACGCCGTATAATAAGCAGCGTCTCATTGAACAGCTTGGAGCATTCCTTTATAAAGAGCAAAACAGAAAAAATCTTGTTTCACTGCTCGACGACTCCGATAAAGAAATTATAACAGCAGTTTCACTTCTCCCAGATGTAACGCAGACGAGACTTGCCGATTTCTTCTCAGGTGAATACACATTATCGCAGCTTTACCCGCATCTGCTCAATCTTACGGACAGGCTTATTATTTATAAAGACAGACAGACAAAAGACGAACAGCAGTATATCCATATCAATCCTCTGCTTGAAGCCGTTCTTACCCCATATATCAGTATTGACCGCATTCTGCCGGCTGCGGTCTGCGCTGTCCGGATTGACGATGCTTACTTCTGTCTGTCTCCGGAATTTATTGCAGCATTCGTTTCATATATTATTGAAAAACCCGAGCTTTGCAGGGCAGATGGTACAATCAAAAAAAACAATGAAACACGCCTCGAAGAAATATTTCCGGATAAATTAAAATGTCTGCAGCTGCTTTTCACCGCTTTTCTTAATCTGCAGCTTATTAAACAAAATGAAAAGTCCGTTATATGTGATAAGGATAAATTTGCAGCATTTGCTGAGTTGTCCCCTAAAAAACAATATGCCTATCTGTGTGCAGCATCAGCGGGAAGACTCAGCAGGGAAGGACTGCGTTCGCAGGCACAGCTGTTTCTTGACTGTACAGCCTCGATCCCTCAAGGTGGTATTACCAGGGATGTTCTTCTGAGGGAAGCTGTTTTACTCGGCGATACAGCTGTCAGACAAACCCGTTTCAGTCATATAATAGAACAGGCACGGCAGAGACAACTTATTTCCGGCGAAGCGACAGGGCAGCTGTTCGACAGAATCATCGACTCTGCCGAAATATTCGGTTTGTTCGCTGTAACAGGCAGAACCGAAAAAGGTGAAAAAATCTATACCCCGGGCGCACCGTTTGTTAATGAGGCTTACTTCAAAGAACAGTGCAGCAAAGTTGTTAATATAGACGCCGGTTTTACAATTACCATAATGCCCGGTTTACCGCTTAAAAAACTATTACCGCTTGCTTCTTTTCTCAGTGTTACGCGCTGTAATACGGTCGTTGAATTCGAAATTAACCGTATGTCCGCCATACGGGCGTTCGACGCAGGATACACGGCAGAAGAAATTTATAAGCAGCTTTCAGAATATACACCATATAGTATTCCTCAAAATCTCCGTATAAGTATTGAAGACTGGTACAATTCCTACTCATCTGCGATGATGTACAAAGGGTACATTCTTAAACTTGACGAAAAAAATGCACAGCTCATTGAAAAAAATCCGAACACATCTCAATACATTCAGATAAAACTTGCACCAGGAATATATCTGCTGGACATCGATAACGAAGAAGAAGCTGCAAAGTTTATAAACAAATGCGGTCTTGACTCTATTGGTAAAGTACAAACCAAAAAAACTGAAGTTCACCCGGCGACATTCCCGCTTCTTAACGAAAACAGTTCTCCTATTTTAAAAAGCAGCCGGCAGAACGATATACATAACGATGAAGAAAACAACAGCAGCAATGTAACAAAAAAGTTATACGAATTGCTCGATACTCTTGATTTAACCCCGCTGCAGAAAAACGGGCTTTCTTTGCGTATAGAAAATAAAATGATACTTTCTTCAGAACAGCTCAATGGTAACACGGTGCGTACAGAAAACCTTGAAGCTGGCGGTATAGATTTCCTCGGAAAAATCAGACTTATCGAAAGTGCAATCTCTTCAAAAGATATGATAGAACTTGTCCAGCCGTCAGAAAAAGATGCGTCAAAACAGGAAACTTTTCTTGGTATTCCCCTGCAGATTACAAAAGAAACAGGTGATGCTCTTTTGCACATGCAGCTCGAACATCAGAAAGAAAACTGTACTTTTCTTATAAGCAGAGCAAGCAGCGTCAAACTCATACGGACATCGCTTTTTTAGTAATATTATGGCAGATATACTTCTTGCAGCAGTAAATGCACGGTACAATCACACAAATATAGCAGTTCGGTCGCTTTCATTATACAGCAGAATGCCAGGGCTTGTTGAATTCGATGAATGGACTATCAATCAGCCTGAATTAGAAATACTGAGGGGTATTGCAGGACATCATCCGGAAATAATATTGTTTTCCACGTACATCTGGAATATAGACATTGTTCTAAAGATTGTACGGGAACTGCCTAAAATAATTCCCGGATGCATTATCGGAGCCGGAGGTCCGGAAGCCGGTTACCGGGCCAGACAGATTCTCAGTCAGGAACCGGAGATAGACATAATAATCGAGGGAGAGGGCGAGCAGACAACAAAAGAACTGGCAGAGTTATATCACCTTCAATGCGGTTCATTTAATAAAAAAACCTGGCTTGAAGCGGCGTCATGTATTTCAGGAGTATATGTAAAAACCATCAACGGACAGGATAGACATATAACATACGGCGGTCCCCGGTGTCCGCTGCCCGACATAAGTGTACTTCCGTTTCCTTATCCGGAAATCACCGACCCGGAAAACCGTATCTACTACTACGAGTCGTCAAGAGGCTGCCCTTTTTCATGTGCGTATTGTATGTCCTCACTTGATAAACACGTCCGTTTCATGCCGATTGAACGAGTATTCCGCGACATCCAGCACTTTCTTGACGCCGGTGTAAAGCTTGTCAAATTCGTCGACCGGACATACAATCTGAAACCAGAACGGTATATAGCAATCTGGAAATATATCTGCAAACATCACAATGGCATTACCATGTTTCATTTCGAAATCGAAGCTGAATATTTATGCACCGAGGCTCTCGACTTTCTCCGGACAGTACCTGCCGGAATTATGCAGTTTGAAATCGGTATCCAGACAACAAACACAAAAACGCTCGAAGAAGTTCATCGCTCACCAGACATCAGAATACTCGCAGAAAACGTCCGTCGTATCCCAAAAACTATTCACACGCACCTTGACCTTATTGCCGGTCTGCCATACGAAGGATTAGACAGTTTTGGACGTTCGTTCGACTGGACTCTTGCACTCAATCCTGATGCATTACAACTCGGTTTTCTAAAAGTACTCGCAGGGACACCGATGGAATCATACTGCCTGAAAAACGGATGGAAATGGATGTCCGATGCACCGTATGAAGTTCTTTCAACTCCGTATCTCAGTTATGATGACATACAGTTTCTCAAGGATATAGAATTACTGCTTGCTGTATACTGGAATTCTCATAACTTCGACACAACAATACACACCATACAAAAATTAAAAAGTCTCTGGAGTTTTTTCTGTATGCTTACCAGTTACTGCCGGAAACAGAATGTTTTTACCATGCAGCGGAAACCGGCGTACTGGTATGAACTCATTAATAGTTTTCTCGCGGAAAATTTCTTCAATGACATCGATGCAGGCATGCTGCATGAACTGCTGAGATTTGATTTTATTTCAACAGGTAAAAAAGGAAATTTTCCAACATGGTGTGAACATTATTATAGTAAAGAAGCACACCGCGAAGCACTTGAGAAACATACAGATTTTGCAAGCACACGTACTGCGTATTCATTCTCGGAATACGATGAATTCTGCATCAATCCGCTCGTCCCGCAGGAATGCAGTTCCAGCTTAACGTACAAAGTATTGTTTGTATATCCACATGATTCAAACGGCCAAACAAAAGTCATACTTATATAATCAGAATTTTATCAACATATTCCGGTCCGGATGCGGAGTATTACCCCATCTGCACAAATAAATGTACAGATGGTTCATTTATTAACCGAAATACCTGTTATGTCAAGCGGCTCATCACCAGTCCTCACAAGAAGAGACAGATCCCCTTTAAGAACAGCATCACAGCGTATTTTTGCCATAGGTTTGCCGCGAAGGTATCCCTGAATATTGTGGCATTTCATTTCCTTCAATGCATCGAGTTGCCCCATGCGTTCAACACCTTCCGCGATCGTATCTATTCCCATCTTCGTTACAAGTGAAATGATCGAATTCGTAATATTCGATTCAACACTCATCCGGGAATCAAGATTAGCAACAAATGCCTTATCAACTTTAAGCGTATTAAGAGGAAGATACTGAAGATATCTGAACGATGAATATCCAGTCCCAAAATCGTCAAGCGAAATAAGTACTCCCAATGTACGGATTTGATTAAGAATCTTTACACTGCGTTTAATATTGTCAATGCAGATTCCTTCAGTAATCTCTATTTCAAATGTTCCCGGTTTAATATCATATTTTTTTATAAGATGCGAAAGCTCAATTACAAAATTAACATCTGTAAGCTGCATCGGAGACACATTCACAGACATAATACCTTTAAAACCATACTCGGTCTGCCACATTTTTAAAGTTTCAGCGGCAGTCTCAAGAACCCACTTACCAAGCCTTATGATAACATGCGTTTCCTCTGCAATTGGAATAAATTCCTCAGGATTAATCCAGCCGAACGTATCATCATGCCATCTGATAAGAGCTTCAAATCCACGAAGTGTGTTTGTCTCAATATTAAACTGGGGTTGATAATACAACTCAAATGCATTGTTTTCGGATGCAATAAGCAGTTTCTCCTGAAGCAGCGTATGATGAAGGAATGATTCGTACATTGTCCGTTCAAAAAATGCAATGTCATTCTTTCCGTTTTTCTTAACAGCGTGCATTGCCAGATCCGCGTTTTTCAGAAGATCCACCGCCTGTGTATTGTCATCGGGACAAATTGAAATACCGGCAGAAATACTGATACTTCCGTTCTGAAATGACTCAAAGATAACATCTGCAATCGTCACCATTCTGTTACGGGACGGAAGATTATCTATAAGCACAAGAAATTCATCATCGCCAAGCCGGAATATTCTGGTTTCATCATTCTCAAATCTTTTCAGAATATCAGCGCTTCTACGGAGTACGCTGTCGCCGGCAACATGCCCGGAAACATCATTTACCGATTTCATATCGTCGATATCGATCAGCATAATACCCACAGACGTCTTTTCACGGGAAGCCGCTTCAACAGTATCATCAAATACACGATTAAAACATGAACGGTTCGGAATACCGGTTAATGCATCGTTATATATTAAATCATTAAGCTGAGCTTCTATCCGTTTCCGTTCATTGTCATTTGTAAGTGTAACAACACAACGATTATTCTTCGATTTGTTCATCGTTATGTGAAACCATGTCTTATCACGCTGCGAATAGTACGTTGTTTCAAAACGTTTGTCATTCTCTACCGTTTTTACCGCATTATAAAACCAGTCGACAGTCTGGGGAAGCTTAGATGAAAAACTGCTTAGTTTATCACCGGGATGAGCTGAATCCAATGTCATCTGTAAATATACCGGATTCACATAATCAATTTCAAAATCAATAATTTTCTGCTCAGCACTATACACTGGAGATGCTGCAAGAACTGGATCAGAAACGGAATCCAAAATCTCATATTCAAAATTACAGGGCATTTCAACAAAACCTTAGACTTGTGAAACAGTCCGCTGATATCATCTCTTCTTTTTTAATCACCGAATTTTCAATGACCCTTTATGACGGTTATTTTCCATAAATTGAATCATAATCAACGCAATTCTACTTATGGATGTTCACAGCGGATGCAAAAATACTATTATTTTTTCAATAATAAATACAACATATGTATAACAGTCGAAGTCTGATTTTACCTCTTTTTTTCAAATTAAGCAATAATATCACCCCGCTGGTAAAAAGTAAATTTTACCAGCTGTTATTCTTTGTCAATCACCCGATAATCCCAATTGTGTTTAGGATACCGCCCTTTCATTTCTTTACAGATTTCCGGCCACGTATTCTGCCAGAATCCTGCAAGATTGTCAGTAATCTGAAGCGGACGATTTGCCGGCGACAGCAGCTTAAGTAAAACCGGTACTCCCATAATATGCGGCGTCTCAATACAGCCGAATATACGCTGAATTATTATTTCAAGGACCGGACGCACACCATAGTGCCGGACATCGTTTTTCTGATCTTTTCTGCCGGTAATTGTTTCATAGGTAAGTTTATATGATTTCCCGTCCGGCATTATGATGCGCGGCGGAACGTTTTTATCAATCGTCACGCCGTCAAGATAACAGCGGAGTGCTTCGTATACAGCATCTTCCGTAATAAAACATTCTGTAAGAAAAGGAGGCAGCCATTCGCGGACTGTCTGCCGAAGTGATAAAGTTTCTGTTTTTCTGCCAGGCGTGTTACTGTTTTCCTCATAAAACTGCGCCCGCATCAGAAATTCTTTCGTTTTTTCTGCAAGGGGCAGCCAGTTGATTCCGTTTTTTTCTACCGCTCCGCATACGGCATCAACAAAATCGTTTAGTTCCGGATTTACCTTTTTGGACGAAAGCACAAGCCTGCCGTAACAACGGTATTCTGTTTTACGAAGTGTATGCGACCCGTTTTCAAATTTACACTCAGTACATGTAACTGCATGTTCTGCAAGCCATGCCTCTGCTTCTTTTTTCGGGAGTGCTTCATATTGATATATCCGCCCTTCCCGTTCACCCGCATCTGCTTCAGGTGCGATAATCCACTCAGAAAAACCGCTCGAGTTCCGGCGTTCATTACCAGGAAGCGAAGCAATACGCCCGGAAGGAAACTGATATATACCGGACTCATTCTGCAGATGTGCAATACGATCGGGAAAACCTGCAAGAAGTACCGTTGTTTCCGCAGACAGCACTACCCCCGTATCTTTTCCAAAGACAGGGCTGCGTACCATATCAGGAAACATTACTCTGCATTTTTTTACCCTCTGCTCTATATCAGTACAAAATTTCTGCTGTAAAGCCGGAGAGGATCCGGCATACTGACTGTATTGAAGCACGTACCGGGCTGCGGCACCGGAGAAAATATCTCCCCCTGCCAGTACAGCGCATGCGAGCCGCGGGTGCAGGCCGATCGACAGGGCGGCCTTTCCAAGTGAAGTAATCTGCAGACTGGAACCACTGCCATTCTGTGTAAGACATCCAAGCTGTTTCAGAAGCGAACACGCACCGTTCCATGAAGCGTTTGACGGACGGTCAAACCATGTCAACCTGTCAGGATCGTATACTCCCCACTGAGCACATTCAAGTACAAGCGGAGTCAAATCGGTCCGCAGTATCTCCGGCGGCATTTCCGCAGTCCGTGCATCGTTTTCATTCCACAAGCATATGCATCTTCCCGGACAGACACGTCCGGCACGCCCCCTGCGCTGTGCTGCAGAAAATACACTTTCATTTTCAGTAGAAAGAGTCTCCATGCCGGCAGCAATATTCATACGGTTTAAACGTGCCAGACCGCTGTCTATAACAACAGTCACACCGGGAACTGTAAGGGATGTTTCCGCAATTGCCGACGAAAGGATAACCCGACGCCGCGCACCGGCGGGTGGCGGCGTTAAAACTTTTTTCTGTTCCTCAAAATTTACTGAACTGTGAAGTATCTGTATATCCGCATCTGCACCCTGCCGCGTAAGCTCTGCAGCAGTCCGCCGTATGCCGGCGATTCCGGGAAGAAACACAAGAATACTGCCTTTGTCTTTTGTACCTAGTTCACGGCGGACAGCATCAGAAGCAGAAATATTCCCTGCATACTCAACACTCACCGGAAACTGACGTCCCGGTACCCTGAACACCGGGGCGGGACTTCCGCCAGTACCAAGATACAATGAAAGTCGTCCGGTTTCTATTGTTGCCGACATTACGATGACAAAAAGATCATCACGAAGTTCCATACTTTCTTTAAGGAAGGCAAGTGCAAGATCTGCATGTACGGAGCGTTCATGAAATTCATCTATAACAACAACGCTCACTCCGTCAAGAGACGGGTCATCCTGCAGCATTCTTGTAAGCACAGCCTCTGTCATCACAACAAAGCGTGTACGCGCAGTCAGACGTGTTTCCAGGTGCATAATATAACCCGCCTGCCCGCCGGTGTTTTCTCCAAGCAGTTCAGATACCCGGGACGCAACGGCAAGTGCTGCAAGCCGGCGGGGTTCAAGCATAAGTATCTTTTTATCAAAGTGTCTGAGCAGTGCAAGCGGAACTGCTGTCGATTTACCGGCTGCAGTCTCTGCAGTAAGAATAAGGAAATGAGACGGAGAAGACTTAAGCGCGGTACAGACGGCATCAAGATACGGAGTTACCGGCAGAGACTGAACTGCAGAAGAATACGCATTTTCCATAATTTATCCCCAGAGATCCAGAAGACGTGAATCAAGGGCTTCAATTACATGCCCGCGTTTAAAATCAATGCGCTTCGCGGTAAGTTCATTAAATGCTGCAAATACACTGCCAAGAAACCGGCCGATTCTACCGGGAAGATACAGCCGGGGCGAAACAGCAAACTGAGAAAGAAACACCATGCCGGCAAGAATGCCGCTTTTTCTCAGCCCTGTTACAAGAGCGTCCTGCGTTATACGAAAAGAACCGAATGAAAACAGCACTTTACCATACGGTGACAGAAGCGCAAAGAACGTAACACCGAGCGTCATAAAAAATGACGGCAGAAGCCTTACTTTTCCGCCTCTTTTGAACATCGTCAAAATGTAAAAAATCACGGTTCCTCCCCATACAATCACCACATTCTTCTGCAGCAGGAATACAGGAAATAATATCACTGCACTAATGAACTGCACCCGGGGAATTATGGAAGAAACCGGACTGGCAGGAACAGCACAGGAACTGCGCAGACGGTGTAAAACATTCTGCTGTGTATTACCAGCCGGAAGATTTTTATACCATTCAGATCTTGCACAGAATGTATTTGCAAAAACACCAAGGGCAAGCCCTGTTGCAAGCCCCGTGGCAAAAAGTACCGGTGCAATGTATTTTGTGTTTTCGCCGAATACCATAACCCGTGCAACGGCAACCTGAGCACAATTGTTTGCAAATGCACCTGAAATACTCAGCCCGATGTTTGATACTGTACCGGTCCGATGAAACATCGTGTACAATAAAAGCATTGTAAGACCGGATGCAGCTGAACCTGCCGCAGAAAAAACAAACACATACGAAAAGAGCGTGCCGGAAATAAGTGCCTGTCCGAGCACTTTAAATATGATAAGCAGTAATACGTGACGCTTCCGCAGTTTTGTAAGGGAAAGCAGAATCGGCAGATTTGCAAGACCAAGACGCATGAACGGAAAAGGCTTGGGAACAGCATATTCCACAGCCGCAAGAAAAAGACACAGTGCAGCAAAAAACGGAACAGTTGAGGAACAGACAGAGTCGTCCGACTGTCTAATATTTAAAATCTCGTTCATACGTGTAAAACAACAATCTGAGAGGAAGTATTTTCCATCAGCGCTTCAATAAATGCGCAAAGAATTTTGCATTCTTATCTTTCCTACTGTCGTCTTCAGTACGTGAAGCATATTTTTGGAGA
>JBAYAJ010000021.1:0-21630 GCA_041669845.1 Treponema sp.
GTACATTTCATGAAATCCGTACTGGGTATAGATATGTACAGCGTTTTTCCATACGTCGTTTACGAGCAGGACTGCTTTTGTAAGTCCTGGATTATGTTCAGTGAACCATTCCACCGAAGACGAAAAAAGGCTGTGCCCGGTACCTTTCCCGCGGTACTGCGGAAGCAGGGCAAACGAACTCAGATAAATGACAGATCCGTCCGGTGCAGAGGCGTGCTCCGCAGAATGATTAAGTGAAAATACGCTGCCGTCCGCAGGAACCGCCGCCCATCGTTCTGCTGAAAAATATCCCGTCGTTTTATGCGACTGTTCATCCTCGAATATGATGAAGCAGTTTCCGCAGACGCGTATCCGTTCTGCAAAAACCTCTTTCGTTTCCTGTATGGCAGGAATGAACGAGGCCCTTTCAATTTCCATAACAGCCGGCAGGTCCTGTACGGTAACCCGTCTGATAATCATGAGTTTTATTATAAGGAAGTGCAGAAAAAAGTCTATTGACAAATTAGAGATTTCTGCATACTTTTTAACTGTAATGTTTTTACAAGATGATCTGACCGAGTATGAAGCGTATCTCATGCATTCGTTTCTCGGCGCAATGAACACGACAACACGCCTTCCTGAATCGCTCAACTATATTCAGCACGGAAGTACGTCTGTGTATGAGCACAGTGTTAATGTTGCCTGTACAAGTCTTAAAATTGCGTATTTTCTAAAAAAAACACTGCATTTTTATATTGACGTACATTCGCTGGTCCGGGGAGCACTTCTTCATGATTACTTTCTTTATGACTGGCATGAAAATGAACCCTGGCACCGGTGGCACGGGTTCCGCCATCCGTTTTTTGCACTTATGAATGCACGGAAAGTCTGTTCCCTTACGCCGACCGAAGTGGATATAATCATCCACCATATGTTTCCTCTTACGCTTATACCTCCCCATACACCGGAAGGAATCATCGTAATGATTGCAGACAAACTCTGCGCTCTGTACGAGACGTTCCGGATGAACGAAAAAAAAGCCCCTCTCTGGCAGCGCCGCTGGTACAGGCAGCTCCGCCCCTGCCTTGCTACAATCAGCCCAAAATAGTACAATTATTTCACTGATTTTATTTACAATTGGGGTAATCTTATGAACAAGGCTCTTGAAGAACTTAAGCAGCGCGGATTTTACGCACAGTGTACAGACGCTGACAGACTGTCGGCACGCATGGATGCAGGTCCGATTACGTTTTATGTTGGATGTGATCCGACAGGCCCGAGTCTTCATATAGGACATATGGTTCCTTTTTTTGCACTCCGGCATCTCCGGGAAGCGGGAAACATCGGTATTGCACTTGTAGGCGGCGGAACGGCACGTATCGGCGATCCGAGCGGAAAGACCGAAATGCGGAAAATGATTTCCTATGAGCAGATTGACGACAATGTGAAGCATATCGAAGCGCAGCTCAATAAATTCATTGGTTTCGACAACAAGACGGCCTATGCAGACAACAATAAGAACTGGCTGGCGGACCTTAACTATATAGACTTCCTCCGCGACATAGGTTCCTGCTTCAGTGTGAACAAAATGCTTTCGTTTGAAGCGTACAAACAGCGTCTTGAAAGGGGACTTTCTTTTATTGAGTTCAACTACCAGCTGCTTCAGGCGTACGATTTTTATATGCTGCATCAGCGGCATAACTGTACGCTTCAGATAGGCGGGGATGACCAGTGGGGGAATATTACGGCCGGTGTCGACCTGATCCGCAGAAAACTGGGAGGAACGACCGAGCTTAACGATATACACGAATGTTTCGGGCTTACATTCCCGCTCATCCTGCGTGCCGACGGTAAAAAGATGGGCAAATCCGAGAAAGGTGCTATTTTCCTTGACCCGGCGCTCACAAGCGTATTTGACTTTTTCCAGTACTGGCGAAACGTACCGGATGCCGATGTACGCCGGTTCCTGCTTCTGTTTACATTCCTCAGTGTGGACGAAATCGATAAAATCTGTACCGGTGATATAAACGAAGCAAAAGAACGTCTTGCGTATGAAGCGACACTCGTCATTCACGGAAAAGAAGAGGCTGATAAAGCTTTGTCCGGCGCAAAAGCTGCGTTCAGCGGCGAGGGCGATAAATCCCATATGCCGGCAGCAGAAATTTCAAGACTGGCAGTGGAACAGGGTATGAATGTTGTTGATTTATTTGCTGCAGCCCTGCCGGGAACAACAAAAAGCGACAACCGGCGGCTTGTAGAGCAGGGCGGGGCATCCGTTAACGGCACCGTCGTCAAAGACGTTCATACAGTGATTACACTCAAAGATGCTGACAACGATGGTGAGTTCATTCTCAAAGCGGGTAAAAAGAAAGTTATCAGAGTTACAGTCAGATAGCGTTCTTTATTCGTGTGGAGGATTTAATACCGCTCACGCAGGGGCGTATGGATGGGTATTAAATCCCGACTGCAATGCCTTTAGATAAAACTCTATACTCTGTGCTTGCGTCCGGGTTGGTTATTTCTTCCATGGAGTGGAATTATTCGATTCACCATGGAAGAGTTTAAAAACCTTGTCTTAATTAGTCCATCAGATAGTTATAATCAGGAGTATTTTCATCCTGTTTGTGTTCTGTCTGCTGTTCATTTTTGTGCTGCGGTGTATTATCGTTAAGAAAATTCAGATCAAGAGAAAGTGGCGACGTATTTACTTCATCAGTAAAACGCTGTCCCGATTTATACATTTCCTTTTCGAGCCGGTCATAGAAGAGTGCCGTTGAACTTGAATTTGAATGAAGGGGACAGACTTCCGTCGGTTCCGTACCGGCGAGGAACCACTGAGTTGTGGTGGGGCATTCCTGTGTTGGCAAAAGTCCGCTCTCAGAACATACGGTAACTTTTACAACACCAGTTGCCGGCATTGCAAAATCTTTATATGGCAGGTCTTTATGTATTTTTCCCATAAATTCACCCATAGCGATACCTGCAAGCGTTGCTCCTGTAATATGCAGTCCAAGAGAATTTCCGGGTTTGTCAAAACCGAACCAGAATGCAGCAGTATAATACGGTGAAAAGGCAACAGTCCATGCATCGGCCCAGTTCTGAGTTGTTCCTGTTTTTCCTGCAAGTGGAATTGTGTAGGTTCGTCCCTTGTCGTTTTTATACGTAAGCTGCGCACCTTGTCCGGCAAGAGTTCCAGACTGCACTGTATTTTCCAGCATCTGCGTCATAACGTATGCGGTTTGCGGCGAGATAATCTGTATCGCACTTCCTTTCGCCTGCTGGGCCTTCCGTATGTCGAGTTCCGGATTCAGGACCACATTTCCGTTCCGGTCTTCAACGGTACGTATTGCCATGGGTGTAACTTCTTTACCGCTGTTCGCAAAAATGGCAAAAGCCCGGGCCATTTCAACAGGACGAACCGAACATACACCGAGACCTAACGGATAAACAGGCAGGAAGTGTCGTTCTGCCAGTTCGTTCTGTGGAATACCAAGCAGTGTTGATGTACGTTCGATAGCTGCATCAAATCCTATGCCGTCAAGGACTTTGAGAGATGGAACGTTCATTGAATGGGCGAGTGCATACCACAGCTGTACGTTTCCTTTCCATTCACCCTTGAAGTTCTGTGGTATATATGGAGTTCCGTCTGATTTATGGAATACAACGGGAGTGTCGGATATCTCTGTAGACGGTGTAAATTTTCGTGAATCAATTGCAGCCGAATAGTAAAGCGGTTTGAATGTAGATCCCGGCTGAAGTCTTGACTGTACTGCGCGGATAAGTTGATTATCCTGATCATATTTACTGCCGCCGACGAGAGCAGTTATATAACCGGTGTCGTTCTGCAGTGTTATCATCGTGCCTTCGATTGTTGTTTTTTCATCTTTCTGCATTGATATGGAGTTTGCCTTATTGACAATTCCCACTTTCAGATTTTCAAGGCCGAACATCATCGAATATACGTCAAGAATTGGATTAATGCGGCTTACGAACGTGTCGTTGGCTATCTGACGCGAGCGTTCCTTTGACATTTTTATACCGGGCAGATTAAATACGAGAGAAAGCAGTTCTGAAAGCGGAACATACGTTTTGAATGCAGTTGAAGAACGGTTAGACTGTTCCCTTTTCCATGTTCTATTAGCATAGGCAATATACCGCTGCATTACATCTGTCGCGGCTGCCTGCTGATTAAGGTCAAGAGTTGTATTTACTGTAAAACCGCTTGTATAAATATCTTCGGCTCCGTAAATCATACCTCCGAGTTCCCTTCGTACGTATTCACTGAACCATGGAGCTTTGTCGTCACGCATGAGATATGCCGAAGAACTGGTACGTGTATAGTCAAAGTCTGCCCAGTATGTATCGAAAGACTCGTCAGCTTCTGATTTTGAAATATATCCTTCTCTGACCATTGAATTAAGGACATCTTTCTGCCGTTCCATCGCGCGGTTCGGATGATCGAACGGATTATAATATGCAGGATTTGACAGTTGAATGACAAGAATGGCAGCTTCGGCAGGTGTTATGTCTGTTGCGCTGTGCCCAAAATAATATTTAGACGCAGCATTTACACCGTATGTACCACCACCGAAGTAAATTTTGTTCAAATATGTTTCGAGAATCTCATTTTTTGAACATCTGCGTTCCATCTGAATGGCCCACCAGAGTTCCTTCAGTTTTCTCCGGATCGTCATATCGGTGCGGTCACAGTAAAGTGTTCCTGCGATCTGCTGAGTAAGCGTTGAACCTCCGCCCAGAGGAATATGGAGCAACTTTCCAGCGAATGCCCTCGTAACGGCTTTATATGAAAATCCGCGGTGCTCGTAAAAAATACGGTCCTCCCGCGTAAGCAGTGCATCAATCATAAGCTGCGGCAGTTTTTGCAGGCTGATGATTTCTCGTTTTTCGTCTGATGCAAGTTCTGTGATAAGTTCACCGTTTATGTCCAGCAGTTTAGTAGGGAGTGCCGTGTCAAACTGAGTAATGTATTCACTGTTTTCTATGTTTCGTGTTTCTGAAAGTCCCCATCCAAGTGCGCCTCCGAAAATAAGCGCTGTACCGAACAGGAGGGAAATCTGCACAATGGTTGACTTTTTAATGTTTTCCATAATCTATACTGCTTATAGTAGAATTTTTTGCTTTATTAAGCAAGTGGCGTAAAAAAAAGGAGCCGGTATGCAAAGCACATCGACTCCTATGCCCATCAGGCAACCGGGGACATGGGTGGGAGGGGAAAAATGTCCCCGGTATTTTAAATATCGACCTGAAGTTGAAAAAATATAAGTACTTTCAGAAAAAATATTACTCTTCTGTAATCTTCAGATCTACCGAAAGGGCAGCAGTATATGATTTGCCTTTTTGTATCACAATTGTGCGGATGACTTCGTAGTCGCCCATAAGAAATCTGATTTTGTGTTCACCTTCAGAAACATCGAACGGTTTTCCGATTTTGTCGCACAGTACGTCATCAAGGTATACAACTGTATTATCGGGAGCGGTAATAAGAAGTGTAGGAGTTATACTTTGAAGAGAAATAGAAAGTTCTGTCATTTTTGCCTGCTCGACACGAACGGTACGCACTTCTCCTCTGTAGAATTCCGAAATAATATTGACGTCGTGAACGCCTGTGTCGAGCAGATATCCGGTAGAAGACCGTTTCATCTCATTATTGTCGATGAATACTGTATACGGTTTTTCCCGGTCAGGAAACGTTGTTGTTATATGTAGTTTTCCTTTGTTGATAAGAAGCGGTCGTACCGTTATCTTCAGCTGGGCATTCAGGGTTTCTTCCGGTATACCTTTCATTGCAGGCTGGATTCTTATAAATATAAAGCGTTTTTTCGTATCTGGAATAATATCAGTTTTTGTTGCATAGGGGGTCTCTTTTATCGAGTTTTGAGCTTTAAGGGGAATTTGAAGAATCCACGAGAGTCTGTTCGGCAGCGGACGAACAAAAGAACGTACTCCTGTATAATCAATCTGAGAAATATCAGGTGTTGGTGTGATTCCGTCATAAAGTGAACAGGCAACCGAATCCCTCCACGCTGCAATTTCGTCGGGAATTTCCATTTTGACTTCGATTCCTTCAAGATACGTCATATCTTCCGGAAGAAAAATAGAGATGCTGTCGTTTATACCAGTTGTAATAGTCTGTTCATTTTGTATCCCGCCGGTAAATGTAAGAGGAAAAAGCTTTCTGATGCGGAAGGTTTCACTTCCGGCCGTATTTTGTATGCCTGCAATCATAACAGCAGATAAAATAGTTTTCGTAAAAATATAAAATATTCGTTTCATACGTTTTCTTTACTTACCTGGGCAGCATTTTTTCGGGGTCAGCAGGAATGCCGTTCATCCGTATTTCAAAATGAAGATGAGGACCCGTTGCTTCTCCTGTTTTTCCCACGAGACCTATCTTTTCACCGCTTCTTACTGTATCTCCGGCAGTTATCAATATTTTTGAAAGATGTGCATAAATGCTTGTCATCCCGCTGCTGTGCTGCAGAATAATACAGTTTCCGTACACAGGATCTCCCCTTCTGCAGCTGGCGACTTTTCCTCCTTTACAGGCATAAACCGACGTCCCTTCCGGAGCTGCCAGATCTATGCCTTCATGAAATTTCCAGTTTCCTGTAATAGGACTGATACGCATGCCGTATGCAGAAGAAAGCCATGCATGATCAAGCGGCATTCTGAGTGCAGAATCAAGAAAAAAAGCACGTTCGGTAGAACTGAAACGTTCATTCTGAAGAAAGTAGAACAATCTGCCCTTAATAGTATACCACTCTTTTTGTTGTTCATCTATTATTGAAATATATTTCTTTTGAATAAGAATTTCTATAGAAGATACAGGATTTTTGCAGACGAATATACCGGCAGCTGTCGGAAGGACAAGCAGTTTTCCATTAAGATCATCATCAATGTTTGAAATACTGTTGGCAGTTGCAATTGTTTCATATGGAATAGAGCATGATGCAGCAATTGTAAATAAAGTGTCGTTTTTTGATGTTTTATATGCATAAAATTGTCTGTTTGTGCTTTTTCCTGCAGCTGCATGAATGTAATTCTGTTCAACATCCTCGCAGTACTGAGTATAAATATCATCGTTTGATGAAAGCCTGGGAATAAGTGGAAGATACTGTGCATCGAGTTTTACGGAATTTGAAAAAACAGATGCAGTGCACAACAGTATAAGTGCTCCCTCGAGAAAAAGTATATGTTTCTGCATATCAGAACCGGGTCAGAAGATGTGAACTTATGATGTACAGAACAGGAATAAGGATGGTAACGGGAATTGCAAGGAGTCGGTAACCGCTGAACACAAGCATAACTGCTGCATACAATCCGCCAGTAATGATTGCAATATGCAGGAATACACGGACCACACTTTTCCATGATGATGAACGGATTGCCCGTATAATACGGTATGCCGCGAAAACGGTGAACAATGAAACGACAACGATCGTATACAGCACAGGAGCGGATGTTGCAAAACGCCAGAGCGGCCACACAATAATAACACCTGAACCAATACATGCAGCAATAAGAACCGCGAATTTTCCGGCCGAGAAAAGATGTTTCCGGATAGAAGAACTGATATTTTTTGTCATATTAAAATTATTTAAAACAACAGATTTTGCTTTCGCAAAATCTGTTGTTTTAAAATTTTAACCGCTTACTCTTCAGCAATAGCAGAAGTCGGACACTCGCTTGCGCATGTTCCGCAGCCGATGCATTTTTCTGCATCAATTTTGCGGGCATTGTCATCTTCTGAAATAGCTCCAACCGGGCAGTCCGGTTCGCATGTTCCACAGTTTACGCATTTAGTTTTGTCGATTTTGTAAGCCATAATTATACTCCTGTAAAAAAGATACGCTGTTATATTACACTATTGCGTTGAACCGCGCAAGACTGCTATACTCCGATTCCGGAAGGTAATAACAATGAAAAAAGAAACAATAGCATCAATGATCGATCATACGCTTCTTGCTCCTGAAGCCGGTATGACAAGGATAGTAACGTTATGTACAGAAGCAAAAAAATATAAATTTGCATCAGTATGTATAAATCCGGTATATGTCAGAACTGCAGCAGAAGAACTTGCCGGCAGCGGTGTACATGTATGCACTGTAATAGGCTTTCCTCTTGGTGCAGTTCCGCCGGAAGATAAAGCTGATGAGACTGTGCATGCCATTAAAAACGGGGCTGATGAAGTTGATATGGTAATTGATATCGGTGCTGCACTGGACGGCAGATTCGACAATGTCGAGGCCGATATAGCTGCTGTAGTGAAGACTGCCCGCGCTGAAGGTGCGCATGCCGGAAAAGCAATCATTGTGAAAGTAATTCTTGAGACATGCTTCCTTGCCGATAAGACTGTTGAAATCTGCTGCAGATGTTCAAAGAATGCCGGTGCAGATTTCGTAAAGACATCGACCGGTTTTGCAAGTCCGAAAGGAATCGACGGCAAACCGCTGCCTAACGGTGCAAGTACCCATCATGTGGCACTTATGCGCAGTGTTGTGGGAAAAGATATGGGTGTAAAAGCTTCCGGTGGAATCCGCTCGTCCGAAACCGTTGTAAGCATGCTTGAAGCAGGTGCAAACAGAATTGGTACATCAAGCGGTGTAAAAATTGTTCAAAATTGGGATGAAACTGCCAGAATAAAAGGATTTGACTGCTGAAATCTGCAGCCCGGAATTATCGGATGATGTTCTGTTTTTTTACTGACCAAAGCATTTTGTTGTTTTCTATAACATATGTGATATGTCCGGTTTTATAGAGATATGACAGAAATGAGCGCAGCGTACTTCCAATAAGTACATATTGCGGTAGTTTTAAAGGAATACCGTTCTCGTTGGCGACTGCGGTCAGCAATTCTTCTGCAGAAAGCTTTTTTTTTGTTAAAATCGATATGATGCATTCAACAGTTTCAAGGACGGCAAGTTTATTCATTTCAGCTGTTTCCATTATTCTCGTGACTGCTTCTCCGTGACTTGGTACGTACCACTCGGCTTTTGTAGAACAGAGTGTATCCAGCGATTTCATAAATTCACCTACGCTGTACATAAAGGGAATCGAAAATTTACCGATGACAGTCCGTCCGAAAACTGCATCTCCTGTAAAAATGACGTTTTTTCCGTCCTTTGTCGTACATTCAACGCCAAGCATCCCGAAATAGTGCCCCTGCAGCGGAATAAAACTGAGTTTTTTCCCATCGTCCAGTGTAACTTTGTCATCCCCGGAGATGATCCGCGTTACGCTGCACTGCGCGGGGACATAATAAGACGTCTGCAGTTCCGGAGGCGGATAACCGCCCCATGCAACAGATGACTGAATCAGCGTATTTTCCATGCTTCCTTTTTCAAGATACGACATCCAGACACCGCATCCTGTTTTTTTTACAAAGTAATCGTTTCCTCCGGAGTGGTCTGCATGAGAATGTGTATTTATAACTGCCTTCAGCGTAAATTCGTTTTTCCCGAAAAGAGATTCCAGTTCTCCGTAAATCCGCGCTCCGTCGTCAGCGCTGCCGCCGGAATCTATGAGGTAAACATCTTTTTTTTCAGTAGTACAGACACTTACCGCACCGACGTTTGTCGGACCGGGGACTACATAAATGCCTGGAAGAAGTTCCTGCAGACTGCTCATGCAGACTCCGGTCTTATGTTGTCAGGATCTTCCGGATTCAGGGAATTATACATAAGAGTGAATTGTATACGTTGTATCGCCCCGGGTAGAATTTCACGGAGAGGATATGTCGCTCCGGATGAACCGGGAGAAAGTGAAAGTACCTGACTCATAATATCGGACATAACAGGAGGAAGAGCATTGAAGAGTTGGAAAAGTTCAGTACTTTCATATTGGCGGTGAGTAAGCTGTGGATTGTGGGATGCAAGAATGGTATCGGAAAGGAAGCGGCACGGTTTCCACCGTGTACTTCCGTCTTTGCCGTGGTCCCCTGAGTATCCGAAAAGTCTGCAGATAAGACAGCGTCCTCCGTATACCGTGCAGTGGTACGGGTTATCGGGATCATAAAGAAAGCATCCGTCCGGATTATCGCTGCGCTTCATCGGGTATGTTCCGTCGCGTATTGCCCGTGCGGCTGCTGGTTCGTTTTCGATAAGCCACAGTGCAAGATACAGAGCCTCACAGTCGAGAACATCCGGTTCAAACGCAATGCAGCATGTTCCGCATCCGTCCGTGCAGGATACTCTGCTTGCTGTTTTCCAGACAGATTCCCGCTTTTCAATTGCTGTATAAACAGCATCAAGAGCATGCAGTATTTCATATTCACGCGTACCTTTGAGTCTTGCAAGAAAAGTAATCATTGTGTTGTGAGTATATCAAAAAAATCTGCGCTGGTCAGTATCTTCCGGAATCTGTTCTTCCGGATTTTCAGTCTTTATTTCTTCGATAAGTTTTTTTATTTCTGCAGATGCTTTCTGTGATTTACGGTAATTCCAGAAAGCTATTCCCGCCATTGCCGCTGTTATAGCTCCCATGAAAAGATAGAAATACCAGTCGGGAGAATCTTTCGTCGCTGCCTGGTAAATTTCGTATATAACAAAACATGCTGCTGCAATGCAGAGAAAAATCGACTGTTCAAAATTTTTTTTGCCGCGCCGCAGCTGTGAAATGCGAGTTTTTTTTTCTTCAATTGTCATTATTGGCCTCCGTATTTTTGCTTATAAAGAGCGGTGTATAGTTATCTGCCTGTTGCTGCAAAGTCAGGTACATATTTTTCCCGTCCCATGTGAAAATTCCTGCTTTACTCGTAATATAATCGTCAATACGTTTTTTTCCGAGCAGCGGACTGTTCGACGAGAGTATACGGTATATGACGGCTGTTGTAAACGCATGATTTTCGTTCTGTGCATCTTCTGCCTTTATATATAATTGAACATCAGAAATAAGAGATGTAAATTCAATAACTATATACTGACGACGCTTCGTATCACCATATTTCAGAAGCAGAACAGGTATTTTCTGTTCTCTGTCCATGCGCTGAATACATGCAGGAGTTTTTTTCTGCCCTAAAAAAAGAGTACCTTCCATTTCCTGAGGCAGGTTGAGCATAGAAAAATATCCGGGGTAGTTGTTACGGAACGAATTGTCCGTTCTGGTTTTACTGCTGCTTTTAATGCGCTCTTTTAGTGCTGTACATTCTCTGATGGTGTTTTCAGCGAGCTGTATTTCATATGGGTATTCGAACGATTTGTATTCGGAAAGCAGATGGAAGTTGTCTGCATTCTGTGTCATAAGTTTTCCTCCGAAAGTTGTCATCGTTTTGATTTTTGGCATATCAACCTGCTTTAAGAGAGTAATAGCTGCAAGTGTGTCCGCAATATTGTATCCCCAGCGTGAAATATCAGTTACAGCAGCATCTTCTTTGTATTTTCTGATTTTTTCTTCGGTATCATGTATTTTCTGCCTGTTCGCATCCGCTGTTTTATCAATTGATGCAATATCCGCCTCTGTGTATAGCTTTGCCGTGTCGAGCCAGATATTATTATTTTCCTTCTTGCTGCCGGTAGAAGGAAGGAGAGGAGCAAATGTCCCTGTCGATTTTCCGGTCCCCTGAAGAACAATCGTATACGTCGTATCTTTTTTGTCAAAATCAAAAGCGAGATATGAACCTGTCGCAGTTGCTGTTGCGGAAAACAATTCCAGATTTTTACCATTGAAAAGAGTCGAGAGTATTGTATTAAAGTCTGAATCGGCTGATGTAATATCGTTTTCAGTGAAATGCGGCGTAACAAAAAAGCTTTTCGGTGTATTATCGAATACCGGATCGTAGCGTGTCATGAATGTCCACATTTCCACAAGGTAAAGAGGAATAGTTTTCGTTTCATTTCCTTTTGTGATTTTCAAGGTGCATGAACCTTCACTTGTCAGCGTCATGTCGTCGATACTGAATGAAATATCCGCTACAGCAGTGTTGTCCTTCATAAGTATTCCACTGTATGCATATTCATTTTTATTTCCTCTGATTGTTCTTCCTCTGTCGGCCGGAGAAAAAAATGATTCAGAAGGAAGGACAAGAGGTACTTTTTCAAACTGCCATTTTTTGTCGGCTATGTTTTTCCAGTAGTAACCGGTGCTTCCATCAGAAGAAAGACCTGCGACGCGGAGAATACGTGCATTATTGCCTTTCCCGTCTTGAAATATGCAGATGTATTTTGTCAGTAGTGCTTTTTCCTGAAGGGGAATATCCGGCTGCCTGTACCAGTCCTCATTCGGCAGTCCCCACCGCGTAAAATTTGAACGGTAATCACTGCCTTTATACGGCTGTTTTTCAGCGATATATGTATATTTAAAGAACATAGGGTCACAGCCCATCGTGTCGTAGTCAATAAGCCGTGTATACATCGTTCCTGATTTATCGATGAGAAAGAGCGTAGAACCTGATGCGCTGATATTTTCAGCAATAAAGCTGCCGCGTTCCGGACCAAGAATTGTCTTGCTTAAGTCTGCCGGAAGGCCTGAATCGGTAAAACGTATTTCCTGACCGTTTTTCGTAAGAAAATAGACTGTCGTTACACCCATCGTGCCCCAGTGATGTTCGTTTCCGAACCTGTCCGTGTACCATTCAATGTTTCCTCTGCGTGTACCTGTTGCCCATCCGCGTTTATTCTCCACAAGCTTGTTCTGTACAAGCTGCTTTTTATCCGGCCATCCGAATCCGCATGACCATGCGAATTTTTTATCAAAATGATTTTTCGCAAGCGGGCAGACATACATGCGTCCGAAATTATCAAAAGCAGTCAGTGTGTCGTCGTCGGCTGCAATTTCAGTGATTGATTCAGGTGGTAAAAACCATCCTGTATTCGGCAGCTGGACTTTGGTAGAAAACGGCAGCCCTGTCTTTTGGAATAATTCCCATGAACTGCTGTTCTTTTTTTTCATCATGATTTTTCCGCGGGATATACAGAATTCATATCCGTGTGCAAATGTCTGTGTGAGCGTTGCAATATATATATGTTCTGGTAATTTTCCGTTTATGGATACGTCGTCTTCAATATTATTCAGCGATTTTCCGGGAACGGCAGTAGAATTGTATGCGGCAGGATTCGGGAAAGGCAGGCTCCGGACTCGTTCGTTCGAGCCGCATGCGTTTAAAAAAAATACTGCCTGAAGTGCGGCAGAGATACATACTATGGGGTAAACAGAAAATTTGCTGCGTTTCATATATATAGAATACCTGAAAACAGACTGTTGTGGCAATCAAAAAGAGATGTTCAAAAATAAAGTTTTTGAACATCTCTTTTTATAAGCGGAAACAGACAGGAAATCAGACTCGTGCGACTTTAATTTCTTTTATTGTATAGTTATATTTGTGGTCATTAATGGAAAATACCGCATTGTCACCAGTTTTTTTGTCCATGAGCGCATTACCGAAAGGTGACATATAAGAAATGATTCCATTGTCAGGGTCTGATTCCCATGGACCAAGGATTGTGAATTCTTCATCATTATTTGTATCATTATTGTGGAGCGTTACAGTAGTTGAGAACGAAACAATCGCAGTCGTAATTGTAGTCGGATCAAAGACAACGGCACGGTTAAGCTCTTCCTGGAGTTTTGCCAGTGTGACGTTAAGATAATGCTGATGCTCTTTTGCGGCTTTATATTCTGCGTTTTCTTTTAAGTCTCCCTGTGCGCGTGCTTCACCGATTTCTTTCGAATTTACCGGGATTTCGACACTTTGAATATGCTCTGCCTGTTCTTTCTTTTCTTCCAGCTTCTTTGCAGTAACAATCATACCGTGGCGCTGGACTCCGGCTTTTTCTTCTGAAACCTGGAATTTAAAGTCAGGATACTTCTCAAGTATTTTATTGCGGAGCAGAGCCTTATATGACGGATCAATATCAGTGATATCGTTGATAAGTGTATACATGCGTTTTACTGTATCCTCATCGTTCTGGAACATATACGTGATAAGTGTATCGTCCTTGAACAGAAGCAGTGTTGCCGCTTTATTGACTTTCTTGTTTTCCGTGGTATTGACATGGTTGTTGATTTCCCGGAAAGTCTGTTCAATGATATTGATAAGCGCGATAAGCTGTTTTTCATACGTAATACCAGATTCCTTGAACCATGCATCGTCCTGACATTCGCGGAAGAAGAAGAGAACAGCCTGTCTGTTGTCCTTGAAATTTTCGAAACAACTGACTGCGAGTTTTTTTACCATTTCTGTTTTTCCTGCATTGACCAGAGCTGCAAGCATGCTGCCTTCAAGAACGGTCGGGAAGAGACGGACATACTGGTCGTCCCAGTCCGGAAGCATTTTGATGTCTGCAAGAAAATCCTGCCGCAGTGTCGTATTTTTTGTATCTTTGAGTTCAATGTACATTGCGCGGGGATCGTCAATGTGGTCGTACAGTTCCTTGAACGTGTATTTACACTGGAATGCAGCTGCCGGCAGGATACTGCTGATTTTTTGGACAACAAGATATGCGCCAAGTACCTGATCGGTGACTTTTGTGACTGTTTTGAGAAAGCCGATAAAATATGAAAACATTTCTCCGAACGCTTCGCTGCTCTTGTCTGTTTCATCATTTTCGACGTATTTCATGAGAATGTCGATGCGGGAGAAGAATTGTTTCTGCGCTTTGAATTCATTGGAGAGTTTCGTATCCTGGCTTACATCATGGTCGCGGACAGTATACATAGAGATGTCGTTTGGATCAACGCCGAATGATGAATCGGTTTCAAGAATGCGTTTTGCAGCGGAATTCCATGATGTCCACTGTCCCGGCGTGAGAACGGACGGAACAAGTTCCGCTTTTATACGTTTGAAATCACAGCTGTTGTTGAAACTTTTGATGATTGTCTTGAGTGCCCAGACTTTGTCCTCCGTTATCATCTTTGCAAGTTCCTGCTGCTTTTTTGTAGCTTTCAGTACCCAGATATGTTCGTTTGAAAGCGGTGTAAGTGCGCTTACAGCCATGCGGAGCGACATTTCATGAATACCGTATTTTTTTCCGAAGTTGATGATGAGTGTGTCGTTTTCGACTTTACGTATGATACCGACGCCCCATGAGCGGTGGAATACGTAACTGTGCGCGTCGAAGGCGATATGTTTTTCAAAATCGCTTATAGCTTCGAATACGTTGCGGAAACCTGCGGTAAGGTTTGAAGAGCGGATATAGTCCTCAAGATGATCTCTGCCTTCGTATTTTCCTCGGTAACAGTCGACAATTTCCTTTCTGGCCCATGTATCGTGCTGATCGATTTCAAGAATCTGTTTGAGAATGTCGATCGCGGTATCCCATTTTTTGTTGTTTTTATACCATGTATAGAGTTCCTGCATAAGCACGGCACTCTTGTCTTCACTGATTGTTTTCGCGATTTTACGTTTTGCAAGCATGAAGAAGTCGATTTCCTGCGGAATAAGCTGGACAAGTTTTGTCCACATTTCCTTAACTACGTTTATATTTTTTGAATTGATACATCGAAGCAGTGCTTTTTTGTAATATTCTATGGCCGTTTCCATATCCTTTTCGGATTCATAATGTTCGGCAAGTATTTTTGCAAGATCCGCTTCCTCAAAATCGAGTTTTACGATTTTTTCGTACAAATCCCAGACCTTTTCGTTGTTGTCTGCTCTGTAGCAGTCAGCAAGTGTACGGAGTGCAAATTTGTTATTCGGATCGTCCGAAAGAATAGTTTCACAGAGGTAAACAACAACCGTTTCTTTGTGATTTTTCTGGAAGATATCAACAAGTGTTACGAGCGCTGAGTTGTCAAGCGTACCTTTATACAGAGAGAGCATACCGGAAATATACAGTGCGATAATACTGTCTTTTGTGTGAGTCAGGTGCTCGTCGCAGTTTTTTTGTACTTCATCTATGCAGCTGCTTGCACGGATCTTTTCGACAATTCCTGCGAGCTCTACGAGGTTATTCTTCGTGTAGTTGCTGATCGTTGCACGAGTCCATGTCTCCTCTTTAAGCATGTCCTGAACTTGTTTTACGAGGTCTTCATCAGCCATAAAAAAACTCCTATAAAAAAATCGAAACAGTTAATATAAACTCTATTCGTTCTTGAAACGGATTATTTGATATACATACTGTAAATCGCAGAATCCAGTATCTTTATTTTTAATAAAACTTCATTAATCTGCCTTCCTGTATCTTTTGCAGCGACGTAATAGTCGATAAGCCAGAAATACAGATTGATGAGGCGGGGAGTAAGCACTGCTGCATCGCTTGACGGATCCTTCATTTCGTTTTCCAGCGCATAAATTTCCTGCTTCAGTTTTCCTGCTTCCTGCGGTCTGAGCTCCCGCTTTACATTGAAGATTCCCCAGAGTACTCCGTATACGGGAATCCACTGTTGCAGAACTGCTCCTGTGTATCCTTTTTCTGCTGTTTTTTCGATCAAACACGTAATCAGCCTGGAATCAAGGAAGCTGATGTCGACGCGTTCGGGATCAATGAAGAAAGCTTCCCGGAAAAGTATTTTTGCATTCCGGTCCCCACCGCAGAGTGCATAACAGTCTGCAAGTTCTGCAAGAACAGCTGCAAGTCCCGGCTGTGTACTGTTTGCAACAGAAAGACAATGCTGCGCATCCTCGTATTTACCGAGCTTTTTGCAGCAGAGTCCTGCTTTACGGTAAATTTCAGCTTTCTGGACGGGATTTCGTTCATCGAACAACTGCGTATAGTTTTCCAGTGCACGGGAAAAAATACCGCGGCTTACCGAATACAAAGCAGGCTCGTACGGGTGCTCCTTTCTTGCGACAAAAGCCTGAAACGTTTTCCATTCTGTAAGAAGGCTTTCTCCCCGTTCGAATGGATTTTCCATTTCTGCCAGCGACTTAATATATGGAATCCAGAAATTGCAGCAGTCTGCTGTAAAAACAAGCTCCGGACATTCGAAATCGTATTCGAAAAGCCCTGCCAGAATCTTTTCAGCCTCTTCCGGGTTGGCGTTTTCTAAGTATCCGAATGCTTCTTTTAGCCCGTTTTCCGTTTGAATCTCCATAGCGACTGTCTTTCATTATACTGGAATGCGAATTTTAGTCAATGATAAATTTTGTGAAATTGAAGAAAACTTTATACACGCTTTAGCAAAACATGTCAAGCACCTTTTGGAGGAATTCGTAAATTTTTTTTCAGAATAGACAATACAGGTGTATTCAGCTATAATGGAATAAAATGAATAAATCTATACTGGCGCCGTCACTGCTTTCTGCTGATTTTTCCGATCTGGCAGGCGCTGTACGGCTGATAGAACAAAACCATGCTTCTGCCATTCATATAGATGTCATGGACGGACATTTTGTACCTCAGATTACGTATGGACAACCTGTTGTTAAATCAATCAGACCGCTTACCAGACTGCCATTCGATGTTCACCTTATGGTAGAGTGTCCTGAATACCAGGTTGATTCCTTTGCTGCATCAGGCGCTGACTGGATAACTTTTCACCTTGAAAGTACAGTTCATATACACCGGCTGCTTTGTCATATCAGAGAACTGGGAAAAAAAGCAGGAATAGCGATTGTCCCTTCAACGCCTGTTTCTGCACTTTCTGAAGTTCTGCCGTTTGTGGATATTGTGCTTGTTATGACTGTTAATCCCGGTTTCGGCGGACAGAAAATTATTCCGTCCTGTGTTGAAAAAATTGCTGCACTCGTACGTATCAGAGAGGAACGGGGGCTTTCATATAAGATTTCTGTTGACGGCGGCGTTAACAATCAGACTGTCGAACGTGTTGTTACCGCGGGTGCCGACATAATTGTATCCGGCTCTGCCTTTTTTAAAGGGGAGTTCAAATGGGAGTAAGTATGAAACTTAAGCGGATAAAACTTGCCGCTGCAGCCGTACTGCTGTTGGTATGTGCAGTACCTGTCTCTGCTGAAAATACTGTGGAAAATGCAGCCTTTGTGCAGGGGTGCAGCGCTTTTAAATCAGGTGACTGGGATTCGGCTATGGTTCTACTGCGTAAGGCAGTTTCATATTCTGTAAACAATACGGCTGATTCCTGGTATATGCTTATTGTTTCAGAAATGTATGCAGGCGAATACAAAAGCGCATCTGCCGACTGTGATGCATTCATCCGTTCTTTTCCGGACAGTATGTATACTGCATATATCCGGTATCAGAAGGGAAGGGCTCTTTTTTATCTTGGACAGTATGAAAAGTCTGTTCTATGGCTCAGTGATTTCTGCCATCAGTATCCGGAACATGAAATGTACGCTTCTGCTCTGTTCTGGATTGCCGAATCGTTTTATGCGGGATATGATTATGATGAAGCTCTTCCGCTGTACCAGCGTATCGTAAACGAATATCAGGGAGATGCAAAGTCATCTGCCGCACAATATCGTATTGAGACTATTGCTCAGCGGACACGGGAAGAAAAACTTCTGTATCTGCTCAAGAAGACGGGGGAGGAATACCTTTCAGCAAAAGAAGACTATGAGAAACAGCTGAAAATGTACGATTCGTCGTCTGCCGCCGCAAACGTAAAAAGAATTGCAGACCTGCAGAAACAGAATACAGATTTTCAGAATGAAATAGCTGCATTGAAGAAACAGATTGTGCAGCTTCAGAATAATGCTGTTGTGTCTGTGCCAGATGCAGAGAGCGGAAATTCTGATGAGATTGCCCGTCTGAAAGCGAAAGCCAGAGAAGTACAGGAACTGCTGGATAAGCAGAACGCAGGAGGCAGATAATGAAAATATACAGAACACTGCTGGCTGCATGTATCATGGTATTGACAGTTTCTTTGCTGACTGCAGCGGACAACGAAAAACGTAATGACGATGCCGGACCGGACACGACGCTTGAAAGAAAAGTAACATCAGATGCTTCCGTTAAATGTGAATCAGGAAAAATAAAACTTATTTTGCGGGGGAATTTCGGTATCTGGCAGTTATACGCTGTGGATAAAGAAGGGAGGCCGTATCCCGTTTTCGTCGATTATGATGAGTTTGCATCGACGTATTTTCTGCTCCGCGCAGGGAGAACGGAATACAAGCTCAATGAATCAAACGGGGTCGAATCAGTTGCTGCAAAAACTGCTGCCGGTGGAAGTCTGTTGTATACAATTCCGAAGGCAGCGGATGTTTCTGTGGAATTTACATTCATGAAGACAACACCAGACTGCGATGATGATATGCTTCAGATCAAAATTACGGTAACAAACAGAAAAACACGTACAGATACGTTTGCTTTAAAGGGGGTGTTCGACACTGTCCTGGGGGAGAGAACCGACACTCATTTTTCGACGGCACGGACGAGAGCCGTCAATTCGGAAGTCCAATTCCGGACGATGAAAAACGAAAAATGGATTTTATCTCAGGGTAGGGGATACGGAGTTCAGCTGCTGCTTGACGGTGGTGACATTACTCCGCCGTCCCTCGTGACGCTCGGTAATAAGGATATTATTTCTCTGCCCCTGTGGGAACCGGTTGCTTCGACAACACGTTCTTTTGACAACGTCATGTCGTATAACAATTCTGCAGTAGCGGTAAATTGGGAAAAATTTGAATTAAAACCTGCACAGTCATCGTCTGTTGTGTTTTATATTGCTGTCTCCGCTGACGATGAAACTCCGGCAGGTGCTGCATATCTGGCGTCGCTTACGGGGGCTGCCTCTGAAAAGGCCGAACCTGTATCAGCGCCGGGTGCGATACTGCCTGCTCCTGCTGCGAAAGCTGCACCGGATGTTCCGTTTGATGTAATAACGGAAGAAAAACTTGACCCTGAATATATACGTGCGCTTATCAGTAAAATAAATGCACTTGAAGACAACGACAAGAATGTGAATCGTGACGAGCTGCTCCGGCTTAATGCCGAGCTTGATGCAATCCTTGCTAAACTGAGGCAGCAGTAACAGATGGCACGCGATGTTCTTCAGATTGCACAGGGGTTGATGAGACGCCGGAAATTTTCGGCGTCTATACGGCTTCTGGAAGGCCGTAATGAAATTTATGAAGGCAACTTTGACTACTATGTATTGCTTGCGACTTCATATCTGTATGTCGGCGACGCCGGTACCGCTTCGTCGTATTATCAGCGTGCCCGGGACATAAAACTTACTGATACGACGTTATTGCTTGGTCAGGCTGCTATATTTCTCCGCCGCGGCGATACAGACCGTGCGATTCAGTATTATCTTGAGATACTTGATAATGAACCGCGTAACGTGCTTGCAAAAAAGGCTCTTGAATTTATACGTACGAAAGGCGATTACAGTACAATCTGCCGGTGGGTTGACAGTGGCAAAATGGAGCAGTTTTATCCCCCTGTCGGTGTAAATCCTGATAGAATTCTGGGAGTTATATTGCCTGTTGCAGCATGCATGCTTAGTTTTATACTTATAATGCATTTTGCAGAACATCGGAAGCAGTTTTCTACGGGAACCCGTGCGGACCTGAGCAGTTTTGTGTTGTCTGCCGACGAATCGAAACATGCGCAGGAAACGGACATGACAGGCAGTGCCTATAAATTCATACTTTCGGACAAAGAGATAACAGGCAGCTACGAGAAAGCGCAGCGGTATTTTCAGGCATACCGTGATAATGCTGCGCAGGTTGAGATAAACCGTCTGCTCAATTCAAACGCGGTTCCTTCAATAAAACAGAAAGCACGGATACTTATGAGTTATCTTTCTGTGCCGACGTTCGATACGATTACAGACAGCCCGTCGTATGAAGAGGTGATGAAAAACTCCGATCTGTATATGGGGTGTTATGTTGTCTGGTCCGGGCGTATATCCAATGCAGAAAGTCAGGGAACGGTATTCCGCTGCGATCTGCTGGTCGGTTACGAAACGATGGAAAAAGTAACCGGGATAGTTCCTCTCCGGTTTGATACAAATCCTGGAATTGCAAACGACAAGCCGGTGAAAGTTCTTGGACAATTGACGGCAGAGAATGGAAAACTTTGTATTGAGGGACATGCAGTATATCAGAGTGTGAACGATTTTCTGGAAAAACCGTAAAGTTGTGCGGAAAATGATGAAAAATCGTCTATTTATAGTATGGTGGGAAATTTACGGGAGGAAATAGCGTCAATGGCAACAACAGAAACAGCTAAACCGACTGATATGTCGGAAAAACTAAAGGCTCTGGAGGCTGCAAGGCTCCAGATTGAAAAACAGTACGGCACCGGCTCTCTCATGAAGCTCGGGACGAAAGCAAACGCCGCAGGATTCGACGTTATTCCGTCCGGTTCCATTCTTCTCGACGAAGCGCTTGGTATTGGCGGGTATCCCCGCGGACGTATCATCGAAATGTATGGCCCTGAATCTTCAGGTAAAACGACACTTGCACTACAGGCAATCGCCGAAGCGCAGAAACTAGGCGGTATTGCGGCGTTTATTGATGCGGAACATGCGCTTGATCCGCAGTATGCAAAAAATCTCGGGGTTAATATTGACGATTTATGGGTGTCACAGCCGGACACGGGTGAACAGGCTCTTGAGATAGCAGAAGATCTTATTCGTTCCGGTGCAGTCGACATCATTGTTGTCGATTCTGTTGCAGCTCTTACTCCGCAGGCAGAAATAGAGGGTGATATGGGAGACAGTCACATGGGACTGCAGGCCCGTCTTATGAGTCAGGCACTCCGTAAGCTTACAGCGATTATCGGCAAGTCGAACACTATTCTGGTATTTATTAATCAGATCCGTATGAAA
>JBAYAJ010000022.1:0-21284 GCA_041669845.1 Treponema sp.
GCATCGCTTTTTTTTGAACAGGCTGATTTTGCTTCTATTATATTACAAACTACCGGAGATATAATAGATTACGTTCTCATGGCAATCGTCGTCGGCGAGACGATATATGATATCGCGTCAGAAAAATACCGCAGACGGTATTTTCGTGAAAACGGGCTGTCGTTTCTGTTCACTGTTTTCTTTACTCTTCTTTTTTGTTATTCAAAGTTTGTGTATAAGACGGTAGCACTTTCCAGCATTGCCGTTTTTGCAGCTATGATCCGCAGCCTGTTCCTTGCACTCCGTATGTACAGCCGCATGAAACGACTCCGCGGTTATGTTGAAAAACTGACTACAAATCCTGCCCAGACCATACTGCTGAGTTTTGCCGTCGTTATTTTTGCCGGTACGCTTTTTCTCATGATGGGATTTACTGCTGTCGACGGGAAGGGGCTTTCGTTTTTGAATGCACTGTTTACCTCTGCGTCGTGTGTATGCGTTACGGGGCTTACCGTTGTCGACACAGTGTCATATTTTACATTCCGGGGACAGATTGTTCTTCTTGTGCTTATCCAGACAGGCGGTCTCGGCATCATGCTTCTGTCATATTTTACTATATATGTTATCCGCCGGCGCATGTCGCTTGCCGACAAGCTGATGCTCAGTTATATGCTCAGCGACAATGACACGGCCGGTATATACAAGTCGATGCTGAGCATTGTGCTGACGACTCTTAGTATAGAAGGGGCAGGTGCCGTCCTTCTGTTCTGCGGTTTTGTTCCGTCCATGGGATTTACGGGCAGAACGGTATGGTATGCGGTATTTCATTCGGTTTCTGCCTTCTGTAATGCAGGGTTTGCTCTGTTTTCAGACAGCCTTGAAGGTTTCAGGCATAATCCTTATATCATGTTTGTGTTTGCGTTCCTTATTATTTCCGGCGGTATCGGATTTTCCTGCATTACGAACATACGTGCAGTAATTGATTCCGCACGGCTGGGAAAACGCGGCAATGGAAAGGCAAAGCTTACGCTTAACACCAAGATTGTTATTACAGGAACGGCTGTCCTGCTGGTTGCCGGCACACTTCTTTTTTATATTCTTGAATACAGTAATACGATGAAAGACTATTCACTGGGAGAACAGTATCTTGCGTCGTTTTTTCAGTCCGTAACATTCCGTACGGCGGGATTCAATTCTGTTCCGCTTGGATCGCTGCGGCCTGCAACGTATCTGCTGTTCTGTATATTCATGGTTATTGGTGCAGCGTCGGGAAGTACAGCCGGCGGTATGAAAATAAACACCGTTGCAGTACTTGGTTCTGCGCTTTATTCGTACCTGAAAGGAGAAAAACATTACCGTATTGGAAGAGCTGAAATTGCGGATGCAAAAATTTTTCAGGCGTGTATCATTTTTACCGCTGATATTCTGTGCATTGTATCTGCGTCTGTTGTACTGTCTGCTGTCTGTACAACGCCAGTCGAAAAAATTATATTTGAAGTATGTTCCGCGATCGGGACTGTCGGTGTTACATCCGGGCTTACACCAGGTCTGCCTGCGTTTGCAAAACTGGTACTCATCCTGCTTATGTACTGGGGCAGGGTTGGAGCATTAACGGTTCTTTCTTCTGCTTCATCCGGGTCTGACCGTGCAAAAATCAGATGGCCGCAGGCGGACATAGCTATAGGGTAACAGTATACAGAAACGGAATTCTATCGGGAGGATATATGTCGAAAACAAAAGAGAAAGTGTTTGCTGTGTTCGGTCTTGGCAGCTTCGGGCGGACGATAGCGGCAGTACTTGCTGAACGCGGCGGAACAGTTATTGCTGTTGATAATAATCCGGAAGTAATAGACGATTTTAAAAACAAGGTATCAGCTGCAATACTTATCGATTCGACTGATGAACTTGCGATAGGGAAAGCACCGCTTGAAGATGTCGACACTGCGGTTATAGCGATCGACAATATGGAAACAAGTATTATAACGACGGCACTTCTTAAAAAACGGGGAATTCCGTATATTCTGTGCCGCGCAGTTTCTCCGATACATGCGCAGGTACTCCGCCAGATACGAGCAAATGAGGTGGTGAATCTTCAGGAAGACGAAGGCACCCGTATTGCTGCCCGCCTTATTGCACCGGAAATCCTTGATACCATTCCGATTACGGGGGATGCCAGTCTTGCGGAATTTTATGTTCCCGACATGTTCCTTGATAACCCTGTGTCGGAACTTGCACTTGAGAAAAAATTCGGTCTGCATCTTTCGGGTGTAAAACGTACAAAAGTCAATCTTGATTCAGAGGGTAATCCTGTCCGTACGGAACAGCTGCTTTTTCCCGCACCGGGTGACTTATTGATGCAGGGGGATATCCTTATTCTTGTCGGGAAAAATTACGACCTTGACCGGTTCAAGTCTTCCTTGTAACGTTGTGTGAGGTATATATGCTTTTTGTAAGCGGTACAGTATTAACAATTTTCTGCGTTCTTGCCGCCGTCTTTGCCGGAACGGGCGGATTTATTTCATACCGGTATCTTCTTGCTGCGGGGCAGAAGCAGCAGGCGGAACTCATTTTTTACTGCATTCTTGTCGCCGTTATATTTCTTGTGGTGCTGTATATTATTATTATGGTTCGTGCCGGAAAGCGTACCGGTGAATTCGGTCATCTGCTCGACATGGCACGGGCCGGCGGAAAGATAGAAGACGGGCGCTTTATGAAATTCGGTACACTCGGACTGGGAATAAAAGTCCTGTTCCGTGAAATGGAAGATATAAGCAGTAAACGGGCACAGCGGATCAGATATCTTAATAATGCTATCGCGGCTCTGATGTCCGTGGGTGATGAACCAGTACTGCTGCTTGATGCCGGCGGAACTGTCATACAGGCTTCTCCTTCGTATCTTGAGAAATATGTGGAACCTGGACACAGTTCGGAGCTGTACGACGCTGATATAGATAAAATCCATCCTGAAATTGATTTCCTTATACAAAGTCAGAAAATGATAAAGAATCACAGTGCCGTTAATGTGGCGGCTGATAAGTTCAGTGCGCAGCTTCTTCCCGTCTTTACGACGAATCAGACTCCCGACGGATATCTTGCAGTGTTCGGGAAAAACAGTCTCTTTACGATTGCGGCAAACAAAGTCACGGAAAAGGCCGCTGAACGTGCCTCTGAAAAAGATATACAGCAGCCTGCCGCAGGTAAAACCGGTACAGCGGCAGGGCCTCATAAGATTGCGGAATTATTCAGAAATCTTTTCGTGAAGTCTGATAATACCTGATGTAAAAAGTCCCGGCGGTTTATCACACAGCTGTTTGTACTATGCAGTTTCCGTAAGCATGTGGAACTGTTTTTTTGCAAGTATGCCGAAATCCGCTTTTATGGAGCATGTTACAAATATTTTTCCGTCGTGCACGAGACACGAGTCGACAATATGTTTTTTAAGTGCTTTCGGGGCAATTACAAGGTTTGTGTACCCTGATTTACGCAAAAGCACATACGGCAGATGCATCGAGTTAAGCAGTGCCTGCGCCGTTTTTTCAAGTTCTGTGTCTTCCGTCTGTCTGTCCGGTATAAGGGTGATTCTGCATTCTGCCGGTATTTTTTCTGTATCGTCTGCCGGTATTCCAGCATTGCTGAGTGCTGCGGAAAGTACGGATCGTGTGTCATCGGAAAAAGCATAGACAGCATACAGCGTTGATCCGTACCAGTTCGGCAGCCTCCCTGTGTATCTGTCACTGCCGAACAGAACATCTTCCGCTTTCATGATGAGAGACACCGGTTCCGTACCTGCCCGTTCCACAGCGTCCATGAGTTTCCGCATAACAAACGCAGCCTTTGTTTCCGTACGGCAGTGCGTCATGTTTTCCGGTATCTCTGTTTTTATGTACACTGGTTTTACGCGCTGTTTTTCAAGGAGCAGCGCTGCAACGTCTGACTTGTCGGAACCGGACGGCATGGTTATGGTATGTCCGAGAAGAAAGTTCCTTTCATTCTGCGTACAGCTGCCGCATCCCCTGCATTCGCCGCTCATGCACGATTTCATCTCCATGCCGTTTTTTGCGTCAAGGAAACGGGCATACAGGAAGGATGCCGGTGTACGTGTATTGATGTCGCTGTATGCAAATTTATAGTCCGCGCTTTTTTCTGCAGTGAATTCCGGTGTAACAGGAACATGTTTTAAGAATAAATTCCATGCACCGTCAGGCAGTGTCTGATCGTAGACGATAGTATGTTCAGCAAAATCAATAAGTGCGGGAGCGGCATAGTGGTTTGTAAGAACGAGTACCTGTGAAAGAAAATATTCTTCATAGGGATATGTAAGACGGAATTCGTAGCCGGCGCTTTCAACCGTCTGTTTTATATTTTCGACGACGGGCTGCCATTCTTCCTTTGTTAAAAGAAGTTTCTCATACCTGAGCGGTGTGAACGGCATGCGGACAAGAAGGCCGAACGAACAAAGTATGCGTGCCGGTGAACCATACTGTGTTTTGAGCTCTGCTGCCTTTGAGAGAAAATGCCGGAAGTCCGCGAAATCTTCGTCGGTTTCAATTCCGGCGATAATATAGAAAAGTTTGATTTCTTTTACAGCATTCTGAGCCATGAGAAGCGACATTGATGCAAGAAGCGTCTTTTCGTCAAGATTCTTGTTGAAGTATGAGCGCATACGTTCACTGATTCCTTCGGCTCCGAGCGTATACTGCCGCTTGCCTGCCGCGATTTCGTATGACGCCAGCGTATTATTCGATGCAAGAATGTCCGCGCGCTGACTCATGAAATTTACCTGCGCAAACAGTTTGTTCATCTCCGTGATGATTTTCGTTATGTCGGTATGTGTATTAAAATTGAACGCGGTAATTTCAAGGGTCGCAGCTCCTGTTTCCCGTTTTAAATGTTTTGCAGCTTTCAGAAGTTCGCTGAATGGTACTTCACGGTACGGTTTGCGTTCCCAGCCTTCAAAACAGAATGTGCAGAACGACGGGCAGTCATATGAAATCATAAGCCGGACGGTGTCTGCTTCTGCGGAATCGAACAGCGCCTGCTTTGCATTTGCCAGCAGTTCAGCGTTCGTTCCGGAAAATACCGCCTTTCTGACGGTTTTATGCGGAGCGCTGAATACTCGAAGTCCGGTGATTACATTCTGCAGAGAAATAAGTGTACTGCGCCTTTCTCCGTCAGATGCTTCCGACAGCGCCTTTACGATAGCCGTTACATTTTTTTCACCTTCGCCGAAGTACACAGCATCGGTCAGAGCTTCGTTTTCGCTGAAAAGCATGGCCTGACTTGCCATTGCATTCGACCCACCCAGAATAATAATCGGTTTTACATTCCGGTGAAAACGTTCTCTGCTGCTGTACGGAATGCCGGCAGTTTTAAGCATGTACGGCAGATTTATAAGTTCAACCGCATAGCTGTTTGCGACAAGAATAAGATCAAAATCCGCAGCGGGAATATGCGTACGGAAACCTTCAAGTGCGCAGTGATGGCTGCGCGCACTTTCCGACGGCAGAAAAGCAAAGTCTATGCACTCGTCGCTTAAAACACGCGCACATTCTCCGTAGAGAAACTGATGAGTTGTTGATTTTACAACGTCGCGGAACTGCGAGAGCCGCATAATAAGGACACGGAAGGACATAGCGTTATTGTGCGCGAATAGAGAATGATAATCAAGCAGTTTTCGTCATTTTCTCCCAGGTTCGAGCAGATAACAGAGGCAGGTTCCGAAACTCTTTACGTCTACCTGCTGCCGGCATTCAAATTTATATTTATCCTTCATAAGATTATAGACGTTCTCTGACACCTGTATGCGGTCGGGAACTCCGGAACTTTCCATGCGGGACGCATAATTTACCGTACTTCCCCACAGATCATATATAAACTTTTTTCTGCCTATAATACCGGCCACCACAGGTCCGCAGTTTACTCCGATACGCATCTGTAATGTGGTGTTATGGCGTTTGTTAAAGTCCGTTATGGTACGCTGCGCCTGAATCAGAAATTTAAGCATTTCTTCGCAGTTGTTTTCATACCGCTCCGGAAGACCGGAAGCAATCATATAAGCATCACCGATTGTTTTTATTTTTTCGATTTTATAATTGTCAAGAAGTATGTCGAATTCCGAAAAAAGCGAATTAAGAATATTAACGAGTTTTTCGGCACCAATAATGGAAGATATTTCCGTGAAGTCGACAATATCCATAAAAGCAACAGTAATATTGTCGAATTTTTCTGTAAATGTGCTCGGTTTTTCTTTCAGCTCTGCCACTATTGATGCGGGAAGAATATTCAACAGGAGATTGTTTATACGCCTGTTCGCTTCGTTTAGTTTTGCGATCATATCCATGTCGGGATTTTCCATCGTCATGTACATGATTAATACACAAACCGCGGTACCGAAACCGATGATAAGCAGACTCCGGAAATGTACCTGAAGCAGTGCAACACTTCCTTCCATAATTACGAATGCAAACATTGGAATTTTACGTTTGAACGGAAGATACCGGTAATTCATTAAACAGCTGACGAATAAAATTATAATACAGTATACTGCGAAAATAAAAGTACTTGTAGACGGTATTCCGTATGAATAAACTTTTCTGCCATAGTTTGCATATTTTAATGGTGCTGCAATTGTTATGATGCATCCGGCTGATGCTGCAATGATTAAGAGCAGACCTGCTGCTTTTATGCGTGCTATATTTCGTTCAGGAGTGTCCGTATAAATAAAATTTGACAGAACATAGAGGGTAATTCCCGTAATCCAGATATCGATAGAAATAATATACCCTTTTGCAAAGAAGTTATTCAAAGATACCGGAATATGATCGCGCTCTGCGACTGTAATGACGCTGATTATATCCATAAGAAGTTCAAGGACTGTTAATGGGAGTAAAACCCGGAAGATTGAATTTTGCAGTGATTTCCAGCGAGGTTTTGAGAAAAATACAATGCATAAAATAACAACAATAATCAGACCGGAAATTTGAAATTCAATACTATACGGCATATGAAGAGTATACCATAGTTTCTTACTTTTTAATATTGGAATATCTTTTGTTCACAGGGCTGTTGATTGCCAACCATTAAAAAATGAAGTAAAGTTGTAGTATGACTGATTTCTTGAATGCAGGTTCTTCGATTCAAATGGTACCGTTAGGGCGCCTTTTTCTTATTTTTCTTTTATACAGTTTTGTCGGCTGGTGCTGTGAGGTGCTGTATGTAGGCATTTTTTACGAACATAAATTCATTAACAGGGGATTTCTTCACGGACCAGTCTGCCCTATTTATGGGTGCGGAGGGCTTATCGTCATGCAGCTTCCTCCGGAAGTAAAGTCATCATGGATTACATTGTTTGTGAGTGCAATGGTACTTTGTTCCGTCGTTGAATATTTTACAAGCTGGGAAATGGAAAGAATGTTTAAAATGAAATGGTGGGATTATTCCGACCATAAATTCAACATGAAAGGACGTATCTGTCTGCTTAATTCGGTACTGTTCGGCATTATGGGAATCATAGCTGTTCATTTTGTCCAGCCCGTCGTTGATCATTTTGTCTTTATGCTGAGCGATACACTTACGGTGTATCTTTCAAGCGGACTTGCCGTTATTTTTATAATCGACATAGTCGTAACAGTCCATAAACTTGTTGACTTCAGTACTGCAATGGCTAAACTTAAGGAATTTGGTGAGTCGCTTACGGAACGCTATTCCGGTGAATCATGGTTTCATGGTGCCAGTATGACCGAAATGTTTGCTTCCATAAAAGAGCGGGCGTCCGTTGAAAAGGGGAAGTTCAGTAAGAAAATACTCCAGAAAATTGATTTTTTCAACGAACATCATCCGGGCGAAGAACGTTTCCTTATTCGCTTTCCAGGACTATCCAGTACCAGTTACAGAGAGTCTCTTGGACTCGTTAAACAGCACATTATGGACGAAATAGCGGAAAAAAAGCTGTCCTTTCTATGAAAAAGCATAAACCAGAATAAAATTTGAATTAAGGGGGTGTTATATGTCAATTATTGGTACATATATGGTTCCTCATCCTCCACTTATTGTTCATGAGGTGGGACATGGTGAAGAAAATGGAATTTCTGCAACACGTGCGGCATACATAAAAGTCGCTCAGAGAATTGCAGCTCTGAAGCCGGAAACAATTATTGTTACATCGCCTCATGCAGCAATGTATTCCGACTATTTTCACATTTCACCCGGAACATCGGCAGACGGAGATTTTGGACAATTCGGGGCAGGTCAGGTACGGTTTCATATAGAATATGACGTGCCGCTCGTAAAGGCTGTCTGCGCCGAATCCGATAAAACAGGGCTTGCTGCAGGTACGAATGGCCAGAAAGAACCGAAGCTTGATCATGCGACGATGGTACCGCTCTATTTTATTAACCAGTTTATAAAGAATGAATACAAGCTTGTCCGCATCGGCCTGTCGGGGCAGTCATATAAAAAACATTATATGCTCGGAGAGTGTATTGCGCGCGCGGTTGAAAAAACCGGGCGGCGGGTTGTAATTGTTGCAAGTGGAGATTTATCTCACGTGTTGAAAACCGACGGCCCGTATGGATTTCGTCCTGAGGGACCTGTGTACGATGATCGGATAATGAATGTGATGGGAACCGGTGAATTCGGCGGATTGTTTTCGTTTGACCCTGATTTCTGTGAGAATGCGGCAGAATGCGGGCATCGTTCATTTATTATTATGGCGGGAGCGCTTGACCGTACAGCTGTAAAAGTTGAAAAACTGTCGTATGAAGGACCTTTTGGCGTTGGCTACGGAATCTGTATGTATACGCCTGAAGGCCGGGACGAAAGACGTAATTTTCTTGAACAGTATGAGCTGCTGGAGAAAGAGCAAATGGCAGCACGGAAACATAATGAAGACGAATTTGTCGCGCTTGCAAGAGTAACCGTAGAAATATATGTACGTACCCGGAAGCTTCCGAAAGTTGCCGGTGGCTGTGTTATATGTGACGACGATGATTTTCATGGCTGGCATCTTTCTCCGGAGCTGCTTAACAGGCGGGCTGGTACGTTTGTTTCTTTAAAAGAAGACGGCAGTCTGAGAGGGTGTATTGGAACAATTTCACCTGTGTGCAGTTCTGTTGCGGAAGAAATAATCCACAATGCAATAAGCGCCTCTACGCAGGATCCGCGTTTTCCGGAAGTTGAAGCTGATGAACTTGCTTCTATAGTATACAGTGTCGATGTTCTTGGTCCGACTCAGAGAATAAGTTCACCTGCGGAACTTGACGTAAAAAGATACGGTGTCGTTGTAACAAAGGGATATCGCCGAGGTCTGCTTCTTCCCAATCTTGAAACTGTAAATTCTGTTGATGAGCAGCTGAATATTGCATGCAGAAAGGGTGGCATAGACAGATCAGAAAACCCTGACCTTGAACGTTTTGAGGTCGTGCGCCATTATTGACCAGACTGATAATGGCAGCAGTAGTTTTAAGTGGAATAAATATGGAAAAAATACGTTCGCCCAGAAATCATACGACAGAACTTAACGACGGAGAGCGGGCTTTGTATGCTCCGAAACTGTGTACTGCGTTTCAGCCTCTTAGTCAGGAAGAAATTATTAACAGAACATACAACGGTAATTTATTTGATGTAATAAAATTTTTCCCGCCTGAAAGTGTCGATCTTATGATAATTGACCCTCCGTATAATCTGTCTAAGAATTTTGGAGGAAATAAATTTACGGCACGGAGCAATGATGCATACAGAGAATATCTTGAATCGTGGTTTCCGCTCATAGTCAGAGTGCTTAAAAAAAATGCATCCCTGTATATCTGCGGAGACTGGAAATGTACCGCAGCTTTGTATACTGTCGTTAATAATTTTTTAACGGTCAGAAACCGTATTACATGGCAGCGGGAAAAAGGCCGGGGTGCGGTTTCAAACTGGAAAAACAGCTGTGAGGATATCTGGTTCGCTACAGTTGGTCCTGATTATTATTTTGATGCTGATGCTGTAAAACAAAAGCGTCGTGTTATTGCACCGTACCGTGAGAATGGAGAACCAAAAGACTGGAAAGAGACTGACGACGGGAAATTCCGGCTTACATGTGCATCAAATTTCTGGGACGATATAACGGTGCCGTATTGGTCAATGAGTGAGAATACGGATCATCCGGCACAGAAGCCGGAAAAACTTATTGCAAAACTTATCCTTGCAAGTTCCAAACCCGGCGCACTCGTGTTTGATCCGTTCCTGGGTTCGGGCACAACGTCCGTTACTGCAAAAAAACTCGGTAGAAAATACTGTGGAATTGAAATGAATACAGAATACTGTCTTCTTGCAGAAAAACGTCTGGCACGTGCCGACTGTGATAAATCGATTCAAGGATATTCCGGTGGTGTGTTCTGGGAACGGAATACCGGACGGGAACAGGGTAAATGATATTTAAGGAGGTATGTCCTGTGAGTTTCGAAAAAGGTTTTATTATGGGGATACTTGCGGCACTTGGAGGCCTGCTTTCTGCCGCAGTAATAAAAGAGCATCATGAAAATAAACGGAAGATGAATGATGATGCACTATATAATCTTAAAGATGCGAAGATTACCGGTCCGGAGAAAAAGTGAAAGATATATATGACGAAAACTTTGCATACTAGTCCGCAGACAGTAACCTGCAGTACATGCTTTTATCACTGCAAACTTGGTGAGGAACAGACAGGACAGTGCCGTGCACGTTATAATCATGGCGGGAAAATAATACCGGTTAATTACGGGCAGCTTACGGCTCTTGCTCTTGATCCGATAGAAAAAAAACCTCTCAAAATGTTTTATCCGGGAAGTATGATTCTTTCTGCCGGAAGTTATGGTTGTAACCTGCATTGTCCGTTCTGCCAGAATGCAGATATTTCACAGGCCGGAAAGGAGGTGAAGACTGAATATGTATCTCCTGAAGAGCTTGCCGGACGGGCACAGTCGCTTATTATCCGGGGAAACATTGGTGTGGCGTATACATACAACGAGCCGCTTGTATGCTGGGAGTATGTCCGCGATACGGCAAAACTTGTACGCAGACTGGGTATGAAGAATGTAGTTGTGACTAACGGAAGCGTGTGTATTCCTGTGATTGAAGAAATACTTCCCTATATTGATGCAATGAATATAGATTTAAAGGGATTTACACCGGAGTGGTACCGGTATCTTGGAGGTGATTTAGAAACGGTGAAGAGATCAATTACGGTATGTACAAAACACTGTCATGTTGAGCTTACGACACTTATTGTTCCGGGGTGGAATGACAGTGATGATGAGATACAGCTGCTTGCACAATGGGTTTCATCCGTCGATGTGGGTATACCTCTTCACATTACACGTTTTTTCCCGCGCTATCACATGACCGGACTTGAGCCTGCACCGGTTGATACCATATACAGACTTGCTTCTGTAGCAGGCAGGTATCTTACGAATGTATTTACGGGGAACTGTTAAGGAAACACTTGTTGAATAATCGTAATTTAATCAGTATGTCCTTACATACAGGTTAACTATATCTTCGCTACAATCATATCGGTTTTACGGGTGATTGTATATCCCTCATTTTGTGTCGGATTGATGAATGTGTCGCATGTTATGATTGTATTTCCGGTAAGCAGAGACTCCATCCTGCTGAAACATTTTTCAGTTGGCCCGCCGCTGCAGCAGGCAAAAAGTGCGATACGTTTTCCGGTTATTTTTGCCTTGTGGAGAAATGTATTGATTGGTGCACACGGCCTACCTGCCCATACAGGAGTCCCTATTACTATTGTAGAGAATTGATCAAAATCGGGAAGTGCATTTTTTAATGCCGGACGAATTCCGAATGTTGCGTCACAGCCACCGATTATAAATTTTAGCAACCCTTCTTTAGGATATTCTTTTACAGTTTCAAGCTGTATAAGGTCTGCACCGATTTTGTATGCAAGCAGTTTTGCAATATAGTCAACATTTCCTTCAAGTGAATAATAAATAATTGCTGTATTTGACATGGAACAACAGTAAGCCTAAAATTCTTGTATTGTCAAGTTCCAAATGGTTATTATTGGAATTTTCTTACATTTTCGATATGATACGTGAAATGAGTATACTTTCCGTAAACAATGTTACTTATACGTATCCGCAGCATAAAGTTCCGGCAGTGAAAAATGTCAGTTTTTTGCTGGAATCGGGTTCATATACAGCAATTGTAGGACTTAATGGAAGCGGGAAAAGTACTCTTGCACGTATATTGAGCGGGCTTCTTGTTCCAGATGAAGGCAGTGTTCATTTTATGAAGGATAAACGTACCGCACTTGTGTTTCAGTCTCCAAAAGATCAGATAATATGTGGTATTGTTTCACGGGATGTAGCGTTTGGTCCGCAGAATCTTGGACTGGATGCCGGTGAAGTTGAACTGCGTACTATTGAAAGTCTTAATATAACAGGACTGCTTAGTAAGGCTTCTGCTCCTTCATTGGCATTATCGCTTGGCCAGACACAGAAGGAAGCGATTGCAGGCATTATAGCCCTGCGTCCAGATGTGCTTATTCTTGATGAGGCTGTTGCAATGCTTGATCCGGAATCGCGCAGCGAAATTTTTCATTTTCTTTCATACTGGGTGAACCGGGGAAATACAGTTATTCATATTACTCATGATGCTGATGCAGTACTGCAGACAAACGATGTTATTCTTATGAAAGACGGAGGAATCTTTTTTCAAGGCAGTAAAACCGCTTTTTTTGCAGATTTTTCATTATGCAGACTGATTACCGGCAGCGATATTATAAAATCAGACAGAACAGGAAAACCGGAAACTGAAGCAATGCTTTCTTTTTCGAATGTTTCATTTTCTTACGGTGGATCGAATGTCCTTTCTTCTATAAGTTTTTGTCTGCATAAAGGAACGCTTACAGCTTTAACCGGTGTTTCCGGCAGTGGTAAATCTACTCTATTCGAGATTGCAGCCGGACTTCTTATCCCTGGTTCGGGAGCAGTCCAAGGTGCTGCCCGTCCCGTACTTTGCCAGCAGAACAGTGAAGCTGCTCTGTTTGAGCAGTTTGCAGCCGACGATGTCGCTTTCGGTCCCCGGAACAGAGGTGTAACGGGCGAGGAACTTCTAATGCGAGTGAAGCAGTCCATGGATGAAGCAGGTATTCCCTTTTCATCGTATGCTGACCGGCAGACGTTCAACCTGTCCGGCGGGGAAAAAAGACGGCTTGCCGTAGCCGGGATTATCGCACTTGGTTCTCCCATAATGCTTTTTGATGAACCGACAGCAGGACTTGACGGACCTTCCCGCAGTAGGGTAATGAATCTGCTCCGAACTCTTGCAGAGAAAGGCAGCACAATTATGTTCAGTACGCATCACAGGGATGAGGCGGATTTCGCTGACAGGGAAATAGCTATAGTAAATGGAACGATTTTGTCTGATACAGATGGTGCTGTACAGGCTGAACAGATGTCTTCCGCTGTACAACCGCCGCTTGATGGTGTAAAATTACTGGAAAAGCTGCGGAAAACTGCTGCAGAAATGAATGCACCGGAAAAGAAAACAGGAATTATTGCACGAATGGCACCTGTTGCGAAATTTCTGGTATTTTCAGCTCTTTTTATTTCGTCACTTGTTGTCCGCCCGCTGTATGCATGTATTGTACTGTTATGCGTTTCATTTGTGTATGCACTGTTTTCCGAATATCCGGTGAAACGGCTGTTCTGTTCACTGATAAAGGTAATACCTTTACTTCTGTTTTTTTGTATTTTTCAGATGATTTTCTATCCGGCTGTTCCCGGCGAACGTGTATTTGTTCCGTACCGGTATTTTACCGTGACACCGTCAAAACTTATGCTTTGTCTTACGACACTTATCCATACGGAAGCTGCTTTGGCGTGCATTATCGCTTTTTCGTATACTACACCAGAGTATGATATCGTAGATGGCCTTTCTGTTCTTCTGAAACCGCTTGCGCTGCTTCATGTTCCTGTCCGGTATACAATTGTGGTTGTAGAGATTATATTTCGTTTTATTCCACTGCTTCTGGATGAAGCTGCTGCGATTATCAAGACTCAGTTTATCCGCGGAGGGCTTGGTAAAGCAAAAGGAATCGGAGGCAGAATAAAGGCAGTATTACCGTTGTTCGTTCCACTTGTTATACAAACAGTAAAACGCTCGGAAGCGCTTGCCGATGCACTGACAGAGAGGTGTTTTTCATGAGTTTTAATAATGATTTCAAAATGTGTCCGATGTGCGGCAGTTTTAAAATCAGTTATGTTGATAACAGAAAATGGCTGTGTCCCGACTGTGGTTTTGATTTATACAACAATGTTGCTGCTGCGGTCGGTATTGTACTGGCCGACAATGACGGAAATATTCTGTTTGAAAAACGGGCAAAGGAGCCGCGCAGAGGTTTTTTTGCTCTCCCGGGAGGATTCGTTAATCCCGATGAATGTCTGGAAGATGCGGTTGTGCGGGAATGTTTTGAGGAAACAGGCATAAAGCCACCTGTTGTTTCCTATTTGTGCAGTTTTCCTAATACGTACAAATATAAAAACATAACCTACAAAACCTGTGATTCATTTTTTACTGCCTGCATTCCGGAAGAATCCGGCAGTATCGAATTGTTTATGAATCAGCTGCACGGGCAGCAGTCGGAAGTTCTTGGTTTTGTATCTGTCCATATAAGTGACAGAAACGATATAGGCAGAATTCCTCTCGCATTCGGAAGTGCTGAAAAAGCTCTGGAATGCTGGCTGGAAAATTATAAACGGAAGCAATGATGTTTGTTCAACCGGAAACAGGTATTATCCGGGGTTTGAATCAGAGCACTCTGCTTCTATTTTACAGGAGTAGTATATGAAAACAGTTACGGTTATTATTGTTGCTGTCTCTTTATGTGTATATGCGCTGCTTGTTGCGACGCTGTCTTTAAGAAGGACAAAAATGCTTAAAAAAGCGGGTACCCGGGAATTGCCGGTGAAACCTCGTTTACTTAAGTTTGCAGTTATTGTCCTTGTATGTTGCCCTCTGCTTATGCTGCTTGTCCTGTTCAGAGATATGGGTATTTTTATTGACTGTGTTATGTGTGCAATAGGTATACTTGGGGCGGAAATGGCAATTCGTGAAGTAATGACGGCTAAATGTTCAGGAGTATATACCAACGGTATTGTTGTGGAGGGACAGCTTATTCCGTTTGCCGATATAGTGGGAATACCATTTCTGTCCCTGCCGGAAAATCAGCAGGCTTTGCATGATTCCGGTGTACTTGATCTTGTTACGAAAAAACATACAAATATGCAGATTATATACAGTAATGAAGATGAATGCCGGAGAGTAATTGATAAACTGATTGAACTGGAGCCGCGTCTGAATCCATGAACGTATTACTGGATTATATCGTTATAAGATGATATTATCAGGATAAAACGTCGTTTTTTTGAGGAATGTATGAAAATACCACAGCTGAAAGATAAAATTAAAAATATCCGTAATACTATTCGGAATTTTGATATACACAATTTAAAAGTACCAGAGATAAATTACCATAATATTCTTGCGGATATGCAGTCTAACGGCAGACTGCTTGTTTTTACTGTGACTGCTGCAGTTATTGTTATGCTGCTTTCATGTATTGTAGTCTTTTCTATAAATGTAAAAGGTCCTGAAAAGGTTATGGTTCCGGATGTCGTGGGGAAAGACCTGCCTACGGCACTTATTGAAATGCAGACAAAGGAATTATATCCGAAAATCCAGCTACGCTATTCCGACAAACCAGGGGACGAAGGAAAGATTCTTGAGCAGTCTCCTGCCGGTGGCGCCATCAGAAAGGGATACAGCCGTGTTTCTCTCGTCGTAAGCAGAGGCGTTGTTATTGATCATGTTGAAAATTATATAGGACAGAATCTGGACGAAGTACGGCTTAAGCTTCAGACTCTTTTTGCTGGTTCTGCACGTCCTCTTATTGTTATTGCAGCTCCGCAGTACAAGGCAGATGCAGCAGCTGCGGGTACTATAATTGAACAGGATCCTCCGGAGGGAACTAATATTTCGAATCCCGTAACCGTACATTTTATTGTAAGCCGCGGGCCGAATTTTGAAAATACGCGCGTTCCCGATCTTGTTGGCAGTGCTGTAAACGATGTGCTGCAGCAGATGGCAAGAACAAAACTTACTTTTGATTTTACATCGCATGAGGCTGCCGGAAACGAAACGCCGGGAACTATTGTCAGTGAACAGAAGTTTACGGACGAGTTTGTTCAGAACTACACACATGTATCTGCAGAATTTGCAATGCCGTCCAGGCCGGTAAACGGAAATGTGTACGGTGTTTTTGAAGATACACTCACAATATATCCGTATCCTGTCTCTGTAAAACTGACTGCGGTACCTGAAGAAGGTGATCCGTATACACTGGTGAGCTTCTCACATCCAGGCGGACACATAACGATACCGTATGCAGTCCCTGCAGGAACGATACTTATACTTTCCGTCGTTGAAAAAGAGCATAAAAAAATTACGGTACGATAACTTTTAAGGAATAACGCAATGAAACAACCGCTGATTTGTCTGACACTTACAGGGAAAACTCTTGAGGAAGATGCTGCTCTTGTGCGGAAATATAATCAGTATATTGATCTGGCGGAGCTGCGTGTTGATTTTTTGACTGAAGATGAGCAGTTATATGTGCGCCGTTTTCCTTCAATGGTAAATGTTCCCTGTGTACTTACAATCAGACGTAAAATTGACGGCGGTTTATTCTTCAGTGGTGAAATATCGCGGACGATGTTGTTTGGAAGGGCGCTTGCATTCGCTGATCAGAATCCGACAAAGAATTTTGCATATGTCGATTTTGAAGAAGACTATCATATTCCAAGCCTGCAGGATGCAGCACTTGCATTTGGAGTACGTATTATCAGAAGCTGCCACGATATAGAAAAACCAATTACGAATCTCAAAGCATTATGTAATGAGATGCGTAAGACAGGGTATGAAATTCCAAAGATTGCTTTTATGCCGACAACTCTTGCCGATGTGACCAATCTTTTTAAAGAATCGGAGTCGATTACGGAATATGACCATATTTTGTGTGCCATGGGTCCTCTTGGACAGGTGTCCAGAATTCTTTCCTATAAATTAAATTCATATCTGACGTATACGTCTCCGGAGGAAACAGCCGGTAATATTCCTTCTGTCGGTCATATTGATCCTGTTACGCTTAATAACGTGTACCATTTTCGTGATTTGAATGAACATACGACTTTGTACGGAATTACCGGTTGGCCGCTTGTAAAGACTTCCAGTCCGGAAATTCACAACAGCGGATATAAAGCAAAAAATATTAATGCAGTTTTTATTCCTGTGCGTTCTCCATCCATTACCGATGTACTTGATTTTTCGCGGCAGATTGGTATACAGGGACTTGCAGTTACAATACCTCACAAGGAAACGATACTTGCTGAACTGGCGGAACTTGATCAGGAAGCCGGGGAAATAGGCGCGAGCAATACTGTCGTGCGGAAGAACAGCGGCTGGGCAGGATATAACACGGATGCGTACGGATTCAGAAAAGCACTTACAGAGTTTCTTGGTACGGACAGACTCCGTCACCGTAGAGTTGCAATACTCGGTGCAGGAGGTGCTGCAAAAGCTGTAGCGTATGTTATTAAACAGCTGGGAGCACGTGCATGTATTTTTAACAGAACAGTCACAAATGCAAAAGTTCTTGCAGAACGATACGGTTTTGAATATGCCCTGCTAGATGTTGATTCTGCCGGAATACTTGAACAGTATTCAGATATTATTATTCAGACTACTTCGAAAGGAATGAATGCGGTGACGAGTTCAAATAAGGAAAACGACCCAATATATTTTTATCAGTTTCACGGGAGTGAGAAATTATTCGACATTATTTATGTACCTGAGATAACCCCCGTCATGATGCGTGCTGCTGAGGCCGGCTGTGAAGTCTGTAACGGCATGAAAATGTTGAAATATCAGGGATACAGACAATTTAAAATTTTTACAGGAGTCGATTATGAAGGTTCTGACACAAAGTGAACAGAAAACACTGGCGGCACGTACTGCTGTGGATACGCTTTTAAAGGAAGGCAAGATATTCAGCGGTATGAAAATAGGGCTGGGGACTGGTTCGACGGCAATGCCTGCTGTTTTACGTATTGCAGATTATATCAGGGACCACACACTGATTGATGTAAAAGCGGTTGTTACAAGTTTTCAAACAGCCAATGCATGTCAGGATCTTACTATTCCGGTATATACTCTCAACGACCACATTATCGACGGTGTACTTGATCTTGCAATAGACGGTGCAGATGAAATTGATCCGGACTGTAATCTTATAAAGGGCGGCGGTGCAGCCCTGCTCCGGGAGAAAATCGTTGAATATAATGCAAAACTGCTTGTTATTGTAGCAGACTCAACAAAAGCTGTTCTCCATATGGGAACAAGGTTTGCGCTTCCTGTCGAGATAATCGGTGACGCACGCGTTCCTGTTATGCAGGCGCTGGCAGGTCTTGGAGCAAAATGTACACTGCGTGAAGGTGTCAGAAAATGCGGTCCAGTCATTACCGATAGCGGTAATCAGATTCTGGACTGTGTGTGGAATGAACCTGTAAATCCGGTGGAAATGGAAGATAAAATAGACGATATTCCGGGTGTGGTTGAGAACGGTTTTTTTACGCAGAACAAACCTGTCGTTTTCATTGGGAAGGAAGACGGTTCGGTAGAAATCCGCAGATAGCTGACCTTTATGTTTCCGCCGTTTCCGACAGAGCTGGCGCATTGTTACTGCGGTCAGATAGTTTCACAGTTACTTGACGGTTCTCTTTGTTTGACACAGGTATCTGCTCCGAGTAAAGAACGGGACGGACACGGCATCATGATAGGAGTGCTTGTATGTACCGGCAAAGCCGGTGATGAAGTTGTACTGTATACTGTTTCCGGAAACAGTCTTATTATAGAAGGCTGTAAGCAGAAATATATATGGGTGCCGCCTGTTGTCTGTACGGAAAGTATTATGCAGGCACTTGCACCGAACGATAAGCGTATCCATGAGCTGACTGCGGAACTTAGAACGGCACCGGAAAGCGATAAACGGCGTATTTCCAGTGAACGTGCTGTTTTGACGACAGAATCTCTGAAAGCGGTGCATTCATTATACCGTTTCCACTGCAGTGACGGTACAATTCGGACTCTCTTCGGAATATGTGCGGAAAGGGCGGTTCAAAACCGGTGTCAGAAACTGCCTCCGACTGGTACCGGCGACTGTTGTGCACCCAAGCTGCTTGATTATGCCTTTGCACATGCACTTCTTCCTGTGAGTATGGATGAAGTTTATTACGGACGTCCTTCGGTTAATAAAAAAAGCGGAATTTCATATGAGCCGTGCGATGAACGATGCGGAATTATTCTTCCTGCAATTCTAGGGCTTACAATCGTATACCGCGATCAGAACATACTTGTCGTTAATAAACAGTCCGGGCTGTTATCGGTTCCGGGGCGCGGACCAGAGAAACAGGACTGTGTTGTTAATCGTATGCGGCGTCTGTTTCCTGATACAATAAAACAACCTTCCGTACACCGGCTGGACATGGAGACATCAGGGCTTATAGTCCTTGCTTTTACCGCAGAATCACAGAGAAATCTTTCTATGCAGTTTGAAAGAGGTCAGGTCCGTAAACAGTATGTTGCGCTCCTTGACGGGGTACTTGAAAATGCGGAAGGTCTGTCTGTTCCCTCTCGGGGTGTAACAGAAGGAGTTATGCAGCTGAAATTTTCACCTGACTGGCCGAATCGTCCCCGCCGGATTTATGATGACGTAAATGGTAGACTCGGTATTACCGAATGGACAAAACTTGGCTACAACTGGTACCGGGGTACAGACGGGAAAAACCGGAAAGTAACACGCATCCTGTATACACCGCATACCGGTAGAACACACCAGCTGCGGCTTACTTCGTCTGATATTCACGGATTCGGTTTACCGATTGTAGGAGATTCTCTGTATGGAAAATGCGGAAAAGGGGAACGTCTTATGCTCCATGCACAGTATCTGTCTTTTATTCATCCTGAGACGGGAATCCGCATGGAGTTTACGTGTCCTGCACCGTTTTAGGGGAGCACTGATTACATTTTCTTCGTTTTATTCTGGAGAAAGCGGCTGCTATTTTATTAACCTGGTCAATACCGTGTCTTTCTGACGCCAGTTTTTATCAACTTTTACCTGCAGATCAAGATCAATTTTATAGTCGAATATTTTACGGAGCTTTTTTAATGATTCGATACGTATTGCTTTTATCATTGAAGCACTTTTTCCAATAACAATTCCTTTCTGACTTTCACGCTCTACACAGAGAAATGCGCGTACCCACAACAGTTTTCCCTCGTTTTTCATTTCCATGTCGGTAATGTCGACATAAAGACAGTGAGGTATTTCCTGTTCAAGCCTGTTTATTGCTTCTCCACGGATAACCTCTCCAATTCTGAATCCCGGTTCCTGATCTGTATAATACTCTTCCGGATACATCTGCGGTGCAACGGGAGCAAGATCATAAAGCGCTTTAAGCACTTCATTTATATTTTTGTCGGTTTTGGCGGATATCATTATAATACGCCCTTTCGGAATTTCCGGCAGGACTTTTGCAATAAATTCTGCCGCCGAATTTATCTGTGCACTGCGTGAATCGATTTTATTAATTGCCACAACTGTACGGTTTGCATGTGGTTTAATCAGATTTGCAGTGAGCTGCTCTTCGTCTCCTGGAAGACGTGTGCTGTCCAGAATATATAATATCGCATCAGCATCCTTCAGCTGATTTTCGGTGACAGACCGGAGTTTCAGGTTTAGTTTTTTATCACTGTCATGATATCCAGGAGTGTCTATAAATACGAGCTGCCCGTACGATGTATTCACTATACCACGGATTGCATCCCGTGTTGTCTGTGGAATTTCGGAGACAATTGAAACGGGTTGTCCGCATACAGTGTTCAGAAATGTTGATTTGCCGGACGAAGGCCGTCCGACAATGGTGACAAGTGCTGTTTTCAAGTCTTGTTTTTCAGTATTTTTTTCAGTTTCCATTGAACCAAAGTATAACGATTTTCATCTTGTATGGCTATTGGCCGCATGTTTGCGTTGCTTTTTGTCATGCATCCATGCTAATATATGTAATTATGGATGTATCTCAGGTACTACAAGGGAAACCTATGAACCCGGGTGCAGTGATAACTGCCGGAGGAGTTAATTTTACGTTGTTCAGCAGGAACGCAACGCGTGTTGTTCTGAACTTTTTTGATTCTCCGTCGGCGAA
>JBAYAJ010000023.1:0-21261 GCA_041669845.1 Treponema sp.
ACGGCGAGCGGAGGATACACTGAGTCGTCCGCTGATTCATTGAAAGTGACCGATTATACTGCTACTAAACAGGAACTGACAAATTCAAATTCGGTAAGCATAAAGCCTTTTTATTATATCGATTTGTTCAAGAATACCGGTATTACGTATAAATCTACAGTCAAAATGCTTACTACGAAGTTTATAGGCGATGCGGATAATCCAGAATGGGAATATCTGACGACAGACTGGAGCGATTCTGACTTCATTACTACGCACTCACTTGATTTTACTTTTGCAGCGACAGAAGGAACTGATGCCAGCAATTCTTTTGGTCAGTCACTGACCCTTACTATGACGCTTCCACCCCAGGTTGACGAATATGACGGAACGCTTACTTTTACGTTTCCTTATACGACGCTTACTATGACGTCAGGATTCAAACAGAAAAGTTCTACCGACGATACGTGGGAAAAGCAGCCGTTCAAGCAGGCTCTTACGGTAGCTCTTTTTAACAGTACTCTGAAACTTACGGAATCATATAATTACGATCTTGAAGAAGATCATCAGGATGCTTTGAAACTTGCCCTGACGTGGAGCGGACTACAGGCAGCCTATACTATGTCGTATACGAACGGTTACGACTGGAATAATGAAAACGGCTGGCAGGAACGTGATAACGAGGATTTTCTTCCATATTCATTATCGTTTGCATACGCGCCGACGACAAAAACGTGGTACACGTGGAAAAACAGGGTAAGTACCGCCCCCGGGATTTCGACGAGTATTGTAGCCGATTTGTTACGTCCTACAGACAGCTATTTTATTTTTACGCCGTCGCTTTCGTTTAAAATTAATGAATTTGTAACCTTTACATTCTCGTCTACGTCAAAGAACTCCGTCCTGTACCGTTATGTCCAGAAAGCGATCGGTGAAGACGGACGTATTCCGGGTGAAGAAAATCCATTTATTGATCTGATCGATTCGTTCAGATTTGATGATGAATCTCTCCGTAAAGCATCAGGATTCAAGCTCAAAAGCTTAAATTTTACGCTGACGCACAATCTTCACGACTGGAACTTCAAAACAACATATAAACTGTCACCACGACTTGTTACGTCTGCCAAAACATATTATGATTTTAATCCAAAGATGACTATTTCTATTATCTGGAATCCGATGGAAAGTATGAAGACAGAGGTTGTAGATGATTATGGTACATGGGAACTTAATCCGTAAGGAAGTCATTGCACAAAACGACGCTGCTGTTATATAATTTATATGTATATCTGAAACTATCAGAGGCTTTGTGGAATCTGCTTATACTATAGTCGTACCTGATGCTGATGTTCTGTCCTGTGTTTGTGGTACGAATGACAGTAATTTGAAACTCATTGAAGAGCATTTGGGTGTACCGGTTTTTACGCGCGGAAACGAACTTTCTGTCGATGAGGAAGATCCTGCTGTGCGTGAAAAATTCCGTTTTATCATTGACCGCATTCTTGATGAAATTCAGGATGGGGGTGAAAACAGTCAGGATATTGTGGCTTCAGTTTTGAATACGGAGCCTCGTTCCGATATGGCTTGTTATTCAATCGTTGTGCCCGGTGGTCAGAGAAAAATTTATCCGCGTACCATGCATCAGGCGCAGTACATTGAAATGCTGCGGAAATATGATATGGTCCTGTGTACCGGAGCGGCAGGGAGCGGAAAAACTTTCCTTGCTGTAGCTGAAGCACTTCGGGTGGTGCTTTCACATGATAAATCGCGGCTTATTGTCTCCAGACCTGTCGTAGAAGCGGGAGAGAGTCTCGGATATCTCCCTGGTGATCTCGAACAGAAAATAAATCCGTATCTTCGTCCATTATACGATGCTATGGAAATGGTTCTTCCCCACGAAACATTGCGGAAGCTTATTGAGTCGGGAGTAATTGAGACAGCTCCGCTTGCATATATGCGCGGTCGTACACTTAACAACAGTGTCATCATACTTGACGAGGGACAGAATACGACGAAAGAACAGATGAAAATGTTTCTTACGCGTATGGGAGAAAATGCTAAAGTTTTTATTACCGGTGATACGACACAGATAGATCTGCCGCGCCATGTTTCTTCGGGACTTGTGCACGCTCTGAAACTGCTTGATCCGGTAAACGAAATAGGAAAGATGGTACTTACGGCGGAAGACGTAGTTCGTAATCCGCTTGTGCGAAAAATAGTGAAGGCTTACGAAAATGAAGAAAACGAACAAAAAAAATGATAATCAGACCAGTATGCAATTTCTGTTCTGGACTTTCGGCGGATTCATTAAAAAAAATTATCAGCTTATTCTGCTGTTTATGCTTGGTTTTGCTTCAGTATCGGCTCTTAATTTTTTTAATGTAGCAACAAGTCAGACGATTGCATCGTTTACTCTTGATGATTTTGAGATAGATCAGATTGCCGACCGGACGATTTATGCGAATAAGTCGATTCCCGCCGATGAAGACAACCCGGTTTCCATCGAGGCTGGCGAGAAAATAATCCGAAAAGGATTTCCTATTACGGCAGAGAGTTTTGCAAAACTCAAAAAAATGGCAGAATCTCCCGTATATCTTGATTTTCGGGCATTTGCAGATTCAGAACTGTATCTGCTGCTGCTTGCATGTGCCTGGTTTCTATTATTTAAATTCCTGCCTTTTGGACGAAAAATACAGATGCGTGAAATTGTTATGCAGGTAGTATTTTTTCTTCTGATATATGCGGTAACTGCATTTGGCTGTAAGACCCATTCATTTTCTTCTCCGTATGCACTTCCTATTATTATTCCTGCGGCTTTGTGCGTGCTGCTTGAAGCAATTTTATACGGTCAACTGTCTGCTGTTCTGTTTTCCGGTCTTGTTGCATTCGGTGTGTTGAATGCATCTCAGTGGCAGATTATCCCTTTTCTATATACGCTGTTTTCGTGTATTGCTTCGGCCAATGTTGTACGGAAAATTGAGAAGCGGATCGATATGGTTATTGCATCCCTTATGCTTGCACTGCTTGATATAGTATTGATGATTCTTTTTACTGTTATATTTAACGAAAGTTTCGGCACTATACCTAAGATTCTCGGAGGAGTTGCTTTTAATGGATTCATTTCAGGTATACTTGCACTCGGTTTTCTTACACCGCTTGAACTTATGCTCAATACGGCATCTGTCTTCCGGCTTATGGATTTAAGTGATCTAAACAATCCGCTTATGCGTAAGATGATGATAACTGCAAGCGGAACATATTCGCATTCGCTTATGGTTGCACAGCTCGCAGAAAGCGCGTGTCGTGAAATCGGCGCGAATCCGCTTGTTGCGCGGGTAGGGGCGTACTATCACGATATAGGAAAAATGGATCAGAGTGAATATTTTGTTGAAAACCAGACAGGCGTAAACAAGCATAATGAAATCAATCCGTCACTTTCTGTTGCAGTCATAAAAAGTCATGTAAAGAGAGGTGTCGAAAAAGGATATCAGCTTCATCTGCCTCAGCAGATAATAGACATTATTGCAGAACATCATGGGAACAGTGTTATTGCCTATTTTTACAATGAAGCAAAGGAAAAAGATCCAAATGTAAATCCGGAGGATTTTGCATATAACGGAACGCCTCCGTCGACACGGGAATCCGCCGTTGTCATGCTTGCCGATACAGTTGAAGCTGCATGCCGTACGCTCGATAATCCGTCCGTCCCCCGGCTGGACAAGTTTATACAGGGGTTGTTTAATGCAAAAGTGGAACATAAGCAACTCGATAACTGCGATCTGACATTCCGCGATATGTCAAAAATAAAAGAAGCATTTGTCCAGCTTCTTGCCGGATATTATCATAACCGTATAGAATATCCTAATCAGAAGGATCCTGATACAGGTTCTTTGAAGGGCCAGAAAAATGTAAAATTGGGCGAGAAAACGCTGAATGAGGTGAAAAATAATGGCTAATACGGTTCTTGTCTCTGTCGGTGAAAATATAAGTGAACCTGCATGGATTATGAATGTTGAACCGTTTATGCAGACTGCCATGAGAAAGTTTAAAATTGACGGAGAAGAGATATCTGTATTGTTCTGTAACGATGCATTTATCAGTACTTTGAACAAGTCTTATCGTGGTATTGACAGTCCGACGGACGTGCTTTCGTTCGAAAACGGGGAAACTTACGAGAATGAGGAAGGAACGGTATGGAAATGCGCGGGTGATATTGCAATCAGTCTGGAAATGCTTTCAAAAAATGCTGTTTATTTTGCGACGGATGAGAACAGCGAACTCAAACGTCTGCTTGTGCACGGTTTGCTTCATCTTAACGGATACGATCACGGCGAAGAGCATATTGAGGCCGGCAAAGCACCTGTGTGCGATATGCTCGTAAAACAGGAAAAAGCGCTTGCTGAAATGAGCAGCGAACTGATAATAAGATAGGGAGTATATGGGGTTGTTTGGTTTTTATCGTAAAAAGAAAGATATGCAGAACGGTTCTGTTTCTGAATCAGAGGATGTCAGTCCTGAGCAGCAGCAGATTATTAATGAAGAAAAACAGAACATGATACGGGGTATAGAGGATTTGTCTCATACGTCGGTGAAAGAGGTCATGATTCCGCGGATTGACGTTGATTTTATTTCCGTCGATACTCCGCAGGATGAGCTGCTTGAAAAACTTGTAAGCAGCGGGCATTCACGCATTCCTGTGTACAGCGAGTCTATCGATAACGTCGTCGGCGTGTTGTATGTGAAGGATCTTATTCATTTATTTGCCGCTCATGAGGCAGTCGATTTGGAAAAAATTTTACGTAAAGCCTATTTTGTTCCCGAATCAAAAAGAATCGACTCTTTGCTGCGCGAGTTCAAAAGACGGCATCTGCATATTGCGATTGCAATCGATGAGTACGGTGGTGTGTCCGGTATTGTAACAATGGAAGATATTATTGAAGAAATTGTCGGGGATATTCAGGATGAATTTGACAATGAACGGGAGGATATTATTACGCTCGGCAACAACATCTGGTTGTGCGATGCGCGTGTTGATCTTGACGACCTTAACGAGACTATTGTATCTTCGTTTCCTACAGAGGAATTCGATACGCTTGGTGGATTTGTTTTTGATTTATTTGGAAAAATTCCGGTGAAATATGAGAAAGCCTCATGGAACGATTATGAATTCATTGTTCAGGATATGGAGGGACACCGCATTAATATGATAAAAGTAATCCGTAAAAACGGAGATGAAAAGAAAGATGAGAAGACAGAGTAGACCGAGGACTGCATTAGTTATATGTGTTCTCATCTGCATTTGTGATTCAGTGTTTGCACAACAGAAGAGATCCGTTTCACAGTTATATGGGGACGGACTTCAGGCACAGAGTGATGAAGACTGGTATACCGCATCACAGTTGTACCTTGAGGCTGTTCAGGCAAATCCCAGTTACGGTGATGCGTGGTTCCGTCTTGCTCAGTGTACCTACCAGCTTGAGCAGTATGATCTTGCTTTGCAGTATCTTGATACTGCGGAAAAATATGCCCGAAGTAATACCGGTATACAGAATCTGCGCGGAATGTGTTTTATTGCGCTCAATAAACTTGCCGATGCACGAAATACTTTCAATGGTGTTTTAAGATTAAAACCAAACGATATTGATGCACGGTTCGGTCTTGCAGAGCTTGAACTTATGGACGGAAAGATAAGTGGCGCAGAAAGTCAATATCTTGAAGCGATCAGACGCGATCCGACAAACAGAAAAGCACTTTTGAGTCTTGCGTTTGTTTCTGCCCGGCTTGGAAAAAACGATGCGGCACAGAGTTACATGAATCAGGCAATGCGCTGCTATTCTGGTGAAGCGGAGGTGCATTATCTTTCCGCAGGTCTTGCATCTATAAATGGAGATCTTGCTGAAGCTGAGCGGCAGGCACGTACAGCGGTGGAAATAAATGGAAATTATGACCGTGCATATGAGCTTCTTGCCTCTATATTATATTCTGAAGAGAAATACAATGATGCAATTGATATCTGCGATTTCCGTATCGGACATGACCGGAATGCAGCGAATGCGTGGTATCTCAAAGGTCTGTCGCAGCTCCGGCTTAATAAAATACCGGAAGCTGTAGCGTCATGGACGACAGGTCTTTCTGTTGATCCGCTCGACGAGGTGATGCGCGCAGCTCTTGAACTGCAGGTCGGCAAATCAGTTGCTCTGGATGATTCACGACGTCCATCGTGGGCGGCATATCATATAAAGAATGCAAAAGAATATGCAAAACGTTATGACAGTACCGGTGAAAGTTATGAATATCAGCGTGCACTTAAGATAGATCCGACGAGCGCAGAGACCCGTCTTGCATATGCAGATATGCTTGAAATGAACGGACTACACGAGTTGTATCTGGAACAATTAAAATTTCTCAAGCAGAATATACCTGCAGCAGATTCTGCATCTGCTGCAGCAAAAAAACCGGATACGGCTGAGACTTTAATGAATGATAAAATAGAAGCGTACGACTCTCTTTTGCAGGATACCCTTGCTAAGAAATGGAACGTTCAGCCATTCTATCTTGATAAAGTCCGCTGGAAAATAGGCATTTATTATACGTCAGGGGCGGTATCGTTCGTTCATGCTGATAATGCGATGATTACCGCACAGACTGCTGCCGATATTTTTTCCGGTATTGCGGTCACGTCCGTAGTTGCCCAGGCGTCTCCGGTATCCGGTTTTGGAGAAGCTTATCAGAAAGCTCATGCAGCCGGCGAAGATTATTTTTTAATTATTTCACTTGATGAATCTCCTCGTGATTTAATGCTTAACGGAACTATGTATTCCGGTCGTACTGGTACCAAAATGAGAAATCTGTCGTTCTACGGTACTGGTAACAACAGATATTCAAATGTATTGCGACGGTTCAGAAGTGGGGTATTGGAAAAGCTCCCGATCCGAGGAAGAATACTGGACAGAAACGGGAACGATCTGCTTATTGATGTTGGCCGCTCGGAAATGATAAAAAAAGGAGCTGTATTTAATATTGTTCGCAAGGGCAGTATGAGAACCGCCGACAATGAAATAGGTCTCACATATCGTAATTCCGATATTTTAGGTACACTTACTGTTACTGATGCCGGCGAGGAAGTTTCGCAGGGGGAACTTGATAAAAACAGTTTCTTTGACCGCGTAAATACGGATGATGAGGTTGTACTTGTTTCTATGCCTGATGATAAAAATCCCGGTACCGGACAGACCCAGGCGGCAGCTGTTGTCGATAATGCGCCTGCAGCAAATCAGAAAGGTACCACTATTGCGGGTAATGCTGCCGGAAAGAAAGCAGTAAAGATAACCGCCGAGGATTTAGGTATACACTACACACCGGCATTTATAGAACTTATCAGGAATATTTATTGAACCGGAACGACCATAAGGTCGAGGGATGAATCAACCCATTCTTTTGTAAGTACCGGATATGCATCTGAGTCTGCAAGAAACGTTTTTACTGCTTCCTGATAATTACCGCTGAAATAGTATGACTCTCCTAGGTAGAACTTTGCGCGTTTTGTGACGCTTTCGCTTCTATTTGTACCAAGTAATTTTCTGAGTACGGTAACTGACTCTTTATATCTCTTGCGGATAAAAGTAGTTTTAAGAGCATCAAACAAAAAATAATCGTCACCTCCTTCCGGAGAGATTAGATCTTCTTCAAAAATATAGACGTCAAGAAGTTTTGTCTGCTGCCAGGTGTTTTTCCCTGCCAGCAGTTCAGCCTGTTCGCGTGCCTGTTTTCCTATGTCTGAATTTGTTGTATTCATTCCTTCAACCAGATCGATATAGGGAAGAGGTGTTTCGCGCATTGTTCCCTGCGGATACAACTTTTCTTTTGCCGATTCACTTATATCGGCTGCAGCCTTCTGAGGCGGAAGCTTGCGGTGTACACCGTTGACCGTCGCATTCATAGACGGGATGATGATATTGTATTGCCCGCTGCCTGTTACAGCGATGACTGCATAATAATAATCAATATAATTTTCAATCTGATCGGACCAGCTTGAGCTGCTGCCACTCAATGATGTGACAGGTTTTAGAGCTGCAAGCTGCGAATAAGAGGCAATTGGTTTTATGTCGCGGAATACCAGCAGCGACGTTACTACCTGCTCCGGTTTCGATGGAAGTATCCATGATACGTTGATGAATCTGCCTGTTCCTGCCGAAGCCGAAATATCGGTTACGATGGGACGTCCTGCAGCAAATAAAGCACAGGATACGGAGAAGACGAAGATGGCGGCAGAAATAAATTTATTTTTCAGCAGTACCATATTTTTTATAATAACGGCATTGCTGCATAAAATCAATGATGAAAAACAGTGATTGCATATTTGACAATGTATGTCGTTTCTTCTATTCTTATGGTATTATGTTTGTATCTGTCATGCTTGATCCGGGCGGGGTCGATACGGCACAATCTCTCGCATCTGTTCTTACTCATTATGGGTTCAGAAAAATACAGCGTGCATGCTGGGAGAGCGGCAATATAGGCGTTATGCAGCTTTCTCAGCTGAAGCGTGAGATTGATCGTGTGACGAATTACTATGATACTGTGCGTATGTATCAGTATCCGGTAAAAGGAATGTTCGCCATAACCGAACTGCACCGTAAAAGATGGAGACGATGTATTCTTAAGTCCGGCGGCAGAGATACGACAATAACACATTAAAAAGGAAGTAAATATGCTGGAAGATTTAAAAATGCCTGTTTCACAACTTCGTGAAGATATCATGAATGTATGGGGGCGTCTTTGACAGCGCTGCAATAGACAAAAAAATTGCGGAAAAAACGTCTCTTACAACTGCTCCTGGTTTCTGGGAGAATGCATCTAAAGCAGGTACGGTTATGACCGCAATAAAGCAGCTCAAAAATCGTGTCGAACCGTGGCGTGCAATACTCCGGGAACAGGACGATCTTGAGGCAATGTACGAGCTTGCTGTTGAAAGCGGAAGCCCGAACGACGAAACTGAAGTTCGTACAATGTATAATAATGAGAAGGCTGAATTTGAAAAATTGAATATACTCAATCTGCTTTCGGGCGAAGTTGATCAGAACAACGCCTTTCTTTCAATTCACGCAGGTGCGGGAGGAACTGAGGCTGAGGACTGGGCCTTTATGCTTAGCCGTATGTATTCCCGTTGGGCAGAACGTCACGGTTTTAAAATGGAAGTAGTCGATCAGGAAGAAGCTGAAGGCGGTATCAAGTCGATCACAATGCAAATCGACGGAGACTATGCTTACGGATATCTTAAGTGCGAGGCTGGTATTCATCGTCTTGTACGCATCAGTCCGTTTGATGCAAATGCCCGCCGGCATACCTCATTTTCATCAGTGTATGCATATCCTGTTCTGGACGATACGATAGAAGTCAATATACGACCCGAAGATCTCCGCGTCGATACATACCGGTCGGGAGGCAAGGGAGGACAGCACGTAAACAAAACAGAGTCAGCTGTCCGTTTTACACATATTCCTACAGGTATCGTTGTTGCTTGCCAGAGTGAACGCAGTCAGCTTATGAACCGTGCAACTGCGATGAGCATCCTTCGTTCCCGATTGTACGAGTATTACCGTGAACAGAAGGAAAAGGAAAATTCGAAGTATAACGGCGAGAAAAAGGAAATTTCGTGGGGTAACCAGATACGTTCGTATGTGTTTCAACCATATACAATGGTAAAAGATCATCGTACAAAATGTGAGACAGGTAATATTCAGGCTGTTATGGACGGGGATATAGACCAGTTTATGGACTCGTTCCTTATTGCACAATGGAAAGGTCTCCCGATGGATAATGCCGGAGATGATGACGAAGAAGCGTAATACCGCTGTATATATTTTTCTTGTACTTCTCATTTTTGTTCCTTTATCCCGATTGTCAGGAACGGACAGCTGGACTATTGCGGCGGAAAAATTCACTTTTGCTAAAGAACGGGCAGTAACTAAATCTGAATCTGCGGTTGCAGAGCTTCTTCCCCAGCTTATTCTTGAACAACTTGCAGAAAATCTTGAACGCATCCCTTCATCTCAGGAACAGCTTGATAAGAAACAGTATGATCTACAGAAAAATCGTCTCGATTTTTTTTTACAGCTGTCGAAAGAAATTCAAACCCGAGATTCACTTGTTATTGGCGATTATACGGATAAGGAACTGCTGAAACAGCTGAAAAACGAAGATGAAAAAATTGCTGCAATAAAGAAACAGCTTGCAGACAATCTTGCACAAGAATCAGAATACAGAAAGAATGCAGCACCAGACATAGCCCGTGAAGAGGAACGTGCGAAAAACATAGAGGCAGGAAAAGTATTTGACGATGGAAATATACCGGACAGTGAAAAAAACGATGCCGCCCGGTTTAAGGATATACTTGAAGGATTTGTTTCAGGGCACAGACAGAAACAGAACAGTACGGCAGTAAAATTGTACAAGGATGACGTTACGCAGCTGTTCGATGCAGGTGATACAGCAAAAATTGCAGGATACGACAGCCGTGAGTTTGAAGATGCAGTAATTGCCGCAGGAGTAAATGCACTTGTGCGCGGCAGGCTTACCATATACGGCGGATATGTTGCAGCAACAGTTTCGCTTGTTGTATATCCGGGTGTACGTACTGTCGGAACGGTCACTGATGTAAACAGCATTTCTGATTTTCGTGCACTTGCAGTAAGTATAGCACGCCAGCTTACTCCGAAAATAACGAACAGTATGCCTGTTGAACTTGTGTTTGACATAAAACCGGAAGAGGCTGTGGAAAATGTAGTTCTTACTATTGATGATGTTGTATATAAAGTAATACCTGATCATCTTATTGTACAGTCTGGTGTACATTCTGTTATGCTTAGTTCTCCGGGCTTTAAACAGGTTTCGACTTCGTACGCTTTCAGAGGAAGCCGGCAGTTTAACATTTCTGTCGGAATGATCCCAGACAATTCCGGTGCGCTTTTGCTTCGCTTAAAAAAACCGCTTATGGGAACGATGTATGCGAATGGTAGTAAAACAGGAACTGTTGATGAAGAATATCCTGTTACTAAAATTGCAATTAATAATCAACCTGTACTTGGACAGTTTATTACAGAAGACGGAATGCCTGTATCTTTTTATATTCCGTTGAAGCTTGTTCAGGACGGTACGTCTTTGACAGTTAATGCAAAACCGTTCGACAGAAGTAAATATATCGACATACGGCGGAGGTGGATGTATGGTTCGTATAGTGCGCTTATTATTTCACTTTTGAGTACTTTTTATTCATACGGTACTTTCCATGCAGAAATGCTTGCATATGGGGACGGATACGTAAGCTATGAAGACGCTGCCGGATGGCAGCGTGCTGCACAGGTGTGTACAGGTGTTTCTATCGGGTGCGGAGTTTTTTTTTCGTATGAACTTGTACGCTATTTTCTTGCTGCCGATAAAGTTCTGCCTGACCGTGCATATCCGTCAGAATATGAAGACAGGGAAATACCTTCTTCTGAACAAAACGTACTAGGTGGACCGGAAATTCAGAAAAATCCGCTGCCGGATGATGGAACTGGGTATAATTCAGAAACGAAGAATAACGGAGTACAATAACTATGGGAAAAATATCATTTGCAGAAAAAATACGCGGTTTGTTCGGTTTGCACGGAACAGACGGTGATCAGTTTTATGACGAACTTTGCGATGCACTTATAGAAGGTGACGTTGGAGCTAAAACATCCATGGAGATTACTGACTTGCTGCGCGATACATGCAGAAAAAATCATATAAATGAAGAAGACTCAGTTACGGCGGAATTGGGAAAAATACTTACGTCATATGTGAAAGATGTTGTGCTTAAACCTGAATCTGGTAAAACAAATGTCTGGATGGTACTCGGAGTAAACGGTGTAGGTAAGACAACGAGTGTGGCAAAAATTGCAAAATGGTACAAAGACAAAGGTGAGAGTAATATAGTACTTGCTTCCGCTGACACATTCCGTGCGGCTGCAATAGAACAGCTGGCACTTCATGGCGAGCGGATCGGGATACGAGTTGTAAGTCATCAGCACGGAGCAGATCCTGCTGCTGTTATATATGATGCGGCCGATGCGGTTCATGCAAAAGGCGGGGGGCTCGTGATTGCTGATACGGCTGGTCGTCTGCACAACAAAGAAAACCTTGTTCATGAACTTGAGAAAATGGACCGCACATGCCGGCAGAAAGCTGATGAAGGATGTTACCGGCGGCTGCTTGTTATAGATTCGACGACTGGCAGGAATGCGTTTCGTCAGGCGGAAGTATTCAATGAGTCAGTCGGAATTGATGCACTTATATTGACGAAATATGACTCAACTGCTAAGGGAGGTGTTGTTGTATCAATCGGTAAAGAACTGAATCTGCCTGTTGCTTTTGTTTGTAACGGTGAAAAATATGAGGATATTTCGCTTTTTCATGCCGACGAATATATCCGTGGATTTTTGGGACGGTGATTCGTGCAATTCAGAATACAGGTGTTTATGGTACTTCTGGTTTTCTCGTTTGTGCTGATGCAGGTTGATGCTCTAGGCAGAAGAGATGTATTTGAGCAGGCTGTTGGAGAACCTACAGAAGTGAGTGATATGTTTTTTGAAGTACTTCGTTATGACGTAACCGGTGTTTCAGTCTTTCCTGATATTGAAAAATATGCAGGAGTAAGCGTATATCCGTCAAAAATCCTTCTACATATTATATGGCTGGAAAACGAGTGTCCCGTTTATTTGATTGAAAAAGCTGTACCTTCGTATACCGGAAAAATAGATTCGACATTTGATGCAGACAGTTTTTTGAAGGTGGAAAAATATGACTGGGTGGATGACATTGTTGATGAATCTGCATCAGAAAAAGCAGGAAAGGAAATTGAAACTCTCGAAATGCAGCCACCGGAAGAGATTATACAGGCTGAACAGGGAAAATCCGGTACAGAGCAGGAAAAAAGTATTGCAGCATCGGAAGAATCTCCTTCAGAAAGACGATACAGGGATGCAGAAGGAAGACTAAGACTGTTTTCATACGGAACGGAATTTTTTTCAGTTACAGGGAGTCCTGACAACCGTATACTCGTAAGCGCGGAAGGTAAGACTATGTCACGGAAGTATTATGACAGTCTGATGAGGCTTGCGAAAAAAGAAACATGGAGCATGACAGATACTTCTGCGCAGTCATCGGTACAACGTACTGATGTTTATTATTATAATAATGACGAAGCACTACCGTTTGCCTCTGTAACTCAGCTTTCTGATAAACGAATCGAGTCGTTGTATAATGAAAAAGGACTCATATATTCACAGACGGATTATTCCGTTGACGAGAATAATAATAAAAAGATTGAATCGCGTACGCTGCGTAAATATAACGAAAAAAATAAAATTACAGAAGAATCATATACCCGGTTTCTGTACAGTGCAGACAAGGAAATGGTACAGACCGGCAGTACGACACGGACTGATGTTTATCAATATAAGAATTCCGGACGCACTCCGGACTATTTTTATTATGACGACGGTACTCTTCGTATGAAAACTGTTTATACCGACAACGATACGTATACGACAACATTGTATTTTAACCATGATTTTACTGTTATTACAGAGTATCGTCATGGAAGAAAATCGTCGGAGACATATATACAGGGAAATCGTATAATGCGAAGCAGGACATATGATAAATAGACAGACATTTTTTCCTCATTTACGATGGATTTTCTCTGTTTCAAACAGATTTTCACGGGTCGACAGAAGCGGACGTTCTGCAGTAACTTCTCTGCTTGCCTCTCTTGGAATAAGTTTCGGCGTGATGACACTGATTGTTGTTATGAGCGTCATGAACGGTTTTCAGATGGGTTTTAAAGACGCCATTATGGAGATATCTTCATATCATGTGCGTGTTTCCGGAGCTGACAGTATTGCGGGGCAGCAGTTTCTTGAATGGTGTAAAAATGAAAAGAATATCCGTTCCGTAACTCCGTTTTATGAAGCGGAAAGTTTTGTTGTAGGTACGCGCGGCAGACAGTCTGCTGCAGTAATTCGTGCGGTACCTTCTGATGTACTTGAAACTGACGGTGGTTTTGCACGGGAACTCACGGTTACTGCCGGTGAATTTAATATTATGCAGGAAAATACAATCGTTCTTGGCTCCGGTCTGGCATATACTCTTGGCGTGAATCCTGGCGACGTTGTAACACTGCTTGCTTTAAGCGGAGGAAGTGACGTGGAACTGCTTTCCCGCAGTAGAAAATTTACTGTTACAGGCGTATTCCATTCAGGGTATGCAGATATCAATTCTTCTTATGCATTTATTAATCTTGGAGCCGGAAGAAAAAATTTCGGTGCTGATGCGAAAAAAACATATGGTTTGAAATTAAATCGTGTTTCGAGCGACGAAATTGTAATAAACGGAATAAACAGAAAATTTCCACAGCTCAAAGCTGAATCATGGAGAAGTTACAACAGGTCATTTTTCGGTGTGCTTCGTGTCGAAAAAAATATACTCATGATGCTTGTGTTTCTCATATTTGTCGTAGTAGGAATCAATATTTACAACGGTATGAGGCGTCTTGTATTTGAGCGTCGCAGTGAAATATCGATTTTATCTGCACTTGGAGGTAGAAGCGGTGAAATAAAGTCGATATTTATTATGCGCGGCTTTTTGACGGGATTTGCAGGTGCACTGGCAGGTGTCGTTCTTGGACTGCTTATAAGCATAAACATCGGCAGCGTATTCCGTGCTGCAGCTGATATTATGTATTATACCCAGTATTTTATGGTTCTTGCGTTCAATCCGGAAAATGCGGCCTATGTACAGGAAAATCCGATGTACCTTTTATATGCTACAATTCCTGCGCGTATATTGCCGGAAGAAGTGTTTATGATTGCACTGTTCGGAATACTTGCGCCGCTTACTGCTTCGTTTGCCGCAAGCAGAAATGTATTGAAGATGACCATTGCGGAGGTACTTCATGATGAATGAAATTGTTCACGTAGAGAATCTTGAAAAAACATATGTTACGACAAGTGAGACACTGACTGTTCTCAAATCTCTGAATCTTTCGGTCGAAGAAGGAAGCAAATCTGTCATTATAGGTGAAAGCGGCAGCGGGAAAAGTACGCTTCTGAATATCATTGGAGGAATAGATACGGCATCTGCAGGAAAAATTCAGTGTGGAAAATGGGATGTTACATCTCTTGACGATGATTCCCAGGCTGAATATCGTGCACATTTTCTGGGCCTTGTCTTTCAGTTTCATTATCTGCTTAAGGATTTTACAGCGCTTGAAAATGTATATCTTCCGGCATATATGGCTGGTGTGCCTAAAAAGGAAGCAATGGAACGGGCACGAAAACTGCTTGCCGATGTCGATTTATCTGACCGTGCAAACCATCTGCCGTCACAACTTTCAGGCGGTGAACGGCAGCGTGTAGCCGTTGCCCGTGCGTTGATTAACAATCCTTCGCTTATTCTTGCAGACGAACCCACAGGAAATCTGGATCCGGCAAACGCGGAACTAATAGGCAATCTGCTTTTTTCTATGGCTGACAGATATAACAAGACGCTTATCCTTGTTACTCACGACAGACACCTTGCTGCAAAGGGGTCTGTCTGCTATGCGATCCAGAACGGACAGCTTATACGGACAACTCTGAAGGAAATTGAATAATGACAGTGAAATCATCATTGCTTTTTGCATACAGGCTTGTTTTTCCACGTACGGACAAGGCTTCATCGGCGAGACGCAGCCTTTCCGGTGCACTTGTGTGCATAGGTATAAGTCTTGTACCGCTTATAGTCGTACTTACAGTTTCAAACGGTATGATTCAAGGGATGACTGAACGGATTATAGGTCTTTCTTCCTCTCATTTGGAAGCATTTATACCAAGAAAAGCTGATGAGGCATCATCTCCTGAAAAGATCGAAGCTTTTGCATCATATATGGCAAAGACAGACGGTGTAACGGCTGCATATCCTGAAATAAATGCGGCCGCGCTTGCAGCAGGTTCTTCTTATCGTACGGGTGTGCAGATTCGTGCTGTACAGCCTGAAATTTTTTTCCGCAATAATTCCTTCCGTTCACTGTTAAAAATTGTTGACGGCAGTTATGATAATTTCAAGGCAGGAACAAAGAGTGCTGTTGTCGGTCAGAAGACTGCTGAACTGCTTGGACTTAAGCAGGGAAGTTCATTTCGTATAATTACGGCAGCAGCGGAAAAGGGGGGAAATATTTTTCCACATACAGCCCTGTTTACAGTTGCCGCTGTTGTATCGTCGGGATATCAGGAACTTGACTCGATGTGGGTATTCATTCCGCTCGACACATCGTATTCTGTTATAAAGCCGGGAACAGGACAATATTGTGTGCTTATGGAGACAGCCGACGCATTTTCGCCTCTTATAGTACGAATACAACGAAAATGTGAAGAAGCTGCAGGATATAGGGCAAACATTTACCGCTGGGACGAATTGAATCAGTCGGAATATGAGAATTTTTCTTCAACGAAAGTAATGCTTGTTTTTATTATGCTGCTTATTGTACTGGTAGCTTCTATAAATATTTCATCGGCTCTTGTCATGCTTGTGATGGAGCGTCGTCGTGAAATTGCGATCATGAAAAGTCTTGGTGGTACGCCCTGTGGTATTACGTTTTCTTTTTTGCTGACCGGAATGACGGCAGGCTGCGGTGGTGTACTTATAGGATTACCGATCGGTCTTGCCTGTGCAGTAAATGTGAACAAAATTGTTCGTTTTCTTGAAAAAATGGTAAACACTGCTGCAGAATTTATATATCTTTTAGAGGGGCACAGTCCTGCGGAATTTACCCATATAAATCTTATGGATCCGGCGTATTATCTTACAGAAATACCGGTAACTGTTCCGTTTAAAGATCTTGCCGTGATTGTTATTTCGACGATTTTTCTGTCGCTGATAGTATCGGTGATTCCGGCATATAAAGCAGGAAAAGAGAAGCCGCTCGAAACGTTACGCAAAGTATGATATAGTGAGGATGATATGCTGTGTGATTTTTGTCATAAACGGGAAGCTGTATTTTTTATCGAACAGACGGGTAAAACTTTCCGTAAAAAAATAAATATATGTATGGAGTGTGCCGTAAAACACGGTCTTTCTCCTGATCCTCAGAAAATCCAGCGCTCTATAGGTTCTCTGTTTGAAGAAATTTCTCAGGCAGAAAAAGCCGGTAATCCTGAGGAAAACAGACTTTGTCCTGTCTGCGGTAGAAGTCTTGCTGCAATCCGCAGAACGGGAAGAACTGGTTGTCCTGAGTGCTGGGAGATATTTAAATCAGAATTGTCGTCTATATTAAGCGAACGGGGAATTTCTGGACCATATACAGGGTCTATGCCTCGCAGAGTCGGTTCATTTCGTTCAGTACTGACAGACCGTATGGATATAGAGACAAAACTTGAAGAATCGGTAAAAAATGAGGATTATGAAAAAGCGGCTGTTTACCGCGATTATCTGCGCGCGCTTGAAAAACGTCCTGTATCCGACGGAGGTACGTCTGAAAAAAGACCGCAGAGCAATGGCTGAATCATCAGTTTTTAACGGGGAACCATGGTACACATACAGCGGTACAGATAATGATGTTGTTGTGTCTACAAGGGTCAGGCTTGCACGTAATCTTGCAAATTTTCAGTTTCCTGAAACATTACGCAGAGACGATTCCGAACGTATACGAGCGCTTGTATTTGATTCGTTTTCACAGCTTGAGAATGCAGATGATTTCCATTACGTAATTTCTGACGCGCTCGGTGATCTTGGAGCACGAATACTTGCTGAACGCGGTGTCATAGACACACCTGCTGCTTCGGGGATCGTTATGCGTTCTGACGGAAGAGTTTCCTGTTTAGTAAACAGTATTGACCATGTACGTATTGCATCATTTGCGCCGGGGCTTAACTGTGAAGATGCTTTTGCTGACTGTCATTCGATTGATGAAGGATTGCAGAAGACTCTGCAGTTTGCTGCGTCGTATGAATACGGTTATCTTACAGCTTCTGTCAACGATGCAGGAAGTGGTCTGAAGCTTTCTGTGCGTGTTCATCTGCCGTCGCTTTCGTTTGCTGGTGAATCAGAAAATGTATTCAGAAGGCTGCGCGAAAAAGGATTGAGCATTACATCAGTATATGGTACCGGCGATGATTACGGAAAGTCTCTTGGTTCATATTATCAGGTTTCAACACTTTCATCGTTCAACGGCAGTGAACTTGATCAGATTGCTTCTCTTGAAAGTGCCGGAAAATATATTGTAGAGACAGAGCGAAAATTTCGTTTGAAGTGTACCGAAAATAAACCGACAATAGTACATAATATCATATTACGATCGTTTGCGGCCGCAAAATTCAGTGCACTTATGCCTCTGAGAGAATCAGTCTCTGTTATTTCTTCCGTAAAGTGGGGACTTGATATGGGGATTATTCACGGAATAGACGATAGTACGCTGTGCGGACTGTTGTATCGTGTACAGGACGGCCATCTGGAGTTTCTTTTGCAGAACGGAAACTTCACTTTTGAAGATGATATAAAAGACGATCTTCCGCAGAAAATTGAACGCCTGCGTGCGCTTATTCTGCAGGAAGCATTTGAAAAAATTACTTTTGCTTCGTAAGTATTGGGGGATATTATGAAAGGCTTATCACCGCGTGCTCAGCGTCTTATTGCGGCACTTGCTCAGGATGAAGGTAGGAAAAGTGCAAGCGACCAGCTGCTGCCGGAACATGTCATGCTGGCGCTTTTAAAAAGCGCCGATGGACTTGGCTATGTGCTGTTACAGATGCTTCATATAAATGTTCTCACATATCAGCTTGCGCTTGAACAGAGTCTTTCAGCGGGAACTCCTGCGTCTTCTTTTAGTGATCTTCCCGCCGGACGCCGGATACGTACCATACTCGATCTGGCCGGTATAGAATCTCGTGCTCTCCGTAACGAATATATTGGTACAGAACATCTTGTTCTTGCTGCAATCAGGGAAGAAGGAAGCGTTACTGCGCGGTATTTTGAAAAAGCTTCTATAACTATTGAAGATGCGCGCAAACTTGTTCCTGATGTACAAACTCGTAATCCTTCATCAGCCGGAGAGCAGACTGCCCGTTCAATTGCAAAATCTGTCTTTCAAAACCTGCTTGGAAACGGAAATAATTCCGAAAGTATTGTCCCAATTACGAATTCTGATTTACAGCAACCGCAGTCAAAACTTCGTTCAAATCAGAATAATCCGTCATTTCTTTCTGAATTCAGCCGGGACATTACAAGTATGGCTCGTGAAGAAAATTGTGATCCAGTTGTCGGCCGGGAAAAAGAAATTAAGCGTATTGTACAGATACTGTCCCGCCGCACAAAGAACAATCCCGTGCTTATAGGTGAACCAGGGGTTGGTAAGACTGCTATAGTAGAGGGTCTCGCACAGTGTATTGCTAAAGGAAATGTACCCAGAAATCTTCTTAAGAAACGGATTTTGTCTCTTGATCTTGCTGCTCTCATTGCTGGTACGAAATACCGGGGCGAGTTTGAGGATCGTATGAAGAAAATGATGAAGGAAGTGAGCGAAGACAGGACCATTATTCTGTTCATAGACGAACTTCATACAATTATAGGTGCAGGCGGTCCTGAGGGGACGATGGATGCGTCGAATATGCTTAAGCCTGCACTGAGCCGCGGTGAAATTCAGATAATCGGCGCAACAACGACAAAGGAATACAGTAAGTATATTGAAAAAGATTCTGCCCTTGAACGCCGGTTCCAGATGGTAAAAGTCGAAGAACCGACCGATGAAGAAACAATACAGATACTTGAAGGAATAAAGGCGAAGTATGAGGATTTTCACGGTGTCGTTTATGACGATAATGTTATTCCCGCGATCGTGACATTTTCCCGCCGGTATATTCCTGAACGTTCTCTACCCGACAAAGCAATCGATATCCTTGATGAAGCCGGCGCAGCAAAGAAAATACAGGAAGAGGCAAAACCTGCTGAGCTTGCAGAACTGGAACAGAGCATTGAGCAGCTTGCGGAAGAGAAATCTAAACTCGTAGCCGATCAGGATTATGAAAGAGCCGCGCTTGTACGCGATAAGGTGCTTGACCTGAAACACAGGCTTGAAGTCTACAGCGAATACTGGAAAAACAGTAACGGTGGAGTGAAGAAGCATGTTTCTGAACAGGATGTCTGCCGTATAATAGGCGCTATGACCGGAATCCCTGTTGAACAGCTTGATTCATCGGAAACGACACGACTTGTGCACATGGAAGAAGAAATGCATAAAAGTGTTATTGGTCAGGAAGAAGCTGTTCATCTTATTGCTGGTGCTGTACGGAGAAGTCGTGCCGGCATTTCTTCTCCTAAACATCCTCTGGGGTCGTTTGTTTTTCTTGGACCGACAGGTGTTGGAAAAACGCAGCTTGCAAAAGCCCTTGCAAAATTCCTTTTCGGCAGCGAAGAGATGCTTGTGCGTATTGATATGTCCGACTATATGGAAAAACATAATGCAAGCCGCCTTGTTGGTGCACCGCCGGGATATGTGGGCTATGAAGAAGGCGGAGTGCTTACTGAAGCGGTGCGTCATCATCCGTACGCAGTCGTTCTGCTCGACGAGATAGAGAAAGCTCATCCTGATGTTTTCAATCTGCTTCTTCAGCTGCTTGAGGAAGGTGAACTCAGCGACAACCTGGGGCACACAGTAAATTTCCGTAATACGGTCATTATCATGACAAGTAACGCCGGTGCACGTCAGATTACAAGCGACGGACGTGTTGGTTTTTCTACGTCGGGTAACGGTGTACTTTCTTACAGTGAAATTCGTTCGAGTGCGCTTGCAGAGCTTAGAAAGCTGCTTAGTCCGGAACTGCTTAATCGTATAGACGACGTTGTCGTATTCAGTGCGCTTACAAAAGATCAGGTTGGTCGGATTCTTGACATACAGATACAGGAACTTTCGGACAGGCTCAAAGAAAAGAATCTGTCAATCAGTGTAAAACCTAAAGCGCGAAAGTATCTTATCGACCACGGTTATGATCCGGAAATGGGCGCACGTCCGATGCGCCGTCTTATTCAGCGTGAAATAGAGGATCCTCTTTCTGTCGAGATTCTTTCGGGAAAAGGAAGAGGCTGCGATACTGTTTCTGTTGAGTGTACGAACAATGGACTTCATGTCCGTTTTGTGAAACCGAAACCTTCAGCAGTGTCTGCACCAGTTGAAAAACCTTTGTTGGAAGCATCAAGACAATGAAAAACATACAATTTTCAGATTTTGGC
>JBAYAJ010000024.1:0-21183 GCA_041669845.1 Treponema sp.
ATCCCAGAATGCGTCCTTTTCCATTTTAGCACGTGCGGCCATTCCCTTGCGTATGGCATCCTGATGTGAACCGGAAAAGGCGGTAAATACAAGCTCGCCTGCATACGGAACGCGAGGCCCTACTGTCATGCCGGTAAGCTTCTCATATTTGTCCTTCACGTCTTCAATATGAGTAAAATCAAGTTCCGGATCGACACCCTGTGTGTACATATTGAGCGCAACGTTCACGATGTCAAGATTACCCGTCCGTTCACCATTACCGAAAAGGCAGCCCTCTACACGATCCGCACCGGCCAGCATTCCGAGTTCGCACGATGCAACACCTTCACCGCGGTCGTTATGGTTGTGCAGACTGATAATGACGTTCTCACGACCGGAAATATGGGTACAGAAATATTCAATCTGATCGGCAAATATATTCGGCGTTGCACACTCGACTGTCGTCGGCAGATTCAAAATGATTTTATCCTTCGACGTCTGTGCCCACTGCTGCTTCACTGCTTCACAGATTTCAACCGCATAATCGATCTCCGTCGTCGAAAAACTTTCAGGCGAATACTCCAGACGGATTTTGGTATCACCGGCATCCGCGAGGCAGCTCTGTACACATTTTACGCCGTCAACCGCAAGCTGCGTAATCTGTTCTTTCGACATATTGAATGTATATTTCCGCTGTGCAGGTGAAGTCGAATTATAAATATGGAAAATTGCCTTTGGTGCTCCTTTGAGTGCTTCAAATGTCCTTTTTACAAGATGCTCACGGGCCTGGCACAATACCTGCAGCGTCACATCCTCCGGTACCCGGTTCTCTTCAATAAGGCGGCGGATGAATGTGTATTCAGTATCGGATGCCGATGGAAATCCGACTTCAATTTCCTTAAAACCGAGTTTTACGAGCAGATCAAAAAATTTAAGTTTCTGTTCAACACCCATCGGATTTACGAGCGCCTGATTCCCGTCGCGCAGGTCTACCGACACCCATACGGGTGCTTTTGTAATGATCCTGTCCGGCCAGCTACGTTTTTCCATGTGAATCTGCGGAAACTGCTGATACTTACCATTGATTTTCATGTTCTGCTCCTTTTCTGCTTCCAGCCTGCAGCCTGCGGCAGTTTTTAAAACAAAAAACCTGCCGCCTTAAGCGACAGGTCTGTAATTTAATTAGTTTATACGACTATACAGCACCATCATTTACGGCGATTTGTGAGAAAATCAGCTGCTGGTAGTAGGACTGTATAAATCATACGTTCAGTATGATACAAAATGGTCATATTGTCAATTGCAGATATCAGATTGTGCTGCACGGACCACGAAAAACGATACACAAGTCGTTATTAAATTTTTGTGTATCCGCACGAAGCTGGCGCAGGAAACTATTGTCGTTCAACGGTCCAAGAACCGCTGTCATTTCTTCAGTATTGCGGTAGGTCATCTTACGATAATAATCTGTATAATCCTTTTCCCTGGAAGATATTGAAGATGTATACATATCACTTGAGACTACCGTGACATCTGCTATAATATTCCGGTATATATCAATCGAGAACTCTTCTACCGGACAGGAATACAATTGTTCAAGAAGGTAAACTGCATATCGTGCCTTATAACGAAAATACTCGGATGAACATGCATCATAAAACTGATGTACGCCTTCCCATGTTGTAACAGTACCGTTCTTTACGAACTCGAGTAATTGACTTACTTTATCTTCCGGAATAATCTGTCCTCCCACATTCAGCCAGGACAGGTAAAGAGGTATTTTTCTTAACCGTTCTATCACTTCACGAGAAAGCATTTCTTCTTCTATTAGTGCACAATATTCTACAAGCGTCCGGGCAGCAAAATATTTAACAATCTTAAGATACATTCTATATGCCTGGACAGGTTTAAAAATCGTTGCTCCGTATTTTTTCTGGCACTGCGAATCAGACAAAGTAAAATCAGCATCAGAATTCTGACAAATGAAATCTTTTGCAGCCTGATACAATTCCGCCGGAGTATGTGCATTTTCAGCAGCTTCCTTATCAAGTTCGGGAAGCATAAGTGCCGTAAGATTGATAATCCGGTCAAGCGACGACATTATTTCCTGCATTGTATCCGGAGCCAGCGGATCTGTTTCAATATGCTGTACTTTTATAACGCGCATATCGCGGCTCTTGAATTTATACCGGTTACGGACTATGGCAAACATGTCATACATGAACCACCATGCAGGAACAATATGTATTGCCTGATCTCCATTTTCGCCTGTAGTTACGAGAGAAAAAGGATAGGGAATATCAAGTTCATGCTGATAGGAACCTTTTGCCACAAGGACAAAAGCTGCAAACCTGCTGTTGTGTTTAAAATCGCTGCATAATCCCGGCCAGAAGCCCCGTTCAGCAAGAACTTCACCATCAGGACTGCGGGAATTATGATTACTACCGATAGTCGCTCCCGATGCAATATTTGACTGTCCCATTATGGTTGAGGCAATAAGAAATGAGGAATTATGATGCTGTTCATGAAACGGAAAAACAAGATTATTAAGCATTTCACAGCATGAAACTGTCGAGTTGTCTCCAAGCACCGAATTCAGAAGGCGGGCACCATATTTGAGCTGGCAGTTCCGTCCGATCACAAAACGTACTGCCACAGCCTGATAAAAAATACGGCTGCCATAACCCATGATGCCGTTTACCATCTCAACACCTTCGCCTATCTGAGAAATCTCATCTTCCGAAGAAAGTACCGTGATGTTTTTCAGTTTAAAAGCACCCTTTATATATGCGCAGGTTCCGATTTTTGCATCTTTCAGAAGCGTCGTATTCTTTATAACACTATCTTTTCCGACCGTACCGTATGTATTGAGTTCTCCCGTATTTCCAACTTCTGTAAATTCAATAAAACGCTTCATCAACACCGCATCGTCACGATAGCGAGACCACAGGTATGCGTCTGCCGGAATCATACTTTCAAACGGTAAAATAGAACGACCACCGTTTTCATTTCCTACACCTATCCAGATGCGGTTCTCTTCAGGTTCTCCTTTTTTCAATATTCCAACACCAAATTTAGAATGCTTCGTACAACTCATTTCCTGAATGTTGAAAAGTATTACCCGATCACCAAGACGATAATTTTCAAGATATGAAACATTACGGATAACATTATCGTCCCCTGTTACAACATCTGTAAGCTGAGAACGGTAAATTCCTGTTTCAAGTTCAAGATCATGATACTTCAATTTTGCTGGACACAGTCTTCCGAGTACAATGAAACCCCGGAAAACAGAACTTCTGATAAGTAACGGATCAAAACCGTTCTCTGACGCATCTACATACACGTTCTGCCATAATGGATCTTCTGATGTATTAAGATTTTGTTTTAATATCGAAATCTCCTGTGCAGTCAGACAGCGTTTGCCGAAAGTCAGCTCCGGAGGCACAGAAATATGTACGTTATGTTTATCTATATATGTTACTTTAAGCATCGGAAATCATTGTAACTGCGGCTATGTACTTTGTCAAACAGCAAACAGTCTGTATAATGGGAAGCATATGATAAAACGCCCGGAAAAAATAATTACTGCTTTTTTATTCCTTTCTTATTTTATTCCGGCTGTTCATGCCGGAATTCCAGCTTCTATTGACGGATTTGCAGAATATATTCTTCAGAACGGAATGCAGGTCTTTGTACTCGAAGATTCTTCTTCTGTACCGGTTCGTATTGAATATACTGCATGCGCAGGTGTAAGCGCTCAGACACCGGAAACTGCAGGTTTTTTCCCACTTTATGCCCGTCTTTTTGCAAATGCAGGAAAAGCCTCCATAGACCAGAGAGCGGACACGTGGATTCTTTCCTCTGCAGACTCCTCATGCAGTGCAGATTCGTTCCGCTGTATAGTGACAGTAGCACCGTCGCAGACAGAAAGGGCACTTGATCAGCTTGCCCATTGTGCGTTTGCTCCTGTTTTTAGTGATACAGAGCTTAAAACACAATTTTCAGCACTAAAGACCGAAGTAATGAATTATGCATTCAGTACGGCAGGTTTTATTAACAGCAGCATTGATGCACGCATATTTTCAGACGCGCCGTGGAAACAGGATACAGGCGTGTATCCCGCTCTTTTTACAAACACACCTCTTTCACAAGTCCGTGTAATTCTTTCCAATATTACGCATACATATTATATTCCGCAAAACAGTGCACTGTTTATAAGCGGTGGTATTACAAAAAAAACAGCACTTATGCTTGCAGAACGGACATTCGGTTCGTGGCCTGCGGGAATTGTATATTCTTCACAACAAAATGGTTCATATAAAAAAGAAAAAACGGTACAGAAGAAACAACAACGCAGATTCGTCATATATGATCCAGTGTTCTCTGCCGATATGACGCAGATAGTCGTGCAGTATACAGGACTTACACCGGCGCAGGCCGATACGGCGGCGGCGGCATTCAGTGCGGATTCATCTTCATTTAAAAAATCTCTGCTTTCTTATAAAGACCTTGCAATACGGGGAAATGAATACATTAATGCCGCTGCAGCGCATAAAAACGGCCAATCGCGTCTTATATTCCAGTCGATTCTTGAAAAGTCAAAGATACCACCCGATAAACAGGCTGAAATTTTTCTCGACTGTGTCAAAAAAGCGGTTAACATCATGGACAGTACGGAATTTCAGCAGGCTCGTCAGAAACTTGCTGCAGATTTTAACTCTCTGTACACCAGTTCTCCGGTAATTATGGACAAGCTGTCTGAATTGTGGGCAGTAGAAAACAGCGGCTCAACCAGGGCAGATTCCGAAACACTCGTCTCCAGACTGTTCGCTCGCCCCGGCGAAATTAACAGTCTTGACGCAGAAACGCTTCGTACTGCGTACGACAGTGAAGAACCTTTCGTATTCGTTCTAGTCAACAGCAGTGTATATACACAAAACGCAGACGGTTTCAGAAAAAACGGATACGGGACAATAACACAGAAGAATGGATCATGGTATACACAGGAACTGTACAAAAACGTGATGAACAGCCGGATTTCTGATCCATCCGCTGATAAAGACCAGACTCCGGACAGTGCCTCGCTCTATATCACCAGGAATGATCCGGAGTTCTCATCTTTTTCACTTTCGAACGGTATTCCTGTCGTATTAAAACAAAATACATCGTCAGATACGGTTCTTCTGATGATTTCCATCAGTGGAGGAAGAATAAGCAGTGCTGCTGATCCAGGATTCTTTTCAATGCTTATTAATGCGCTGGCCGGCAATATCCAGAAAGAAATCAACAGGCAGAAAAAGAACGGTATGCTTGATGGAATTCCATCAGTACTGGCCGAAACTGATTTGAGAAGCGGAATGATTACAATAGAAAGTCCCGCAGCAGAAATGAGTGCTGTCATTCCCTGCATATCACAGGCTCTTATTTACGGCGATATACAGCCGGCACAGGCAGATGGTCTTATTTACAACGCACGTTCCCATAAAAGACTTTACAACAGCGATACTGTGAACCAGTTGTACAGCCGTGCAGTACGCGAATTATTTCCCACTACGCCGTATACAATACTGTTCGACAGCAGCAGCGACATACTTGAGCATACAAAGTATACAGACGTACTTGAATCTTACCCCGCGCTGCTCGATGCATCACGGTATACTATAATCGCTACCGGCAAATTCAACAGTGACAGCCTGCACAATCTGCTGGAATCATCACTTGGTATACTGTCGCTGCAGACAAAAAGAGAAAATGTACGACCGGTAATCCCTGTACCACAATTTTCTGACGATAAAAAAATCACAGTACCACTGCGCCATCTTTTTATCACCGGTACTAACGCTGAACCTGCAGGTCTGCAACCTCCCGTTCTCGTTCCGACGACGACATTTTCAGACCCTGTACAATTCTGGATTCCCTCACCCGATCCCGGTTCGCCCGATTTTCCGCTGTTCAATGCGCTTGTTTACACGTTCAGCTCCCGTCTGAAAAAAAATGCGGCAGTACTTTCTCCTGGTATAACAGTAAAAACGGACGCTGCATCGTACAGTATGCAGGCAGCTGTCATCACGCTCACGAACGTTGACCATACACGCCAGGCAGACGTCCTGTATGAAAAAACAGCAGCACAACTTTCCAGAGATGCAGAAGAAACAGCAACATGGAAAAAATTTGCAGATGAAATACTCTGCAACTGGATACTCTGTGCGCTTGCTGGTACGCAGACAAACAGGGGAACGGCCATGCTCATTCATGAAGGTATTGAAACAGGACAAAATAAAGATATGCTGCAGAACGCCATGCAGTATCTGAATGACTATGAAACAGTAGATACAGCTGCACAGAAACAGGTTGCCGGCATATGCAGTAAATATTTCTCTGGAGCTGCTCCGCTCAGGCTGTATTCTAAGGATGCGGTGAAGTAGCAGACAGACCGCTTTCGCTTGCAATATGAGAAACGTTCATATCGAGGCTGTCGTGCGGTACCGTTTCCACTATCTGGCAGTCGAAACAAAGTCCTACGACTGCCGCCGGCTGATTTTTTCCGGCCGCCTTCACGTGACCGATATATCGATCATAAAATCCTTTACCTCTGCCCAGACGGAAACCGTCTTTTGAAAATGCAAGCCCTGGAACAACGATTACCGTTTTTGCGGGAAATTTCAGTACAGCTGCTTCTTCTGCACATTCGTCAGGTTCCAGAATACCGTATGCCCCTGGTACAAGCTGCTTTCCGATAATACGGTTTCCATCAAGATAGTAAAAATTCATTTCATTAGTATTACTTATTATCCGAGGGACTGCTGTTTTTTTCCCGTCTGTAACAGCTTTTGCAATAATCCGTCTTGTATTCACTTCCAGCTCAGTCGAAACGAAAGTAAAAACAGTTTCCGCATTCCGATATACATCGGAAGAAAGAAACGCAGAAACCGCAGCAGCAGATGCAGATTCTGCATTCTGGATATCCGCACAGAATGATCTTATACGGATACGCATTTCCTTTCGCAGCAATTTTTTCAGTTCAATGAGTTCCGCCTGTTCCATTTCCACCTCCTGTCGTATGATTATTTCCGAATAACAATTCCTCGTACCGTGATTTCATAATTGTAACACAGTCTTCAAGCGTTGCCTGATGACGAACGATATCTTCTGCAAGTGCCCGGCAGTTAGGTGCTCCGCACGAACCACAGTCAAGTCCGGGAAGCTGTTCAACAATATCCTCCATATTCTGCATCATCTTACGTGCTGTTGCAAAATCATCGCTGAGCAGTCGTGCAGGCCGCGGAGTAATCTGTCTGGTAAATGACAGTGCAGCAATGTCAGGAGCAGGTTCGTCTATTAAATCTGTAAGCATCGGAGAAGCTGCATCCGCCCTGTCCTGCGATGCGTCTTCTGCAGCAAGTGTTGCAGCAAGCTCTCTGTCCCCCTTTCTTCCGGGCGACGATTTATTCTGCGCTTCTTCCGCCGAACGAGGACGTTCTTTTTCCGGCAGCTCCCGAGCGGCAAAGTCTGCTGCCTGCACACGGCGGTTACGAAGTCTGTTGCGCATAACAGCAAGCCCTTCACTGCTCGTTTTTATCAGAAGAGGACCGTTAATACAGCCCCCGGGACATGCATCAAGCTCAACAAAGTCGTATGCGCCCAGCTGTCCGTCTTCAATCGACTCAAGTGTTTCGATTACCTGCTGAATGCCGCATGAAGTAATCCAGTTGAATTTCTCCGGATGGTCAAGAAAATGGGCTGCATATTCAGATTCACCTGATTCCCGGCCCCATGCAAGTCCGTCGGGAGCATCCGTATACCAGTCGGAAACTTCAGGAGCAGCAGCTCCGATATTAAGAGCCTTGAGTTCTTCCGCAATGTCGCTGACGTCTTTTTTTTCGTCGCTGCGCATCTTTCTGAGTTCCGTAATAAGAGGAAGATACAAAGTAGCAAATGAAAAAGCACCGTCCATGTCAGTAAAATCATATCCCACCGGCGAACGTGCAACAGTAATTTTTGCGGAACACGGGGAAATAAGAAAAACACCAACTTTTTCAGACGGTCCGGATTTTGCCTCAAGTTCCCTGCGTGCTCTGCGCGCGGTAAGCTCTACAGGAGGAAGAAGCGGAAGAATATTATCAAGCAGGGACGGAAAGCGTACTTCAATCAGTTTGATGACAGTAGGACACGACGATGAAATAAGCGGTTTCGGTAAATTCTTTCCGTGACTCAGCAGGTAAGATGTTGCACGGCTTATCTTCAGAGCATCTTCGGATACATCATATACGTCGGTAAAACCGAGTAACTTGAACGCATCGTGAATCTGCTGTTTTGAATAATGCACATTAAACTGTCCGTATATAGACGGAGTAATAAGCGCAGCTCTAAGCGAATACGGTTTTAAGTCATCTAAATCCGCTGTAAGTGAATACTTTGCTTTGTTCGGACAATGCCTGATACATTCACCACAGTCGATACAACGTTCCTCAAGGATATGAGCCTTACCGTTCCGGACACGGATTGCCTCTGCAGGACAGCCTGTGACGCAAATTGTACAGCCTTTGCACATATCCTCGTGAAGATGAACAGAGTGAAATTGTGACGCTCCTTGTTGTTCAGACATCCTGTGTTTTTATCTCCATTGTCACTTTCGTACCGACTCCGACTGTACTGTCTATATGCATAAAATCAGAATTACGTTTCATATTCGGAAGCCCCATTCCGGCGCCCCATCCAAGATCCCTGGCTTCAGCAGAAGCAGTCGAATATCCCGGCTGCATAGCCAGTTCAATATCGGGGATACCAGGTCCATGATCTTCCATCACTATGATAATTTTATCCTCTCCAATATCTACAGAAGCCTTACCTCCGTGAGCATGTATCACCATGTTGATTTCAGCTTCAAACATTGCAATTGCAGTACGTTTTATTACTGCTACAGGAAGTCCCAGCTGCTGAAGTTTCTTTTTTATATCCTGTGAAGCTGTTCCTGCCTTTGAAAAATCATCACCAGAGACGTCATATGCGTATGTCATCGTCTTATTCAGTTCCCCTTTAGTCCTGCAGCAAAAAGTTTTCCACAGGCAGGGAACATCGGCATATCCGTTTCAATAATAAACAGATTGTTCTCTTCCGCAAGTCCGGTCATCTCCTGTGTCGGTTTTTTCCCGCGTACAAAGCAGATTCCGTCAAGATCAAGCAGACTGGCCGTACGAATCACCTGTATATTAACCAGACCTGTAAGCAGAAGACCCCGGTCATGATAAAAAGCCATAACATCGCTCATCATATCCGACCCGCAGGCCGTGGCAATCTCTTTATTCCTGAATGTCTCACCGCAGACAATCAAACCGTCTACAGCTGTTGCTATCTGTTCAACAGTCATATATTTGTGACTCCTTTATATATATAATACCACAATTTTATTCATTGAGGGGAAAATAAAGGAAAGAAAAACAGAGCACGTATGTTAAATAAAAAAAGTCAGGCTTTTTAACCTGACTTTTTTATCGCCCGATGCAGGTTTTGCCTTCCGTTCACGGACTTTCTGTCCGCTCTCTCCCGGCCGGCTGTGCACGCTGCCGGCGCCCTCCATGGCGCCTTTTCGCTTCGCGCGCGTGCTCCGCTTCAAAACCTGCTTCTTTTCCCGAATATTCTCTGTGTTAAATAAAAAAAGTCAGGCTTTTTAACCTGACTTTTTTATCGCCCGATGCAGGTTTTGAACCTGCGACACATGGATTAACAGTCCATTGCTCTACCAGCTGAGCTAATCGAGCTTACGTCCCAATTACGAACGTGAGAGTTATACTATTAAAAACTTTGAAAAAAGTCAATAGGTTATATTCAAACAATATACATGATTTATAAAACAAACTGGATCAATTTTCAGAAAAAAAACAAAAAATGTGCTATAGTAATAATAACTTATGGAAGAATCATCAGTAGATATTCTTGCTCAATTCCAGCACCTCCAGCAGTCAGGTATGCTAGATTCCCTTGAAGATTTAAAAAGGGAAAATAGAGAACTTAAACGTATCATTTCTGACATGCAGCTGCTCGTGTCGTATACAAACGTTGAGTCCATGCTCACATTTCTTATTACAAAATTTCTTGATTATTTTATACCGCAGACACTTGTCTTTATTATTAAGGCCCCCCGCAATGATTCACTTAAACAGTATTATTTCAGGCGGCTGAAAAAAACAAGAGATTCTATAAATGAAAGTTGTTTTAATGAACTCAAAAATTTTTTCGACACCCATACCGATTCGTATCACAGCGGAGAAGCTGTCTCTTTTAAATCAATTGAAAAAATATTTCCTCCAAATACATTCAGCTCTGATTTTGCAGGTCTGCATCCGAATCTGATTATTCCGCTGATGGGTATCGGTGGAGTATACGGTATTATCATTATGACAGATAAAATCGTCGGTAATGAATATACAAAAAATGAACTTGATTATATGCAGCGTATGTTCTCCATTTTTGCAATTACCATGCAGAATGAGCTTCATTATGAGACTTCTATTACAGATCCAAAAACAGGATTGTTTACCTATGATTATTTCGTTAAACGTATTCAGGAAAAGATTGCTTCTGCGCGGCGGCATAATACAAAATCTGCCATGCTTATGCTCGACATTGATCATTTCAAACATTTTAACGATACATATGGACATCTTGCGGGAGACAAAGTTCTTGTTGCTCTCTCCCAGACACTGCAGCGGATAGTCCGGGAAGAAGACTGCGTTGCCCGTTTCGGAGGTGAAGAATTTTCTATACTCTTATCCGACTGTGATCCTGATTCTCTCTTTCTTGTTGCTGAACGTATCCGCCGGAGTGTTGCCGGCATTGAATTATACGAAAAAGATCAGAAACTCCAGATAACCGTGAGCATCGGGGGCTGTATGATTGAAGCGCTGAAAGGAGTTACACCTAAATATATATTTAAACGTTCGGATCAGGCACTCTACTTTTCAAAGGAAAACGGGAGAAACAGGTCAACAATATTCTCCGTGGGATTGCTCGACCGCGTGCTTATGGATATACAGTCGGACAAATAAAAACTGTTACTCATTTAAATACTGGAGCAGAATTACCCCCTGCAATGTAAAAGCAGGGATAATCGCACGAATAAAATTACCTGCGGGCCGTAAAGAACGTCCGCAGGTAGTTATTATACTTATTTTTCCAGAATGAACTCGACGCGCCGGTTCTTCCAGTTATTATCTTTATCCTGCCAGTTTACAACAGGTTCTGTGCCGCCTTTGCCTTCTGTTGAAAGCCTGGATGCACCTACACCCTTACTGACAAGATACGACTTTACAAACTCTGCACGCTTGAGAGACAATGGAATAAGGGCCGGTCCCCATCGTCTCGGATTATCCTGTGTTTCCTCAGCCTCATCATCGGTCGTACGATTTGCATGGCCGACTACTGTTACTTTGTAGTCCTTGAACTTATTCAGAATTTCAGCAATACGTTTAAGGACACGCCCGTTCTTCTCAGCCTGTTCTGCCGTAACTCCGTCTTTCTTTCCCGGTACGGATTCCACCTTGAAATCGGCGTTATCAGAACGGAAAATAATTGAGGGGACAGCCATCTTAAGTACATTGCCGTCACGGATTACAAGTACATCGACTGCAATAATGCCGTTGATTGTCGACGACATACCGAGGCTGTCTTTTACAGTAAACGTCCACGGATAATCCATGGCAGACTGTACACGTTCCGCCATACCGCCGGCATCTTTCTGAGTATTACTCAAACCATCCCAGACAATACGATTTGTAATAGTCGTAGTACCACCGGTCCGCCAGAACGCGCTCCCCTGTGGATCGTTTATAGTGAACGACCAGTTTGTAATTCTGCCCTTCGTTGAACCATTGAGCATAATGAACAAATCATCGTCCGTACCATCGTTATCGGGGCTGAAATATTCAGGAGCGGTTTTTACACTGAGTACAGGAGGAGTAGCCGAACATACGAATGGAGCAGACGAAGCTGTAACTTTATTACCTTTTTTATAAACAATCTGCAGTCTCCCGGTAAATGTACCCTCTTCTGCCTTACCATTCATATCAAGACCGTCCCAGGTAATTGTTGCAGGAACATCCGGACTGTCCTTGTCAGACCAGCTGCGTATTGAAGTTCCGTCCTCACTGCAGACATCAAAATTCCAGGAAAGTATGCCGTCCGGTACAGAAGTCCGGATTGTAAACTTCTGCGAATCGAGCGTATTATCACCGTTCGGTGAAATTCCTTCAAGGTCAGTCGTAACGTACGCTTTTACTTCGCGGTTATCAAGTGTAATACCGTTAAGCGATGTGCTGAACGTATTCCCTGCTTCGTCGGTAGAACTGATGACTATTGAATATATACCGTCGGAAGCTGTATTTCCGGATTCGTCGGTTCCATTCCAGTCAAACCCAGGTTTTCCGTCAGTCTGAACACTACCGTTCCATGTAAATCTGCGTATCGTAATCCCCTTTGCATCTTTGACTTCTGCCGACCACAATTTCTCGATTGTGCAGTCGGTTACAGCAACGGGAATCGTATCCTGATTTCCGTCACCGTCAGGAGAGAATGAAGACCATGGTATCCGGGCCAAAAGGTACGGGGCCTTTGTATCAAGCGTAAACTGCTGCGTTGTTGCAGACGCAGTCGAGTCATTCGCTGAAGTAATGTCCAGTGATGCGGTATACTGTCCGTCAGGGCAGATAATTCCGCTGTCATCTTTACCGTCCCAGACGAATGACGAGGGAACTGTTCTGTTTTCACTCATCGTTTTGACTGCCGTTTTAGCTGCTGCTGAAGAAATCTTAAATGTATACTTTACTATTCCTCCGCTGCCTGCATGTGTTATAGGGGTAAATGTAATCGTATCTTTACTCCTGTCACTGTCCGGTGAGAAAGAGGTATCCTTCATTGCAAGTATAATTGTCGCTTCCGTCGTATCAAGGTTGAACTGGTCCGACCGGATAACGCCTGTATTGCCTGCAAGATCCGTTGCGGAAAGTTCGAACACATATGAACCGTTCGGAGCAAGCTTGTCGTTATCGTTAAGACCGTCCCAGACGACAGAATCAGGAGGAAATTCACCGAATGAGAATTTCTTTACAACTTTTGCTTCATCATCAGCTGCGTAAATTCCGCCGTTCCATGCTTTAACTGCTGCAAGAGGTTTAGGAGTAAAGAACTGACTGATTGTAACCGTATTTTTTGAACCTGCTCCGAAAATTTTATCGGAGACACGGACCTGAGCGTCCGGTTTTGTCGTATCAAGTACAAAAACAGGAGAAAAAACAGGTACAGGTTCGAATCCGTTCAGATATTTTGCGATAACCTTTGCCTGATACCGCCCGTTGGCAAGAACGCTGCCGGTTGAATCTGTTCCATCAAATACGATGGTATCTGGTGGAATTTCTGATGAAGACGAATCATACGTACGATAGACTTTTCCGCCGGCATCAACGATTGAAACGCTCCATGCTGTAAGTTTATTTCCGCTGTCTGCTGCCGGCACAGGAATAGTTACGTTAAACATAATAGAAGAAAGTTTACTATCCGATTTCGGTGAGAAATATTTGCTTCCGTCGATTGAAATATTCGTTGCAGGTTTTTCCGCTGAGAAAATAATATTTGTTATCGACGCATCTGCAGAAACATTTCCTGCACGGTCCGTCGCTTTTATTTCATACGAATAGACACCGTCGGAGACAGGAGTTCCAGAATCATTTGTACCGTTCCAAGTAAAATCAAGCGGTTCAGAATTTTTCCATACGAACCTGCGGATAACCGAACCACTGGCAGCTTTGAAACTTCCGACCCATTCATCTTCTTTTGAACCCGACTGTTTGATTTTGAATTCGGATTTTGCACCTTCCCCGAAAATGCGGTCGGACGGTTGTTCAACCGTTACCTTAGGAGCAGAAGTATCAACAATAACTTCGTACCTGTCAGTCTTACCGATATTGCCGTTATCGTCAGTCGCGGTAAAATAATACTGATATGTACCGTCGGGAGCTGTCTCGCCGTTATCCATAGCGCCGTTCCATGTTACCGAAGCAGGAATATCAACTCCCTGCTTCGGTGTAATCAACTGTTTAAAAAACGATTTGAATGTTATATTCTCCGGTAATGAAATTTTGTTCCCTATTTTACGGACAATTTTTCCCTCTGCATTTTCAATAATCAGACTCCAGGACTCAACATAGCGTTTTTCATAGATTTTCAGAGGAATAACAAGTTCATCCTGAACACCGTCATTATTCGGAGATATAAATTCAGGTCCCCGTTCTGCAAAAACAGGTACTGCAGCCAGAAAAAGGACTGCGGTAATTACTGTTAAAATTGTTTTTTTCATTTCTGGTCCTCCTCTCCGTTCCACAGTTCAATACGGGGCGGATCCGTATCCTGCATGCCAAGATTCATCCTGACTCCGAGCGAACACGCATTTACCGTCTGATACAGCTGCTGCCATGCTGCGCTTGTCGTCATTTCGCTCTGTGACCAGCCGTTCTTTTCCAGATACTTGTTGTTTTTTGCACTGAATGTAAAACGATAACCGAGGCTGACCGACGGCATATAGTCCGCATGTCCTGCGATTGATTCCCTGATGTTTACTTCCTCTGATGCGCGGAGATACAGCATATCATTGAACGAAAGCTGCAATCCTGTATCGATAATAAGATTCTGGAAACCCGGTACCGCAAAATCTAAAGAGGCACCACCCTTGAAATTATTGCTTGAAAAAAGGACAGCCGCTGCACCAGTACGAAGTGTTGCAATCTGCGGGAACGACCCGGTATCATCATCTGAGCTGATTCCGGGTAATGTCGTATTTCCGTAATTCTTTCCCAGATTGAGCATCGAAACACCGATACGGAAATCTTTCATAAAACCGAGCTGCGGAAGCCGGTACAGTACACCGATATCCGCACCGAGAGACCAGTCACTGCCGGCGCCCCAGAAAACACCGCTGTTAATGCCGGCACCGACACTCAGGTGTTCCGATACTTCCTTTGCAATGCCGATATTTGTACCGAGCGTATTTCCTGCATTCATCTCGTCAAACGGGAGAAAATCACCTTTGATGATTCCGCTGCCGACAAACCATTTCCACGGAACAAGTATTCCTGTTCCGAATGCAGCACCGTACGCATTGTCCGGGTTGTCGGAAGAAAAGAGCGCAGTATATCCTAAATCAAGTGTAATCCGCTGTTCGTATGCTATAAGAGCCGGATTAAAAACGATCGAATCAGGACCCGCAGAAAAAAGTCCGCCCCCGGCGCTTGAAGAAGCGGATGTAAGCTGTGCAGGACTCGTAAGTCTGTCCAAACTCTCGCCGCTAACCGGCGGATTATAGGCAAATAATACAGCCGGTACAAACACAGAAACTGCACCAGCTATAATTTTTTTTACCATTGTTCATAGCCTCCGTTATACTTAAATTTATTCTATTATAGTGAATAATATTCATTTAATCCATCAATGGTTACAGTAATTACAGCAGTAAACAATTTGACGTCAAAAGCAGAATAACATACAATAGAATCCATGAAAATGTTTACATTCAAAGGCGGCATTTATCCGCCTGAACATAAGGAACTTTCCCGTGATTCCCAAATCACAGATGCGTTTCCTTCTTCTAAAACAGTGACTATTCCAGTCACTATGGGCGGTGCACCGAATGAATGCGTCGTAAAAGTCGGCGACCGCGTCATAAAAGGACAGATAATAGCGCAGTCTGATAAATACATGTCAGCACCTGTTCATGCATCCATAACCGGTACAGTAAAAAAAATCGAACCACATATGGTTACAGGCAATACAGAGGCACCCTGTATAACAATTGTATCAGACGGTTCCGACGAAACGGCATATATGGCCCCTCTGGATCCGTTTTCCTGCGATGGAAAAGACGCGCTGAAACGCATAAAAGATGCCGGAATAGTCGGTATGGGAGGAGCATCATTTCCGACTCATGTAAAACTCAATCCGCCTGCAGGTACGGAAATAGAATATGTCATTCTCAATGCCGCTGAATGTGAACCATATCTTACTATAGATTATCGTACCCTGAAAGAAGATGCAGATAAAGTCGTTGACGGACTTGCAATCGAGCTTCGTCTTATGGGCGCGCACGGCATTATTGCGCTTGAAAGCAACAAGGCTGATCTCCTGGATGTAATCAACAAAGCGGTATGCAAAGCCGGATATGCCGATGACATGGAAGTCAGGATTGTAAAAACGAAGTACCCGCAGGGATGTGAAAAAAACCTTACGCTTGCCCTGCTCGGCCGCGAAATTCCGGCCGGCGGTCTTCCTGCTGCTGCCGGCTGCCTCATCTCCAATGTCGGAACAGTCTGCGCAATTTCCGATGCGTTCCGTCTGGGCAAACCACTCATTGAACGTGCGCTTACAATCAGTGGAGGTGCATGCGAAACGCCCAAGAACATACGTGTTCCCGTCGGAACCAATGTCGGTGATCTCATTCCTGAAGTTATTCAGCTCAAACGGGGAGAAATTGCTAAAATCATTTCAGGCGGTCCGATGATGGGATTTGCCATGACTAACGCAATGTTTCCGATTGTAAAGGGGACAAGCGGTGTACTTTTTCTTACAAAAAAAGAAACATATCTTGTAGACGAATCACCGTGTATCGGCTGTGCGTCATGTATCAGAGCATGCCCGATGAAACTGGCACCGGTTATGATGGCCCGCACTATCAGAACCGGTGACTTTGAACAGGCGAAAAAATACGGACTTATGGACTGCATTGAATGCGGCTCCTGTTCGTACGTCTGCCCTGCCCATATCAGGCTCGTACAGCGTTTCCGTTACGGAAAAAATGTCGTACGTACCCGTGCTGCAGAGGCAAAGGCAAAAGCTGCGGCAGCTGCATCATCAGGAGGTACAAAATAATGACTGAATCAGATAAAAATGAAATATACCTGTCACCGTCCCCGCATTTTGCAAATGGTGTTACAACACAAAAAATCATGAGTGCGGTCATTCTTGCACTTCTTCCTGAATGTGTATACGGTGTCATACTGTTCGGTGTCCGCGCGCTTGTCACTATTCTTGTTTCAGTTGCAGGAACGGTATGTTTTGAAGCGCTTTTCCAGAAACTCACGAAGCATGAAATCACCGTAAAAGACTGCTCTGCTGCCGTTTCGGGCATTCTGCTTGCGCTCGTTCTGCCTCCGACGACACCCGTCTGGATGGTACTGCTCGGCGCTGCGTTCGCTGTAATTGTTGCAAAAGGTTTCTTCGGCGGACTTGGAGCAAATGTATGGAATCCGGCCCTTACCGGCCGTGCTTTTCTTTTCGTCAGCTTTCCTGCAGCGCTTGGAGCTTCATGGCTTGATCCGGCTACGGACGCGGTAAGCAGTGCAACAGTCCTGTCGCAGATAAAGGAAGGTTCATTCATTGCAGATTCAGGTACGTATCTTCAGTATTTTCTGGGAAACAGAGCAGGATGTATCGGAGAAACAAGTATTCTGCTGATTCTTATTTCATTTGCATTCCTTGCACTTACGCGCATCATCGACTGGCGCGCTCCGCTTACAATGGTCGCAACAGTTGCACTTCTTACATGGGTAACAGGAGGCGACGTACTCATGGCGCTGCTTGCAGGAGGACTTCTGTTCGGTGCAACTTTTATGGTCACAGATTATGCGACTGCACCGGTAACCGGACCGGGCCGTCTCGTTTTCGGAGCCGGATGCGGACTGATTACGTTTCTGATCCGCAAATTCGGCGGATACCCGGAAGGTGTCATGTTCTCTATCCTTATTATGAACTCTCTTTCTGCATTTCTTAATAAACTTACGGTTACAAAATACGGCTACGGACACCGGGCAAAAAAACCGGTGCCGGCCCGGAAAACGGTAACATCATTCGACGTCAAAAATGCAGAAAAGGAGGCGGCAAAATGAAACAGACACTTAAGCTCGGTTTCACACTAGCAGCATTCGCCGTCATTTCCTGCTTTCTTCTTGCACTGGTAAACAGTATTACGGCTCCCGTTATAGAACAGCATCAGATCGAAAAGGCAAATGCCGGTATGAAAACAGTATTTCCCGATGCCGATTCATTCGAACAGGTAACTGATTACAAACCGAGCACTGATTCTGCAATTTCGATTGTGAAAATGTATCTTGCAAAGAAAGGCGGTACCGTCACTGGTGCGGTTGCGCAGGTTTCCGGGCCGACGTATGATCATGCAACAATTCTTGTCGGACTTGATCTGAATCGTACCGTAACAGGCATGCAGTTCCTTGAACTTACCGATTCCCCCGGATTCGGTCTGAAAGCGAACGACCCGTCTTATAAAACAAAAGGCGGCACGACGTTCTACGACCAGTTAAAGGGAAAAAATGCAAACGACGGCTTTATGGTAAATAAAACATTTGAAGCCGTATCCGGTGCAACAATCACTAGTAAGGGTGTTGCAAACCTGCTCAAACAGGGAACATACAGTGCCGGTGAATACCTGGCGGAAAAATACGGCGGAGCGGCGGCATCCGGAGATGCACCGAAAGCAGCAGAACAACCGGTTCTTTTCTCATTTGAAGATGCAGTAAAGGATATTTGCAGTACCTTCGATGCATACAAAGGACTTACGACCTCGGAAGACGTCGCACATGATGCGTCATACTATCCGCATAAGATGGTGGTCGACCGTGAATCGCTCATAAAGGACGGAAGCGGCAAAATCGTCGCAGCTGCAGTTGAAGTCAGCGGACAGACGTACAGTGAAAACGGTGGTTCGGTCATCGCGGTTGTCGACATAAACCGGACTATTCTGGGTGCACGTATTGTCCGTATTCAGGACTCGCCTAATCTCGGCATGAATACGGCCACGCCGTCTTTCTACAACCAGTTCTCGTCAAAATCTGCCGACCAGAATCTGCGTCCGGGAACTGATTATGACGTCGTCTCAGGTGCGTCCATTTCAAGCGACTGCGTTGCCGACATGGTAAAAGTCGCCGCATACGAAGCGGCCGGTATTATGGAAAAACACGGGGGCAGAACAGCTCCTGATGGCAGCGCGGAATACACGCTCAATGAACATTATCAGGAGGAATAGGTTATGGAAAGAACCAATAGACTTGCTGTATTTCTGAACGGACTGGTAAAGGAAAATCCGCTTCTCATACTTTCAATAGGATTGTGTTCATCACTTGCTGTGACTACGAACGTATTCAACGGTATAGGTATGGGACTTGCAATGACGTTCGTCCTTATCATGAGTGAACTGATAATCAGTCTGTTCAGAAAACAGATTCCGGAAGATATCCGGCTCCCTATTTTCATCATTATTATTGCAGCCTTTACAACAATCGTGCAGCTGCTTCTTAACGCTTACATTCCGGCGTTGTCTGAGGCACTCGGTGTATTTCTGCCGCTCATCGTCGTCAACTGCATCATTATGGGCCGTGTCGAATCATATGCTTCAAAAAACACCGTATTAGATTCTGTGCTTGATGCAATCGGTATGGGATTAGGCTATACATGGGTACTCTTTATTATATCGCTCGTACGGGAACTGCTGGGGAGTGGTACATTCTTCGGTATACACGTGCTGCCCGAAACGTACACGATCGGCTTTTTTTCGCGGGCACCGGGTGGATTCTTCGTATTCGGTCTGCTTACTGCACTTACGGTCGGAATCAGTAAAAAAGCGGCAGCTAAAAAAGGAGACGCAAAATGAATCTGTACCTGGGCATATTTCTTAAGTCAATGCTTGTCGACAATGTCGTTCTCATCCAGTACCTTGCAATCTGTCCTTTTATCGGTATGACAAGCGATACGGGAAAGGCGACCGGCATGAGCATAGCAACGACTTTCGTCATTATTCTTGCAACGGCGGTCACCTATCCGATTTTTTATGGAATAATGGTGCCTTTGAAACTCGAATTTCTTGAAACCCTTATTTTTATTCTTGTTATTGCCGCACTCGTTCAGCTTGTAGAATTCTATCTTAAAAAATCAATTCCGGGACTGTACAGCGCTATGGGCGTATATCTTGCACTTATTACAACAAACTGTGCCGTACTCGGCACGACGCTCAACTGCATCAGCAAAAATTACAACTACATTCAGTCGCTTATCTATGCAGCAGGAACAGCATGCGGTTTTCTTATTGCCATGGTAATTATGTCGGGAGTACGGGAACGCATAAAAAGTTCTACAATTCCGAAATTTCTTCAGGGCAAACCGATCCTGTTCATCACGGCAGGGCTTCTGTCGCTGTCTTTCTTAGGATTCAGCGGACTTATAAAATAGCAGAGAGGAATTTTTATGACTACGGTTATTATTGCTGTAATAGTTTCATTTATACTTGCATTCGTTATCGGCATACTGCTTGGTTTCTTCAAAAAAATCTTTGCCGTGCCTGTCGATACAAAGGCGAAAATGGTACGCGATGTGCTTCCCGGTGCAAACTGCGGTGCGTGCGGATATCCGGGATGTGACGGTTTTGCTGCTGCCTGTGCTGCAGGTCAGGCACCGGCAGACGGATGTGCAGCAGGCGGCGTAAAAACTGCACAGGCGGTTGCAAAAGTTCTCGGGGTCAAAGTAGACGCAGAAGACCACGTTGTTGTACTCGCCTGCCGCGGCTGCAAAGACAACTGTGTTCCGCGCGGCTTTTATAACGGTGTAAAAAGCTGTGCAGCAGCCCATCAGGCTGTTAATGGAACAAAAATGTGCCAGTGGGGCTGTGTCGGATTCGGAGACTGCATCGACGCCTGTAAATTCGATGCTCTGTCCATGGGGGACGACGGGCTCCCGCACGTAAATACAGAAAAGTGTACAGGATGCGGTATGTGTATAAAAGCGTGTCCGATGCACCTGTTTTTCAAGGTACCGGTCTCGCGCAAAGGTGCTGCAGCTCTTTGCTCTAACCGCAATGAAAATAAGGCTATGGTACTCAAAACATGCAAAGCAGGATGCATTAAGTGCGGAAAATGCGAACGGAACTGTGAAAAAGGCGCAATAAAGGTCATCAACGGTATTCCGGTTGTCGATTATGCACTCTGCAACAGCTGCGGAAAATGTGTTAAAGAATGTCCTACTCATGTTCTTGCCCTAGTTGAGAATATCATATAATATGGAGCTATGGGCAGGACAGAATCATTAGGCGGCGGTTTCTTTCAGAATCTCTTTGCTTCGATTTTCGGGTCAAAAGATCCTGAAGCCGAAAAAAAGCGG
>JBAYAJ010000025.1:0-21062 GCA_041669845.1 Treponema sp.
ACGGTTTTAGCCGGAACTATTTTTAACTCTACAAGATGATACCCCAATCCCTCAACAAGCGGAGCGCACTCCGGGTAATGGGGAATACTGTCAAACGAAATATAATCCACATGCCACCTGAATAACAAAAAAGGACCCGTGTGTCACGAGCCCATTCTAAAAATAATTAAAATGTACAATTAGTATAATAAAGGAATATTTTACGATTGTCAACATGCAGACATAAAATACAGATCATAAAATGACTGCATATGTTCCGGAAGAGGTACAGAAAACGTCTGCAGACTGCCACCTAGCGGAATGGTAAGCGTTACCGCCGCAAGCATCAACCTTTTTACTCCGGCAGCTTTCCGCAGCAGTTTATTCTGCTTGAAATTTCCATGCTGGTCGTCTCCTGCAACAGGGCACCCCTGCTTCGCAAGATGTATGCGAATCTGGTGCATTCTTCCTGTCTCAAGGAAAAGGTGCACAAACGATACAGGAAGCACCGGACCACCGCTACACAGAACAGTTCCCTCTCCTGTTACCCGGTAATGGGTCACTGCATTCCGTGCTTCACCATGCTGTACAATATTTTCGACAATCGTTCCAGACAGTTCCGTAAATTTTCCTATACATACGGCATCATATTCTTTCCGGACATCATGCCCCGCAATAAGTTTTGTCCAGATGGCAGCCGCCGCCGGATTCTTTGCTACAACCATAAGTCCTGCCGTATCCTGATCAAGCCGGTGTACAAGATATACGCTGCTGCCGGTCTGTTCCGGCAGTTCTCTGTCAAGCGAATGTGTAATTCCCGCTCCTCCCTGAACAGGAATCCCCGACGGTTTGTTTATTATAAAAATTTCATCGTTTTCATATAGTATGGGAATGCTTTTCATCCGAAATACTATAAACGAGGTACTTTAAAATGACAATAACCGGAAAGCGTTTTTTTCTGATTACAATCGTATACCTGCTGCTGTCTGCCGTTCCGCTTACGGCAGAGATGGTAACAGATAATAAATTCGGATGGAGTCTCGATCTTCCGGAAGGATTCAAGGTTGACGATCACACGGATGACGGTATGTCGTATCTTTTTTCGCACGACAGAATGCCCGTCTCGCTCGCCGTTAAACTGTACGAAAAAGGAACATACGCTTCTGCAGATGATGCACTTTCCGGCGCCGTTGCAAAGCTACCGTCGGGAACATGCAGAAAATCTCTGTTCACGTGGCGCAATACCGACTGCTCACTGGGTACTTTTTCCATGACACTCGGACAGAAAAAGTATGCAGGCTGGGCAGAAGCCGTTACTCTTCCTGCAGAACAGACACAGATCGTTCTTCTCTGTTATGCCGGCACGCAGATAGAAAAAGACTGTGAACAGTTCATCATGTCCGTCCTTAATTCACTTGCAATAGACCGGGGCAGTAATTTTGAACCGGGAATAATTGTATCATATGCATTTCCTCAGACTGAAAAACAGAACGTAACGCTCATGATAAACAGACATGAAATAAAAACCTGGCTCGACAAAGATGATATTGCAGCTGCAGATTTTGTTGTCAACTGTGAATATGCAGTTCTTTCTCTTTATGCGGATAATGAAAGATGGCAGCAGGCATGGCAGCGGTACTACCGCCTTATATTCAGAGACAGCTGCGGACGACTTAAAAAGGCTTCTTTTGACATAAGCGCTGCGCTCTCCGGAGACGCGCAGAAACTTAATCCGGAAAATCCGGACGAAGGAATGGCGCAGCTTCTACTTACATGGACACAGGGATTTACGTATGAAAGAGAAAAAGATAAAGCTGACTTCACACCGCTTCCGGCTGTTCTCTCGGGCAAAGGAAGCGACTGCGACAGCCGGAGTCTGCTTGTGTGTGTACTGCTTGAAAACATGGGAACAAAAACAGCGCTTTTCGTATCACGGGAATACAGCCACGCCGTATTCGGCGCAGACGTAAAATCATTCTCTGCCGGTGAAAATGCACGCATGACGGCTGGAGGCACAGATTTTCTGCTCGGAGAAACGACGGCACATGTCAATATGGGATTAATTGCGCAGAATATGCAGGATACAGGCAAATGGCTTCCCGTAGAGCTGCCATAAAACGGGACGAACTACTTCCGAAATGATTATTTTTTTTCAGGGCCGCCGTAAGTAGCGGCTCCCGATTTTATTTTATTAACATTGCATCACCGTAGGAGAAAAAACGGTATTTGTTTTTTACCGCTGTGTTATATGCATTCAAAATGTTTTCGCGACCGGCAAATGCGCTCACAAGCATGATGAGTGTCGATTCGGGGGTATGAAAGTTTGTAAACATCTCGTCGACAACTTTGAATTCAAATCCCGGATACATAAAAATGTGAGTACTGCCCGTTCCCGCTTTCACAACGCCGTTTTCATCGCATGCAGATTCAAGTGTACGGACAGACGTTGTTCCGACCGCTAATACTTTTCTTCCCTGCCGGTGAGCTTCGTTTATTTTTTGTGCTGTTATCTCCGGCACGGTGTAGACCTCTTCATGCATTTTGTGGTTTTCTATCTTATCTTCGCGCACAGGAAGAAATGTGCCCAGCCCCACATGAAGTGTTACCCATTCAATATCAATTCCCCTGTCTGCAAGGCGTTTCAGCATGTCTTCCGTAAAATGAAGTCCGGCTGTAGGACAGGCTGCACTGCCCGTCTCCTTTGCATACACGTTCTGGTACCGTTCGCTGTCCTCGTCTGTATCTTCCCGCTTTATATATGGTGGAAGGGGAATATGCCCGTTTTTTTCAAACCAGTCTTCGGTAATACGAAAATCAAATTTCATATCGCGGAATTCTGTACCGTTTTTCGCTTCGTCATCTATAATAGTACCGACAGAACCGTCTGGAAATGTGAAATGCATTCCGGGTTTCTGTTTTTTTGCACCTTTTACCATCGTGTTCCACACACAGCCGGCGGAGTCGACCTGATTAAGAAACATAAATTCCTGTTCACGTCCGGTCGTCTGTTTAACACCGTATACACGGGCACGGCGTACCCGTGAATTATTGAATATCATGAGTGTACTGCTGTCGATTAAATCAGGCAGCTCTGACATGGCATGATGAATCACGTTTCCGTTGAAACGTCCCAGTTCCATCAGTTTATCTTCACCGCGTATTCCGGACGGGTGCTGTGCAATGAGCTCCTGCGGTAAATCAAAATAAAAGTCTTTCGTCAACATTTCGTGTACTTCCTGAAATTCCTAAGTGAGTGTATGCTTTGTCGGTTACTACTCTTCCCCGCGGTGTACGCTGGATAAGCCCGCACTGAATAAGATACGGTTCGTAGTAATCTTCCAATGTATCGATAGACTCTCCGATAGATATGGCCAGCGTCTCTGCTCCGACAGGGCCGCCGCCGAAATTCTGAATAATTGAAAGCAGTATTTCCCTGTCATATTTTTCAAGACCGAGACTGTCGATTTCAAGCCGTTTCAGGCCTTCACAGACAATCCGGTCTGTAATTCTGCCGTTACCTTCAACCTGTGCAAAATCCCTCATACGGCGCAGTACACGGTTTGCAACGCGCGGCGTTCCGCGGGAACAGGAGGCCATACTGCGTGCTGCATCTTCATCAACTTCTACATTAAGAATGCCTGCTGAACGGTTAATAATCTCTGCCAGTTCTTCATGTGTGTAATAATTAAACCGCTGTATTATACCGAACCGGCTTATAAGAGGAGTTGAGACCATTCCTGCTTTTGTTGTCGCTCCCACAAGTGTAAACGGCGGAATGGGAATCCGTACCGTACGCGCAGCCGCCCCCTGTCCGATAACCCAGTCAAGTTCAAAATCCTCCATCGCAATATAGAGCATTTCTTCAATTGCAGGTTTGAGCCGGTGAATCTCATCTATAAAAAAAACCGTACGGGGAGTAATTGTTGAAAGAATTCCCGCTAGATCTTTAGGTTTGTCAAGTGCAGGTGCGGACGTTACCTTAAAGTCAGCACCGAGCTCATGAGCAGTAATCTGCGCAAGCGTTGTTTTTCCCAACCCCGGAGGTCCGATAAGAAACAGATGATCAAGTGGTTCTTCTCTGTTCCGTGCAGCCTCAATGAATACGGAAAGATTCTTTTTTATTGTTTCCTGCCCCAGAAATTCGTTCAGAAGCTGAGGACGAAGACTGTTTTCCTGTTCATCATCTCCGTTACGCACATCGGCACGCACAATATGCGAAAATCCACCGTCGCAGCTTACCCCGTTTAATGCGTTTAAATCTTCAATACTGCTCATTGTGCAAGCTCCACAAGTGCACGACGGAACACAGCATCTTCTTTTTCTGTCGGCTTCTTTTTATCCCAGCCGTTTTCCTTTGCCAGCAGCACCGAAATATCGACGACAGTCTGTTCACAGTCACGTCTGTCGTATCCCATAGAGACTAATGATGTAATAACGGCATCATATGCACCGGCGGCAGAACGGTGTACAACAACGGTGTCGTTCCCGTTCAACGTAAGTTTTCCTTTAAGCGCAAGCATCATCTTCGCGGCAGTCTTCTTCCCGACACCGGGCACTTTTTCGAGTACCGCTATGTCACCTTTGTCAAGCGCATCTACAAGCTGCTGCCCCGCAATATTGGACAGAATCTTGACGGCAGCCTTCGGCCCTATACCGTCGACTTTGAGCAGATCAAGAAACAGCTGACGTTCCTCGTTTGATGCAAAACCGTACAAAGACATGAGATCTTCTGTATGTACCAGATATGTATATACTTTTCCAGTCTGGCCCACAGGCGGCAATGCATCGACTGCAGAACCCGGAACAGAAACGCTCCACTCTATACCGTGAGTATCTATATACACTGTATTCGGAAACTTTCCGGTAATTGTACCAGTAAGACTGTTAAACATATGCTGAGTATATCAAAAAACAGATGAATAATGAAGATGTGTAATAGCCCCTGCAAGTGCATCTGCTGCATGATCAGGCTTTGGTTCCGTCTCAAGCGCAAGAAGTATCTTTACATATTTTTCAACAAGTTCCTTTCCGGCAGCAGCTGTACCGGTCACCGCCTGCTTTATCTGGTTCGGAGTATATTCACCCAGCTTGATACAGTGCTGTGCGAGACACAAGGTGACAACTCCCCGTGCTTCCGCAACGCCCATTGCCGACGATGTATTCCGTGCAAAGTACAGAGTTTCCATCCCCGCTTCTTCAGGCCTGAATTCCTCAATAACAGAACACAGTCTGTTATAAACCGCGAGCAGCCGTTCACTGCGGGGTGTATGAGCTGCGGTTTCAATGACACCGTAACTGACCATGCGGTAACGTCCGTTTCTGTAATCGACAATACCGAATCCTGTTGAAGCAAGCCCCGGGTCAATACCGAGCACGCGCCGTATTCTGCATGTTCCGGCGTGTGTCTGAGAGAGAACATTTTCCGTACCTGGGAGTGATTCAAATTTCTTAGGAGCCTGCATAGCTCAGTATTGTACAGTTTCAGACAAAAAAAAACCACAGCCATAACGACTGCGGTTTTACAGCTTCTTCTACAAACGCTTACGCTTCCGCAGAAGGATCAAAATCTTCCGGATATTCGACGTTACTGTATACATTCTGTACATCGTCGTTTTCTTCCAGTTTATCTATAAGCTTCTGAACTTTAGGTGCAATCGCAATATCGACGGCTGATGTCGACTCCGGAACCATCCCTACTTCTGCAGAAAGTGATTCCAGCCCCTTTGCCTGAAGCGCTTCAAGAACCTTATCGAATACACCGGGATCTGTTGTCACCGTTATGACACCGTCTTCATTAATAATATCGTCTGCTCCGGCATCAAGACCTACTTCCATAACAGTATCTTCTGAAACCTGTTCAGAATCGTAAGCGATAGTTCCCTTGCGGGAGAACATACGGGCAACAGAACCTGTAACGCCAAGCTTTCCCCCGTTTTTGTCAAAGATGTTTCGTACATCTGCTGCTGCACGGTTTTTATTATCAGTAAGCACTTCAACAAGCACCGCAACTCCACCCGGCCCGTATCCTTCATAAACCAGCTCTTCGTAAGTTTTTCCACCGAGCTCACCGGTACCTTTTTTTATAGCGCGTTCAATATTATCTTTCGGCATACTTGATGCGCGGGCTTTGAGAATTGCGGTACGCAGACGCGGATTTGAGTCCGGATCGCCGCCACCCATACGAGCAGCAATAGAAATTTCCTTAATGAACTTTGTGAACATCTGTCCGCGTTTAGCATCAGCTATTCCTTTTGCATGTTTAATAGTTGACCATTTACTATGTCCTGACATGAGGCACTCCTTACAAAAAAACAAATACTAATAAAATGTGACTAGTTATTTATAATATCATAGTATAGAAGAATACGTCAAGCATCATATACAAAACAGCAGCCGGAACAAAAACATTATACTTTAAACAAATCTATTTCACTGCCGATCCGGTTTATTGCATCGTTCATGAGTGCGGATATTTGAGCAAGTTTCTCTCCTGTCCTGTTTATGGAGTCTGCTCCGGCAGACATCTGTTCCATACTGCTTTTCATAACAAAAGCCGCATCCTGTAGATGTTTCATCTCTGACAGAACAGCTTTATTACCCTCAGCCATTTCAGAAGATGCTGACTGAACTTCCAGCGTAGTATCGTTCATAATCTTCAATACATCGCTTATCTGCTTTGAACCGGTCTGTTGTTCTGACATAGCCAGTTCTATCTGTTTTACAAGTTCATCAGTCTCACTGATATGCTTTAAGATCATACTGAATGTACCTGATGATTTCATAGAAGCTTCCACAACGCCGGTAATGGATTCCTCAGTTTTCTGCAGCTCATCTTTTATAGAACGGGATTGTTCCGATGCTGTTTCAGACAACTTCCTGATTTCATCGGAAACTACACTGAATCCTTTACCGGAATCTCCTGCGTGAGCAGCCTCAATAGCAGCATTCATTGCAAGAAGATTAGTCTGTTCCGCTATTTTCGCGATAGCTGTGTTAGCATCCTGAAGCATTCTTGACTGGCTTTCTATCAGTGTTATACGGTCATTTACATCAGTCTGCTGTGCAACACCATTTTTCGTATCACTTTCAAGAACAGAAAATGCCGATGCCATTTTTTTTACAGAACTGTTTACAGAAAGAATATTACCTATCATCTCCTCTACAGCAGAAGATGCCTCCATGACACCAGAAGACTGATTTTGTATCATCTTCCCCAGAGACTCTATATTCCGGGCAATTTCATTTACTGCTCCGGCAGCCTCATCAACGCTCTTGTTCTGATTTGTTATCTGACTGCCGATACTTTCAATATTTGAAAGTATTCCAGTAATGGAACCTGCTGTTTCCTTCGTACTTTCCTGCAGCTGCAAATCTACAGATGAAAGCTGTATTTTTGAATCTTTTATATCCTTTACAAGAGATTGAAGTCTTGCAACAAATTTATTGAAACCTTTTACAAGAGAGCCGACTTCATCATGGCTCTTAACTTTCAGTATCTGTGTTAAGTCTGCTTCACCCTGTGAAATACGATTTATTGACGATTCTACATTACGAAGAGGCCGTATTGAAGCGGTAATAAATACTCCACTAAAGACAAGAAGAACAGCAACAATAATACACATGATAGTGACTATATAAAAGCGAAGAAAATCTGCAGTCTCATTCACCTGAACGGACGGAATATCAATCGCCAGTGACCATGATGTATTGTCAACAGGAGCATAGCTTATCAGATGTCTTGACTTATCCGGATACGAAATGAACCCATACCCCTCGTTTCCTAATTTCATATCGGCCGTTACAGCACTCAGACCTGCATACCCAAGATTATCACCATCTGAAAAATTTGCAGTAAGGACTAAGCTTTTATTTTTATGGGCAAGAACCACCCCGTCACCGGAAATGATATACGCAAAACCGTTATTTCCTATCGTCAATTCATCGATTATGTCCTGAATATACTTCAGACCCAATGAAGCAGACACATATCCATAACGTATATTATCCTTTCTTTCCAGAGGACGGCATATTTCAATTATAGAGCTTCCGTCTGTTCTGGAAACCCGCGGTTCGCTGATAAACACATTCAGATAATCGTGCATCATGGCCTTATAGCCCGGACTGTTCTGCATATCAAGTTCATCACCAGTATTGGAGTACCCTGTGCCGCCTCCACCACAGACGGACACATCGTTAAAGACAACATTCTGCATTCTTTTATTAACAGGATCCCGGATCAATTTCGTCATTGACGCAACAGTTCCGTACATCGCATCGGTCGAATCTGTATAAACACGCAGATCATTTGTATATACGTTCACCCAGTTCGAAATCTCCGCAGCATTTGCTGCAGCAATCTTGTCCGCCGATTCCAGATATGTCTGAAACACCGAAGACCGGACATTACCGGTAACAAGCAGCGTCATACATATAAAAAGAAATACAATTCCCGTACCAAGTACAATAATAAATTTTTTTGCCATACTGGATTTTTTCTCAGTTTTCATTTTTATTCCTTATCTCGATTATAAGAAAACCTGATTTGCATCAAAATGATCTGATTATTTACATACATTTTTTAAATTACATACTTTTACGACTTGTATATTTTTAAAATCTCTTTTCTATAAAACATTTTTATGGTTTATATTATATGTAACAATCCTGAATTTTACAAGTATAGATTTTTTTCTTCTGTTTGCAGTATAGTTTCTTTATGATTGTTGCAGAAATAGGAACATCTCACGGCGGTTCTATTGAAAAAGCTGAGGAACTCATTGATGCGGCAGTAGAGGCCGGAACTGACGCAGTAAAATTTCAATGGGTATATGCAGACGAAATACTTCATCCGGATACAGGTTTCGTAAAATTACCGGGAGGCAGTATCAGGCTGTACGACCGGTTCAAACAACTGGAAGTTTCACCTGATTTTTATGCCGGTGCGTCAGAATATGCCCACGCGAACGGTGTGCAATTCATATGTTCACCGTTCGGACTGCGCAGTCTGCGTGAGCTGCTGGACATCCATCCGGACGCAGTAAAAATCGCATCTCCCGAACTCAACCACTTTCCCCTGCTTACAGCACTTGCGGACTACCGCTCACAACAAAAAAGAAACGGACAGAATCCCGTTTCCGTCGTTGTTTCAAGCGGTGTATCCAGACTTTCGGATATAGAAAAGGCACTGTCAATACTTGGAACGGAAAGAGTGACACTTCTTCACTGCATCACAAGTTATCCGGCCCCGGAAACAGAATACAACGTGCGACTCGTTCACACACTTAACAGCATATTCGGCGTTTCCTGCGGCATAAGCGATCACAGCCTTGATCCGGTACTTGTTCCGGCTCTTGCAGCTGCAGAAGGCAGCATCATGACGGAAAAACACATTACGCTGAGCAAAAGTACGGACGGTCTCGATGATCCCGTCGCGCTCGAACCGGAGCAGTTTGCACAAATGGTTCATGCAGTCAATCAATGTGCGGCTGCTCTCAACCATTACGGAGCGGAACGAGGCCGGCTGGAAATCATTAAACAGATGCAAGACGAATACGGTTCAAAAAAAGTGCAGACTGTACTCGGAACAGGTATAAAGGTGCTCGCACCTGCAGAAACTGCAAATTACGGACGTACAAACCGTTCTCTGCACTTTATGCACAATATGTCTGCCGGGGAAATAATCAGAACAGCAGACATCGGTGTACTGAGAACGGAAAAAATACTTACCCCCGGCATTTCTCCCGAATATCTGCAGACAGTCACTGGTGCATATACCGCTCATAACGTAACCGGCGGCGCCGGGGTAAAATGGGAAGATGTAATTAAAAAAACAGTATAAGAAAAAAACGAATCAACAACCCGGCCGCAACCGGGGTATTAAACCCTCCGCACGAATAAAGAAAAACCGTTTCAATTCCTGATTCTGTCTTCTGCATACAGTGCAGCTCTTCTAAGACCGTGCAGCGTCAGTTCCTTGTCAATATCGTCGAACGCATCCGTTACCGGCTGGAGTATACTGTTCAGTCCGCCGGTGGCAATCGTTCTCACCGATTTCTCATCGGCGCCGCTCTGTGCGCAGAGATCCTTTTTCATCTGCGATATAAGACCTTCGACAAGTCCTTTGTAACCGAAAAGAATTCCAGACTGGACAGCTTCTGTCGTATTCGTTCCAAGACTTGACGGTGGAATTTCAAGTGGGACGGACGGCAGCTGAGCCGTATTTGTAAAGAGCGATTTTAAAGCAGTTCCGATTCCCGGAGCAATTGCTATGCCTGCAATATTTCCTTCCGGATCGACAGCCATAAATGAAAGTGCAGTTCCAAAATCAGCAATAATGCATGCACTGTTATACCGGTACCACGCTTCCAGCGCATCGCACAGCAGATCTGTTCCGATTTCGTGTACAGCAGATTCCGGTACCTTCACAGGAAGTCTTGCATACATATCCGGTCCGATTATAAGCGGCTTTCTGCCGATAAGGTGCTGGGACACAATAACAAACGGTCCGATGAGTGCAGGAACAACTGAACTTACGACTGCAGAATCTATATCGGACAACGTGATTGAGGCATCGCGTGTAAGCGTACGAATAATGGAAAAATACTCGTCGCCGGTTCGCTTCACATCCGTGCTTATGCGCCATTCGTACACTATCCTGTCACCGTCGAACAAGGCGGTTTTAATATTCGTATTTCCAATATCAAAACATAACAGCAATTGTATTTTTCTCCTGTTTGGGCTAGTATACCGACATGGACACACTCATTCAACCAAGAGTTCTTAAGGGCTTCAGAGATTTTCTTCCCGCTGCTGAAATCCAGCGCGACGATTTAATGGAAAAAATAACATCGGTTTACCGCTCGTTCGGCTTTGTACCTATTGATACTCCTGTTCTCGAATATACTGAAATTCTGCTCCGCAAAAGCAACGGAGAGACAGAAAAGCAGGTTTTCCGCTTTCAGGATAACGGAGGACGGGATGTTGCAATGCGTTTCGACCTGACAGTCCCGTTTGCGCGTTTTACTGCAGAACATCAGGCTGAACTCTATTTCCCTTTTAAAAGATATCATCTTGCAAAAGTATGGCGGGGTGAAAAACCGCAGGCAGGACGCTACCGTGAATTCATCCAGTGCGATGTAGACACGGTCGGTTCTGACAGTGCAGCTGCGGACTTTGAAATACTTAACCTTATGCGTACTGCGCTTGCAGCAATCGGTGTAACAAATATTACAATACGTATGAATCACCGCGGTATATTTAACCGTTTTCTTGCAAAGCTCGGTGTTTCCGATAAAAGTGAGGATATACTCCGTTCTGTAGATAAACTTGCAAAAATCGGAAAAGACGCAGTAACGAAAGAATTAACGGATACTACCGGCAATGCACAAACCGCCGCAGGTATTCTTGAGTATATTGCATGTGAAGCCGATTTTGACAGTACGCTTTCTAAGCTCGAACGGATGGCAGGAGGATCTTCAGAAGACACTCAGCGCATGCGCGATATATACGCAATGATGAAAGCAGCTGGTATCGAGACAACATACGTGCTCGATCCCAGTATCACACGCGGACTTGACTACTATACAGGGGTCGTTTATGAAACATTTCTTAACGATCTGCCGGCAATTGGTTCGGTCTGTTCCGGCGGCCGGTACGACAACCTTGCAGGGCTGTATATGAAGGATAAAGTACCAGGTGTTGGTGCTTCTATCGGGCTTGACCGGCTTATTGCCGGGCTTGAACAGCTTGGTCTTACTGAAAAAAAAGGAAGTTATCTTGACGCAGAAATCTACTGTCTGGACGAAAAACATGCCATTGTATATCAGAAAGCAGCGGCATCACTCCGTAAAGCAGGTGTCGCTGTCGAAGTTTTCCCTGATGCAAAAAAGATAAGCCTGCAGTATGCCGTGACCGATGCAAAATGCATACCGTGGGGCATTTTTATTACTGACAAAGATGTACAAAATGGAACAATGTCTCTCAAGCGGCTTGCAACCCGTGAAGTAACGGACGGCCTTACGACCGATAAAGCTGCAAAAATCATTCTGTCAGCAAAGAAGTAATTCACTTTTTCAGTTTGGAAGCGGCTGTTTCTGCTTTTAATCTGTTATTATACACTGTTACAGCAGTTTCAGGCAGCCAGCCGTGTTTGAATTCAAACCAGTTTCCGCTGTTCTTTACAGCGGTTTCTCCGAGCACCTGCAGAATATCACTCTTCCGGCAATAACTCGTTACTTCAGAATTCCATGATGGTAATTTTCTGTATCCGGCATACGGATCAAGAACGACAGCCCACGATACATCAGGAGCAAGCGCCAGCGGTTCTGAATCATCAAATCGAATTTCATCACCTGCTTTCTTTGCACAACCCGTCATCACGCAGGATGCTGCAATAAAGAAAACGGCGGCACATATACACTTTTTTTTCATATTCATTTGCCATTCTTCAACGATTCAATATATGCCAATACCTGAGGATATATCTGCATATCGGAATCAACAAAGAAAAGTTTTTGTATCTCCTGCGGTTCCACCCAGTCGTATCCGCTGTGCTCCGTAAGAATAAATTTTTTTTTCATACCGTTATACGGCAGGAGAATACGATATGCATGAAGCTTGGAAACTTTCCCGTTATGCGTAAATTCACTTTCACCTATCAGCTCACACACTGTAACTGTTACACCAAATTCCTCTGCCATTTCGCGCACAATTGCCTGTTCATCAGACTCACCTTCCTCTACTTTTCCACCGGGGAATTCCCATCTTCCCCCCATATCACCGGAAGGGTTACGATGAGCAACAAAAAAGCGGCCATTTTCATACGCGATACACGCTATTGAAACACACTCCATACAAATACCAACTAAAGTAAAAGAACATAGGGAAAAGCAAAATGAAGAACCGCAGCCACTATACAGAACCAGCCTATATACTTACGGTCGTCAACAAACAGCCTCTCAATAATACCCGGAAGTCTCAGTTCAGTTGAAGCATTTTCAAGATAATACTCAACCAGCAGACAGAATCCGCCCGACAACCCTGCAAGAGCAGGAATAAGATCCCCCACAACAGGAATATCATCGTGCACGACAGAAAGCAGCTTCATCAGACCAACGAATAATGTCAGGATGCCAAGAACAAGACGGAATATTCTGTCGCTGAAAAGAGCACTGTTTCCAAACATATTCTTCAACGAACTCTCTTTTTTCTTACCGGCTTTTGAAATATCGTTTTCGTTTTTATCAGTATCCAATGAAAAATCAACAACAGTCGTATCCTTTTCTTCCTGTTTTTTTATCTTACTAAAATCAGTTCCATATACGAGAATCATACCGGTAATAAGATTCAGCAAGATTGAAAGAAAATAAAACTGGAGCATATAGCAAAACCTCTTTTACTTTTCATCAGCGTTTTTCAACAGCAGCGGAAAGTTCTTTTTCCTCTCCGTTAAATCTGACTTCAGCTTTAATTCTGATTATATCATAATCAGAAAACTTTGTCCGCATAATAAGCTCCTGACCTGTATACATTCCATTATTTTCAGACACAGCCGCAGCAGCCTGCTGGTTGTCAATTGCACTGAATTTTACTGCTGCAGGCCCCTGCGGCAGCTCCTTTTTCAGACCTTTCGTCTCCTTCCATGCAGCAGCTTTCAGGCTTACATATATTTCGTCTTCGTATGAAAACGCGGAAAGCGTCATCTCCGTTCCTCCAACAACTTTCCGGTACGGCTTCTCTGATGTAAAAGAATAAATGAAAACGAATACAGCGAAAACAGCAATGCTTAAAAGCCCCAGTCTATTAGCAGGAGTTGAAATAAGATTCTTGAACAACCCCTTCACTGGCCGGGGCCCTTTTCCCGCATAATAATCCTGAACAATTTTCGGAGCATGCTTTATGCGTTCCTCATTATCGAAATAATAGTGAACACTTTCACTACCATCCTCATGTCCTTCGTCTATTTTATTGAAATCCATTTTCTGTTCTTCAAATTACGGCTTCAGAATCGCCGCCGTAAGCGAATCGGTCCGCCACCATACAACTTTTGCCTTGTCCTGTTCAACCAAAAGTGCCGAAATAATTCCCGAATCCGACAGAGACATCGAATAATACAGCACATCTTTATGATTTATATCGAGATGCCGGCGTATAATCTTCTGACTGAACGGTTGAACCATCTCGACATTGAATCCATCAGTAGTTGAAATAATAAAGAAAAGCCAGCCGCTTTTTGAAACACCGAAGAAATCATACGGAAGTTTGAAAACAAGTTTACTGTAATCCTCTGTTACAGTTTCTTCATAAGGGGGTATTGTAACAGGACTTTCATACTTACCGCTTTCAACAGACAGAGAAAACAAGAAAGTTTTTACAAAATCAATTCCGGACTCCACTTTTGAGTCCTTGTCGACACGCGGTTGGTAATAGTCAATCTTTACAAAAAGCCGGCGGGATACATAATCCGGAATAACATCCTGCACTGCGGCAATAATTCCTGCATTAGCTGCCGAAATACCAGGCATTTTCGGAACGTCTCTTGTAATAATCGGAATTTTATACATTAAGAACCCCGTCGCGGAAAACCAGTAAACCATTGATCCTTCCATGGTTGTACATACGACAACAAGTTCATCATCCGCTGTTGTATAAATATTCCTTATAAAAGGAAACGGAGTCCCGCCTACCCCCTGCTGCCCTATATAATCGCTTGAAGTACCGTCGCTTGAAAAACGCAGTACAATCTGGCTGTATAATAACGTACCCGTTTCATCCTCTTCCTGACGTTCCTTCGGCATTGTACTCACAACATACATATATTTACGCGAATCTACGGTTATGGCACCGGGAGATTTGAACGGATAGGCTATCGGCATATGCTTATTTCTGAGTGTTTTATCCTTGGTAAACGCAGCGGAACCGGAATCCTCGTTGTAATAAAGCGTAAGCAGATCGCCGTACGAATTCAGTTCCATAATTTTACCGGCTTCGCCGTTTGCAATGTAAAAGAATCCGTCCCGCATCGTCATTGTCGTATGAATATTTCCCACGTCGGTTAAATCAAACATATTAAGCTGATCCTCAAAATTCCCGTACGAAATGGAAAATAATTCGTCCTTATCGACCGATTCGACTATATTCGATCGCCTGCATGATACTAAAAGAGCTGCAAATGAAATTGAAGTAAGAACATATAAAAAGTACAGCAAACAGTTTCTAATCATATCAACAGCATAAAGTTTCATTTTCCGCTTGTCAATGCGGACAGTTTTCTTCTTTACTATAAGTTAGAAATATCGTATATTTTAATTATTATGCTAGATAAAATTTTAACATTTTTCTTCGGTTCGCAGAATGACCGCGACGTAAAGGCTCTGCGGCCGCTTCTTGAGAAAGTAAATGCTAAGGAAAGCTGGGCAAAATCGCTTTCAGCAGAAGATTTTCCTAAACAGACAGCAATATTTAAAGAGCGTCTTACAAAGGGTGAAACACTCGACGACATACTTCCTGAAGCATTCGCGGTTGCCCGTGAGGCCGCGTTCCGTATTCTCGGCGAACATCCGTACGATGTACAGATTATGGGTGCCCTTGTCCTCCATTCCGGCCGTATTTCGGAAATGAAAACCGGAGAAGGAAAAACATTGATGTGTGTTCCTGCTGCATACCTCAACAGTCTGTCTGGAAAAGGTGTCCACATTGTCACCGTCAACGACTATCTTGCAGGCCGCGACGCCGAATGGATGCGCCCTGTTTATGCATATATGGGGCTGACAGTTGGTACAATTCTTTCAAACATGGATAATGATGCCAGAAAACAGGCATATGCATGTGATATCACATACGGTACGAACAATGAATTCGGATTTGACTATCTGCGCGACAACATGCAGATTGAACTTTCCCGCAAGGTCCAGCGCGGATTTAATTTCTGTATTGTAGATGAAATAGACTCCATTTTAATCGACGAAGCGCGTACACCTCTTATTATCAGCGGACAGGGTGAAGACGACACATATAAATATCACGAAGTCGATAAATACGTTGATGAACTTACAGAAGTAGAAAAAGATCCCGTTACCGGCCTCTATCCGGATGAAGTGAACATGGATCCGGAACAGCGCAGGAACATCAAAGGTGATTACACACTTGATGAAAAATCCAAACGTGTATCTTTTACCGACGCAGGTATGAATCACATTGACGAGATTCTCCACCAGCACAATCTTATTACCGGCAGTGTCGTCGACGAGGGAAACTTCGAATATGTTCACTATTTTACACAGGCTGTCCGTGCTCACCGTCTGTATAAAGATAATGTAGATTATCTTGTAAAAGACGGACAGGTACAGATTGTCGACGAGTTTACCGGTCGTGTTCTGGAAGGAAGACGATACGGAGACGGGCTGCATCAGGCCATCGAAGCAAAGGAACATCTTAAAATTGCCCAGCGGAACAGGACGCTTGCAACGATTACGTTCCAGAACTACTTCCGCATGTATACAAAGCTCTCCGGTATGACCGGTACGGCAGCTACGGAAGCCGTCGAGTTCAATAAAATTTACAAACTGGATGTCGTCGCAATTCCGACGAACAAACCGGTCGTCAGAAAAGACGAAAACGACGAAGTATACCTTAACGAAAATGATAAATGGGAAGCTATCTGCAATGAAATTGCTGCTGCACATACGAAGGGACAGCCTGTACTCGTCGGAACTGTTTCTGTAGAAAAATCGGAACTTCTTTCCGAGATGCTTACACGAAAAGGAATACGCCACGAAGTTCTTAATGCAAAGAATCACGCACGTGAAGCTCTTATTATTGCTGAAGCCGGTGCGAAAGGTGCCGTAACCATCGCAACAAATATGGCAGGACGTGGTACCGATATCAAGCTCGGAGGCAATCCGGAATACCGTGCACGGAAACAGGTTGGTACTAACGCTACAAATGAACAGTATGAAGCAGCGTATAAACTTGAAAAAGAACAGTGGTTTAAAGATTACGAAGAAGTGAAAAAAGCCGGCGGTTTGTATGTAATAGGTTCAGAACGTCATGAAAGCCGCCGAATCGACAATCAGCTGAGGGGCCGTTCAGGACGACAGGGAGATCCGGGACGCAGTAAATTCTTTATCTCAATGGACGATGATCTCATGAGGCTCTTCGGCGGCGAAAAAATGAAAAACATGATGAGCCGCATCGGTATGCAGCCCGGCGAACCAATCGATCACCCGTGGCTCAATAAGGGTATCAAACGTGCACAGCAGAAAGTTGAAGACCGCAACTTTGAGATCCGTAAAAACCTCCTTGACTACGATGATGTCCTTAACGAACAGCGCAGTGTTATTTATGAACAACGTGACACTATTCTTGCTGACAATGATCTTTCAAAACGTGTTCTGAATAATGCCAGAGACGTCTTAAGCGGATGGCTTGAAGAATACGAATTAAATTCACGACACCATAAAGAAACTGCTCTAAGCGGACTTAACGAGAAGATCCACAATACATTCGGCATACAGCTGCCTCCGGAACAACTTACACAGGAAGCCCTTGAAGCGGTTCTCCAGAACGACCTTACCGAAAAAGAAACACTTGCAGGTAAAGAAAACCTGAATATGTTTATCCGTTATCAGTATGTACAGATCATTGACCATAAATGGCTTGATCAGCTTGAAGAACTTGAAAGTCTGCGCGATGCGGTATATCTCCGTTCATACGGAAGTAAAAATCCGCTCACTGAATATAAAATAGACGGTTTCAATCTTTTTGACGATATGATGGATTCAATCCGTACAACGGTCATGTCCCGGGTATTCAAAGTGCGTATACAGCTGTCACCGGAAGCGGCAGAACAGCGGAGAAGAATGCAGGAAACGCAGGTACGACAGATAAACGCCCAGCATAATGAAGCAGCATCCCTTGTCGGCGGATCGTCCCCGGAATTGCAGCATTCCGCTTCGTCACAACAAATAAACGGTGACCAGGCCAGACGTACTGCAGCAAACGGTGTCATGCAGCATCATACCCAGGGACAGTCAGTAACCGTCCGCAGAACAACACCAAAAGTAGGCCGTAACGATCCCTGCCCCTGCGGCAGCGGCAAGAAATATAAAAATTGTTGTGGAAGAAATGCGTAGCATTTATTTCACAACAATTTTCGTAAATTGTCCTGCACTAGCAGGACTCCATTTCTGTGGAAGAAATGCGTAGCATTTATTCCACAACAATTTTCGTAAATTGTCCTGCACTAGCAGGACTCCATTTCTGTGGAAGAAATGCGTAGCATTTATTTCACAACAATTTTCGTAAATTGTCCTGCGCAAGCAGGACTCCATTTCTTTTATAAAATCAATTAATTAAGGAAACTATTATTCTGATTTTAGAGCACCGATCCTGTTTACCGGCCAGAAACGGAATACGGTCGTCCCCAGTATGTATTTCCTGTTCACAAACTGCGGTGCCATAATCGATTCATATGTTACAGAATATTTGTCATACCTTGTCAACTGTGTCATAGTCTGTATATAAGAATGCCGCATATCCAGAGAATTAAAACGGTTATCCCCCATCATGAAATAGCAGTTGTCAGGAATATACTGTGCGACACCGCCAGAAGTATTTTCCGGAAACACCGGCATATTACGCTGGTCAAGAATCATCACATAAAAATTAAGTTTCTCTGCCTGTTCCATATATCCATACAGCTGAACATCGTTACGCCTGTTTTCGGCAGTTATACCTTCGTGTATAAGCTCTGCATTGCGCAGAATTATATGTCCGAGACACAATTTTATCATTACATTAAGTCGATAATTTGCATCACTGTATATATCACCTCCGGCATAGATTCCTTCGGCAGGTTTGTTTTTTATCCAGTCAGTCATGAATTGTTCGAACCACCACGAACCTCCGTCTGCCGACATCAGCTTCTGCGTGAATGCATCATAATTTACAAATAAGTCGTATTCAAACATAGAAATCCCGTCAGACGACATTCTGCCTGTTTTATCCGGAACTAATTTATAAAACTGCCGGGAAAGGCCGCTGCACTCCGCGGCGGCAGCGTTCATATCAAGATCACGGCGGTCCTTTTCACAGGTGAGCATCATATCATACTGAGTCTGCGTAAGCGGGAATGTTTTTATGTTCCGCTTTGACGAGGCCTCTACACTATTTAAATTCCATGCAGCAAAGGAAGCATCCTTTTCAACAGGTTCAAATCCGGACGAATTCTTTGTACGCGCATACAGTATACCGTCCTGCATTACAAGCTGCTCGCCGGGAACACCTGCAACCCGCTTTACCAGAGGATCAGCTTTAGGTTGACCATCAGCATCTTTATTCAAATTTACCGCCATAAACGTAAGCATATACACAAGCTGACTTGTAACCGTTTTTACTTCGGATTTACGGTCCATACTGTAATGAGGATTGCGGAACACGACAATATCACCCCGTTTGTAATTTCGTAAACAGGGAATGCCGACATTCGACAACGGGAATTTTGGACCACTTGCAGTCTTAAATACAATAACGCGGTCTTTTATAAGAAACTGCGGTACCATCGATTCCGACGGAATAACGTAAAGCTGTACAATAAATATCTGAATAAGCAGCACCATGAAAACCGCCTGAACCAGAGCATCAATCCAGTCGACCGCTTCGAACAGTATCCATGCACCACCGTGAAGTTTTTTATGAGGATTTTTCTTTTCCTGTGAAACCCATTCTTTTTTAAGCAGAATGATGCGTTTTTCATTCATATAATAAGAAACTGGAAAAGAGCCAATAAACACGATACACCATAAAATTACTGTCACAACATCGTACCAGTAGTGAGTACCGTACTTTCCCGCCCTGCGCAGCACAAAGGACGCAAGCATCACATAAGGCAGATACTGCAGCATCTTTCGTATTACGGGAATTGCACGTATATCATTATTACGTCTGAGAATAAACGAATAATATACCATCACTGCCGAAAAAAGCAGGGACACAGGAAGTGCAAACAGTGAAACATCAAAGGAAAAACTCATACACAACAATGAAAAAACAATCGCTGCGCAGAGAACGGTGTATAACCAGATGAAAAATTTTTTTAAACTTGAACTGACCATAATCATACTATAGCAGAAAAACAAACGATAGACTACAATGTTACTCATTATGGAAGAGAAAAAACTGCTTAATACAGCATCAGGTATTGATATGCTGGGAGGTGACAAATCACTGTATCAGACACTTATCACCTCTTTTCTTACCGAAAACCCCTTTGACGACAGGTATCTTGATTCACTTATCATATCAGGAAAGAATGAGGAAGCCGGTTCATACATACACCGCTGCAAAGGCGCCGCAGGACAGATAGGTGCAGAACAATTGTACGATGCAGGACAGGCGTTTGAGGATGTACTGAAAGGACGAAAATCCGGCGATATTCCGTCACTTCGCACCAGATTTCTTGCTGTTTACGAAGCAACGGTAAGAGAACTCAGTCAATACCGTACGCAGCTCTGAAATTGGAAAGTATCTGCGCAGAAAAATCTTCTGAATGCAGATTCTGGCTGCTTTCTGTCCGCAAATGGAATGCAGTTTCATATACACGAGCTATTTCCGCAGGATTCGTCGTATCTTCGTTTTTCAGAGTCTGATACGGCGCGTCAGTTTCCATAAGCAGTCTGTCTTCAGAAAGTTCCTTCACACAGGCAATTGCACTTTTATCACCGCCGATGAGCGGTTTCCCGAAACTGAAATAAGAGTTTACCCGGTGACGTAATAAAGAACGTGCGTCGGAAGGATTTCCTGAAAATGAATGAAACACAACGGCGGTTATTTTCGCAAGCTTTCCCGAATCACGGAACATACGGTCAAGAGCCTTCCGGCAGTGAACAATAACCGGTATTTTATAAAAAGCGGCAAGCTCAAGTTCTATATTCCAGGCTTCTTCCTGCCGGAAACTGTCAGACCTCAATTCCTTTGTAAAAAAATCAAAACCTGCTTCTCCTATTGCCTGAATACGTTTTTCCTTCAGCAGCAACTCCATAAAATCCGCATTTTCCAGAACAGGCATCTGCGGATGCATACCGAAT
>JBAYAJ010000026.1:0-20665 GCA_041669845.1 Treponema sp.
CAGCTTTCAATCGATATGTTCTCTTACCGGCTCAAAAAATATATAGGTGCATACAAGGCAGCCCTGGGCCGTGTAGACGCAGTCGTCTTTACTGCAGGTATTGGAGAACGCTCACCGATCGTACGGGGACAGTGTCTGGACGGGATGGAAGATCTGGGTATTAAAATCGACAGCCAGAAAAATGAATGGTCATTCACCAGCAATGCAGAGACGTGCATCAGTGCAGACGACAGCAGAACAAAAGTATTTGTCATACCAACCGACGAAGAACTTGTTATGACAGAAGATGCATATGCACTCATGAAAGGGACATACGATGTCCATACAAAATTCACGTACAGTTTCCAGAATCCGAAATACGTAAATAAAGCCCGCGAGGAAGGCCTGAAAAAAGACCTTGTAAAGCGGCCGCATATAGCAGACGTAATCGTCCGGCCGTAAGGATATAACATTTACAGCAGCTGTTCCGCTTTTCAGCGGAACAGCCTCGTTACGGCAGAACACCGTTTTTTCATATTTTCTTCATATATATGTATTTTATTTAACCCAAAACAGCAGTCTGTGATATACTTTCAGTATGGCAGATAAAAAAGAATGGTTTGAAAACGAAGCGTTCTGGCAGAATTACGGCCCCATTATGTTTGACAGCCAGCGGTGGGCGGAAGCTCCGGCAGTTGCCGGCGATATATGTAAAATTGCAGGCCTTTCTAAAGGTGCACGCATTCTCGATGCAGGCTGCGGCCCCGGACGAATTTCGCTCGAGCTTGCCCTGCGCGGTCTTGAGGTTACCGGTGTCGACATTATCCAGTCCGAACTTGATGCAGCAAAAGAGTCAGCCGAAGATGAACATGTTAATATAAATTATGTCAAAGCAGACCTCCGTACATATACGGCAGAGAAAAAATTCGATGCAGCAGTAAACTTGTACACTTCTTTCGGATACTGCGATACCATCGAAGAAGACCTCCAGATACTAAAACATATCGCCGCAGCAGTAAAAGACGACGGCTGGTTCATTCTTGAATCAACAAGCCGTGAAACTGCAATTCTTTATTTTACCCCTGGAGAATGGTTTGAACGGGCCGGCATGACAGTACTTACACAATTCTCAGTAGAAGGTGCATGGGAAGGCCTGCGCTCAAAATGGATACTCATAGGAAAAAACGGAGAACGTATTGAGCATGAATTCGTACAGCGCCTCTATTCCGCGGTTGAGCTTAAGCGGATGATGCTTGCTGCAGGATTCAAAAGTGCCGAAATATACGGCGACTTTGATTTTTCGCCGTACAATGAAAAAGCCCGCACAATGGTAATCGTTGCCCGAAAATAGCATATTCGTACCAGAAAGACGGATAGTACAGCAGGCATAAAATGCATTAATTTCATCATTATTTTGTAATTATTTCACTTTACGCAATAATAAAACGGATTTATACTACGTCTATACATAAGTACAACTATGCTGAACTTATATAAATATCTTTAATTTTTTAAGAGGTTACAGAATGGGACAGAACTATTTTAATTCAATTCCGTGGCGTGAAGCACGCCTGCAGCTTGGTCACTGCCGTTCAATGGCAAAAGAAGAATTCGCAGACGACGTAAAAGCGCTCAAAGGCAAAAAAATCGTTATCGTCGGATGTGGTGCACAGGGACTGAATCAGGGACTCTGCCTCCGTGCAAGCGGCCTTGACGTAAGCTATGCGCTCCGTGAAAGTGCCATTGCGGAAAAACGCCAGAGCTGGAAAAATGCGACAGAAAACGGTTTCAAAGTGGGTACCTATGACGAAATGATCCCGACGGCCGACTTTGTAGGAAATCTTACACCTGATAAACAGCACACACCGGTTGTTACAGAAGTCATGAAACGCATGAAGAAAGGTTCTGCACTCTGGTACAGCCACGGATTTAACATGATTGAGGAAGGGATGCAGATCCGCCCGGATATCACCGTCGTTATGTGTGCACCGAAGGGCCCGGGTACCGAAGTCTGGCATGAATTTGAACGCGGATTCGGAGTACCGGATCTTATCGCCGTTCATCCGGCAAACGATCCGGAAAAGAAAGGCTGGGCATATGCAAAAGCACTCGCAGTAGGTATGGGAGGAAGTAAAGCAGGTGTTCTCGAGTCATCGTTCGTTGCAGAAGTAAAATCTGACCTTATGGGCGAACAGACGATCCTCTGCGGCATGCTTCAGGCAGGTACAATCGTCTGCTACAACAAAATGGTTGCAAAAGGAATAGCACCGGGATACGCCGTAAAACTGCTCCAGCACGGCTGGAACCACATTTCTGAAGCACTCAAATGGGGCGGTATTACAAATATGATGGACCGTCTTTCGAATCCGGCAAAAATCAGGGCAAACGAGCTTTCAAAACAGCTCAAAACACTGCTTACACCGCTTTATCGGAAACATATGGACAACATCATCAGCGGAGAGTTCAGTTCAACAATGATGAAAGACTGGGCAAACAACGACCATGACCTGCTCACCTGGCGTGAAGCAACAAGAAAACTCCCGTTCGAAACAACTGTAGAAAGCAGCAATACTATCACTGAGCAGGAATATTTCGATAAAGGCATTCTCCTTGTGGCAATGGTAAAAGCAGGCTGTGAGCTTGCATTCGAAACAATGGTAGATGCAGGTATTATGCCGGAAAGCGCATACTACGAGTCCCTCCACGAGGTCCCGCTGATCGCAAACCTGATCGACCGTAAGAAGCTCTACGAAATGAACCGCGTTATTTCAGATACAGCAGAATACGGATGTGCATTGTTCGCCAACGCTGCCGTTCCGATCCTTGAAAAAGACTTTATGCCGAAAATCGACACAGACGTCATCGGTAAAGGTCTGAGTGTAAAGGATAATTCTGTAAACAACACAGAACTCGTTCTGGTAAATGCAGAAATCCGCAATCATCCGATAGAAGTAGTAGGCCGGAAACTCCGCGCCTACATGACAGCCATGAAAGCCGTAGTAGATTAAGGTAAGCACAGGATGTGCGTCCCTATTGCTGCAGGAACTTTTGAGTTCCTGCTTCGTCAAAAAATGACACGATGTCATTTTTTGTCGCGGGGCGTGCCTCTGTGTTGCACGAATTGTACTTCTCATGCTCTGCTTCCGTACGGCTCGATTCGTGCCGCGTAAGAAAAGTACCCGACGTACTTTTCTTACGTAAATTTGTAAAATACATTCCGATGCGTTAAAATGAGTATCATGGATAATGAAATACCATCGGAAAAAATATATATTCCCCATATACTGCTTACGGCAGATCAAACTCTTATCCTCATCAGGCGTATGCTTTCTGCTATTGGTGAACACATCTATGAAGGCAGGCGCATGGTCTATATACAGGAAAGTGAACGAACTGCCTATATAGCGGTTTTACTAGCAAAACAAGGACATCTTGGACAGTTTTTGTCTCTTAAAGATATTTTTCTGCTTTCTCTTTTCTCAAATATTGGTTCATACCGGTTTATTCTGCCCAATTTCACATCTTCAATAGCGGACGCTGCAGAGCGTGATTATACATACAGTTATTATTTTCTCAAATACATGTCGCCGCTCGGTGAAAATACAAAATTTCTTTTTTTCTATAATGAAAAGTATAATCCGTTACTTGCACAAAAAGTAGTACAGGCGGAATATGCACATCTTATTTTTTTTTCAGCCAGAGTTGAATCATTTCTGCGTGAAAATAAATATTCGTATATACCAAAGGATATCAAATTACTGGATCCGGCAGAAAGCGGACCTGATTATGTACAATTGTTTCTTGAAGCAGACAGACAATTGAATATCGTTAATAACCTTAAAAATGATTCATTCCGCGTAAAAATCGACGAATGGAGCAGCAGCATTTCATATGATTATAACGATACGTTTAAACTTATCAAAATGCTTATCTACATTATGGACTTTAAAAGTACTGCAACAGTCAGTCACACAATCAACGCGGCCTGTTTTGCCGCAGCGATCGGGCAACGCATGCACTGCACGCGGCAGGAAATAGACGAATTGTATACGGCTGGTATCCTGCATGATATCGGAAAAATGGCAATCGACTCGCGTATTCTAGAATATCCTGCAAAACTCAGTACCGGAGACATGGAAATTATGCGGACCCATGTCGCAGAAGGTGTAAACATGTATCGTAAAGTTATTTCCCCGGAGATAGAATCGATCGCATCTCATCATCATGAAAAACTGGACGGATCCGGCTACCCGGAAAAACTTTCCGGAAGAGAATTATCGCTGAAGGATAGAATACTTACAGTCGCAGACATAACAAGCGCACTCATCGACATCAGAAGTTATAAAGATTCTTTTCCAAAAGAAAAAGTAATACAAATCATTTCAGAAATGACAGAAGATGGACAGCTTGACTCTAAAGTCACCAGGTGTGTCATCGAAGAGTTTGATTCTTTGAAAGCAGAGCTTGGAATCAGACGCGAATCGTTGTCTGCAGAGTTCGGTCGTATATCAACGGAATTTCAGGCAGCTGAAATGACAGAAAGTCTGTAATTATGGTAAAATCGTAAAATGACGCGACAAGAATTACTAAAACAACTTTCCGCCTCGACAGAGCTGAACAGAAAAAACTGTAACGAAATAATAACTGCAGTTTTTGAAGAAATCGAAAAAACACTTGAAAAGGACGGCAAATACACACAGCCAGGATTCGGAGTTTTTGAAACGACAATGTGTAAGGAGCATGTTGTCCGCAATCCTTTTACGAAGCAGCAGATATTGTATCCGGAAAAAAAGAAAATCAGATTCAGGCCGTCAAAAGTATTCAAGGACAGGCTGAATGAAAAGTGACCAAAATGTACTTACGCCTGCAGTCCTTGCTGAACGAGTTCAAAAGAGAACAGGCATTGATACAGAAAAAATAAAACAGACAACAAATGACTTTTTTGCGATTATAGCCAGCGAAATAAATGAAAACGAATCATTTAAGCTGCAGGGATTAGGTACATTCAAAAAAGTATTCGCTGCACCTTCACAAAGACGGAATCCTCATACAAATGAACAGATTGAAATTCCTTCTCATTACAAAGTAAAGTTTACACCGGCAGCTGCATTTGCCGAACGAATCAATAAACCGTTTGCACATCTTAAACCGAAAGTACTGAACGGAGCTGTACTTCCTGAAAACAGGAAACAGCCTGTTGAATCTGTCAACGGACAGACGGATGTACCTGTTCCGGATACGGAACACGAAGCAGATACAATAGAACAGCAGCCTGTTGTAAAAGATACTGCTGAGTCACCGGCACCCCTGCAGACAGAAAATACAGCTGCGGATGATCCTCCTGTTTCACAAAAAACAGTTCCTCTCTCCACCATTAATCAGACAATTCAGAATGCCGTAATAGAGCAGCAGATTATACATCAGCAGATCATCCGGCAGCAGATTATACATCAGACAGTACCTGAAGAAAAGCATGCGGAACAGGCAGAAGACTTTGATCCGGATTACGATACAGAAGAAGACGACAGCGAAAAATACGTAAACCGGTGCTGGTTTTTTGCCGGTATAACTGTAGTACTTACTGCATTTGTCCTTGTTTTTCTTGTTTTTGCAGTAATTCATAAAACTGAAAAAAAAGCGGTATTCAGAACAACGGAAACAACTTCTGTCAGAAAAACGCAGCCACCTGCACAGCAGACAGCAGGACAGATACGTGTCGCGGCAGACGACAACCTGTATGCCGGTCTTTCCAGTACACAGTACGGTGTACGCAACCTGTGGCCATATATATTCAGTGCGAACATGCTCCGGTATCCTGACCCGGACAGACCCGGAGCAGCAGACAAACTTATAATTCCTTCAAAACCAGACAAGGTGATTGACCGCAGAGATATTGAACTTTCTGTAATAGACGTATACGATACTTACCGCGCGCTTATCAGAAAACAGCCTGACAGCAGGACTGCAGAACTCCGCAGAGAACATGCAGTCACAGCACTTATCTGTGGTGAAACACTTTATGCAGGTTTTATAGACAGATATGCTGTGAGGTTCGATCCGAGTGATGTAAAAGCTGCAGAAGAACAGATCAGGAAAGCGGCTGCAAGGTAACTATCATGGAAAAAATTACATATAAGACTCACGGTACATGTTCCAGGGCAATCCATTTTACAAGAACAGATGATGGCCGTATCACTGACATAAGCTTTGACGGCGGATGCAGTGGGAATCTAAAGGCACTATCAATTCTATGCGACGGCATGACTCCGGAAGAAATTGCTTCTAAACTTCTGGGCAACAAATGTGGTTTTAAAAATACAAGTTGTGCCGATCAGTTTGCAAAAGCAGTAATGCAGAAATGAATTTATGCATAAATATGCATCAATATCAGATATATATATATTTTTCCGCATAAAAACGACATTTTCGTATACTTTGTCATTGCATTAAGTGTTGAAATTCAGTATGATTTTCAAGAGAACCGCGGGAATCGCTAAAAACTGAAGGCATTGCTTGTCAAAGTTGGATGCGACAACGGGCGGTAATCTTTTATAGGAGCCACTCATGGAAGTTAAAGATCTTAAAAACGCTAAAATCAAAGCGTGGGTTGAAGACTGGGTCAAATGGTGTGAGCCGGACAGTGTTTATATCTGCGACGGTTCTGCAAAAGAGTACGACAGACTCATGAAGGGTCTTGTTGATGCAGGTCTCGCAACAGAGCTCAAGAAGAAGCCGCACAGCTATCTTTTCCGTTCACTTCCTTCAGACGTTGCACGTGTTGAAGGACGCACATATATTGCATCAGTAAAAGAAGACGATGCAGGTCCGACAAATCACTGGATTGATCCTGTCGAGCTCAAAAAGACCATGAAAGAGCTGTACCACGGCTGTATGCACGGACGCGCAATGTATGTTATTCCGTTCAGCATGGGTCCTGTCGGTTCATCCATCGGTAAAAACGGTATTGAAATCACCGATTCTGCATATGTTGTCTGCAACATGGACATCATGACGCGCGTCGGGACAAAAGTGCTTGACAATATCGGTACGAAAGGCGAATGGATTCCGTGTATGCATTCAGTCGGAAAACCGCTCAACAACGGCGAAACAGACAACGGCATCTGGCCGTGCGCAGACATGGATCACAAATACATCAGCCAGTTCCCTGAAGAGCGTACGATCTGGTCGTACGGTTCAGGATACGGCGGAAATGCACTGCTCGGAAAGAAATGCTTTGCACTCCGCATCGCTTCCGTCCTTGCTCGCGACGAAGGATGGCTTGCAGAGCACATGCTTATTCTTAAGCTCACAAACCCGAAGGGCGAAGTTAAATATATCACCGGTGCATTCCCGTCAGCATGCGGCAAGACAAACCTTGCCATGCTCCGCCCGACTCTTCCCGGATGGAAAGTCGAAACTGTCGGCGACGATATTGCATGGATGAAATTCGGTAAAGACGGACGTCTGTATGCCATCAACCCGGAAAACGGATTCTTCGGCGTAGCACCGGGAACATCCGACGAGTCTAACTACAACGCAATGCGCGCTGCAGAAAAGAATACAATCTTCACAAACTGCGCTCTTACCGATGACGGAGACGTCTGGTGGGAAGGCATCGGACACAAACCGGAAGGAAAGAACCTTGTCGACTGGCAGGGTAAGACTCGTCCGTGTCCTGAAAACGACAAAAACCCGAAAGACAAGAGTCTGTGCATGGCTCATCCGAACGCACGCTTTACGGCACCTGCACATCAGTGCCCGTGCATCGCTCCCAACTGGGAAGATCCTAACGGCGTACCGATCAGTGCATTCCTCTTCGGAGGACGCCGTCCGTCTACTGTACCGCTCGTACATCAGGCACGCAGCTGGAACCACGGTGTATTCCTTGGTTCTATCGTCGGTTCCGAAGTTACGGCTGCCGTTATTTCCGACCAGGTCGGTCAGGTCCGCCGCGATCCGTTCGCAATGCTTCCGTTCTGCGGATACAACATGGGCGACTATTTCCAGCACTGGATCGACATTGGCCACAAATCAACGGAAGACAAACTGCCGAAGATTTTCTACGTTAACTGGTTCCGGAAGGACTCGGACGGTAACTTCATGTGGCCCGGATACGGCGAAAACAGCCGTGTTCTTGCATGGATTTTCGACCGCTGCGACGGTAAAGACAACTACGTAGACACCCCGATCGGTTATATGCCGAAAGAAGGCGCCATCGACACAACAGGTCTTAAAGGCGTAACAGCTCAAACAATGAAAGCTCTCACATCTGTAGATGTTGCGGGCTGGAAAAAGGAAATCAAGGATATCCGCGAGAATCACTATCCTAAGTTCGGAAAGCATCTGCCGAAAGAACTTTCAAAGTGCCTTGACGATCTTGAAGCAAACCTGAACAAGTAACGTAAGCGTTCTGGACGCATTTTGACAGACCCCGGTGCAGTACTGTGCCGGGTTTTTTTTTATGCGTTGACGGTACAGAGTAATCAGGGTATTATTTATGTAAGGAGTACAAATGCTGGCACTTACCGGAACATATGACAATGGAAAAGTAACATTTGCTGAAAAGCCACCTGTAACTAAAGGCAGAATAATTGTACTGTTTCCTGAAAGTTTCTCTGAAAAAAAACTTTTAAGCGTAAAAGAAAAGGAAGCTCTGTTCAAAAAATTCTCAGGCTATATAGACCGCGATATTGACGTAAAAGCAGAACGACTGACGGCGCTTGATGAACGCACCTAAAATTTTACTTGATACAAACATAATTCTTCGAAAGGATATCCCTGAAAATGACAGAATGCAGTTCATCTCGCTTATTTGTCAGTCGTTTGTCGTTTTAGTTGAAGACGCTGATTGTTTTCTTGAAGCAATTGCCCATTCAGAATGGCCCGACTTAGAGGACGGTCGTCAGATGCAATGTGCGGAATCAGCACAACTTGACTATATCATCACAAGAAATACAAAAGATTTTAGTAATTCACATACAAAAGTTATGTGTGAAGATGATTTCTCAAATATGCTTAATCAGGAACAACCATATGCCAGATACTACTGTTAACTGGGCTGTTATTGCCCCCGGACACATTGCTGCAAAATTTGCCGAAGCACTTTCAGGCCTTGCAGAAACCGATTCCTCATTCTGCCGTTATGCCGTCGCATCACGTACTGCAGAAAAAGCTGAAAAATTTGCGGCACAATGGGGATTCTTGAAGCCGTACGGCAGTTACGACGAGCTTTTAGCCGATTCTGCTGTCGACGCCGTATATATTGCAAGTCCCCACACATCACATGCGGAACTTTCGCTCAAAGCGCTTCGTGCGGGAAAACATGTACTCTGCGAAAAACCGGCGGCAGTAAACGCAGATCAGCTTCAGACCGTACTTGACTGCGCGTCGGATAAACATCTTTTCTTTATGGAAGCAATGTGGACAGCTTTTAACCCGGCGGTACGGACGGTACTTGAATGGATACGGGCCGGAAAAATCGGTACGGTTCTGCACACAGACTCGAAATTCTGCTTCCGCAATGCATACAATCCGGAGAACAGACTGTTTAATCCGGCACTCGGCGGCGGAGCACTTCTGGACGTCGGGATTTACCCCGTCACGTTCTCCATGCTTGTTGCAAAGGCTGCTGAAGATTATGCAGGCCATAAACCTGCAGTTCTCATAAAAGGCGGCAGTACGGTGGCCGTTCCGCGGCGTATTGTTTCTTCCGCACGCACGGCAAAAGGTGTTGATTTATGGAACAGTGAAGAGTTTACATTCGCATGCGGTATGACAGCCTCTCTCCAGAGTGCAGTTGATATGTCTGGTGCGGACAGTCCCCAGGATGCATACATATACGGAACGAACGGTTATATTCATCTGCCGCTGTTCTGGATGGCACAGCAGGCAGAACTGTTTATTTACACTGCAGAAAACGGAACGGAAGCGGTACGGGCAGAAACTGCAGACAAACCGTTCCGGTTCAACGGATACGAATACGAAATAGAAGATGCGACAAAATGCATTCTGGCGGGTAAAACGGAATCGGTACTGCACGAATCACAGGCTGCGCTTGCCGTCTGTGCAGCACTAGACACGCTGCGCGCCCAGTGGCATCTTGTCTACCCGTGCGAGACGCAGAAAGCATCATCCTGTACTGCGGACGGCAGTGTACCGCCCGCAGCTGCCGACAACTCCGTACTGACAATTTATACCGACGGCGGCTGCAGCGGAAATCCGGGACCGGGCGGCTGGGGATGCGTCATACTTGACGGAGAGAAAGAAACACTTTTAAGCGGCGGTGAAAAATCGACAACAAACAACCGTATGGAGCTTATGGCTGCAATCAGTGCGCTTTCCGCTGCAGCCCGTAATCCCGACTGGCAGAAACGGCAAATACATATGTACAGCGACAGCCAGTATGTAAAAAACGGCATCACATCATGGATAAAATCATGGAAGAAAAACGGCTGGGTCACAAGTGCGAAAAAACCGGTACTCAACAGGGAATTGTGGGAAGAACTTGATGAACTGTATTCCCGGCTCACCATCGAGTGGTCATGGGTAAAAGGCCACGCGGGCGTAAAGTATAATGAAATATGCGACGAATTGTGCCGGAAGGAGATACGGGCTCAGCAGTAAAACAGTCACATCACTTTTCTTCAGGATTTTTTTCCGCACGGTAATCCGTCGGTGAAATACCGGTATACGTGCGGAACGCCTTGCTGAAATAGTTGCTGTCGTTATAACCGAGCTGTTCCGCTATCTGCTGAATCTGCACGGAAGGATCTTCCAGCAGCTGTTCCGCGCGGTTCATACGTACCTGCAGCACATATTCGTAAATTCCACAACCGAATTCTTTCTTAAAAAGGCGGGATAAATATTCTTTTGTAAAGTAGAAATGTTCGCTTAATGAATCAAGCGTTATCTCTTCCATGTATTTCTGATCAAGATATTCTTTTATGGCTCCCGGCAGTTCATCCGTGGTGTACGAATGATCGGTATTCCGTATTGTCTTTACTGTACCATGCTCCTTATCAAGCAGATCCGCGGCATGTTCAAGTACTTTATTCAATTCATCGGCGGCAAGGGGTTTCAGCAGATAATCAAGCGCCTTAGCAAGGAGTGCGCTTTTTGCATAACGGAAATCGTCATAACCGCTCACGACGATGAGTTTTACCTCTGGAAATTCTTCTGCTGCTTTCTGCAGAAACGAACTGCCGTCCATAACAGGCATGTTCATGTCGACAAAAACAATGTCGGGATGAATTTCGCGCATCATTGAAAGCCCCTCGCTTCCGTTCCACGCGGAACGCGGTTCTTCAAGACCAAAATCCTGCCATTTTCCGAGTCTGCGGATTACCGTGTGCACGGCTTTTTCATCATCAATAATCAGTGTCTTATACATCGTCCATTTCCATTACGGTGCTCGTGCCTGTGTACTCCGTACTGTAAATACAAAGCCGGGCCGTCTTACCGTACAGCAGCTGCAGTCTGTTCGACAGATTACGCAGACCAATACACTCCGTATCACGATTACTCTCTCCTGCAGCCTGCTCCCGTGGATTTGTCTGCGCAAGAATTTTCTGTATTCCTGCAAGCTGGTCAGCAGGAATACCGGTTCCGTCGTCGGTAACAGTTATTATAAGTTTTCCACCGGTATGTTCCGCCGTAATTTCAATCCGTACAGAATCAGCAGTCTTTGACATTCCGTGTATGATTGAATTCTCAACAAGAGTCGTTATACTTATTTTAGGAACAAGCTGCTCTTCCGTTTCTGCTGTAATAACAAATTCGTATGTAAGTCTGCCTTCAAAACGGGCTTTCTGTAAAAAAAGATAATCCTTTACATGTTCAAGTTCTGTTCTGAGCGTTACAGTCTCAGGTCCCCTGATCGTATACTTAAGCATTGATGAAAGCGCCATTACCATGTCGTTTATTTTCATCTGATCGTTTTCTATAGCTTCTGCCGAAATTGTCTGAAGCGTATTGTAGAGGAAGTGCGGATTTATCTGTGATTCCAATGCAGCAATCTGTGCGTTTTTCCAGTTTAATTCGACAACATAATTTTTTTCGATAAGTTCATCTATTCTGCGTATCATCGTATTATATTCACTGCATAATGAAGTAATTTCACTGCAGCCGGAAATCGAAATAAGAGACTTGAAATTTCCCTGTCCTGTACTTCTTAACATTCCTGCCAGAACTGAAAGCGGACGCATCAGAATCCGTATGAAAAAAACGAGAAGAACAACGGATACAACAATAAAAAGTATACCCACGGTAAACGTAATCGTACGTGTTTCCGATAAGTACAAATCAAGCTGCTTCTTTGAAATATATGTCGTAAGATTCCACTCGCTGTCTTCACTTTCCGCACTAACTGTAAGACAACCATGTTTTTCCAGTGAAAAAAAATCATAATTTTCCACGGAATCCCGGTAATATATACTGCCGTTTTTATTTCTGAGCACAGTCAGCCCGCCCGGCTGGCCGCTGCTGAGCGTCTTGTCGAACCATGATGTATCTACCATAAACCGGACGAAAGCAAGCGGTCTGCCGTCTTCGATATTAATAAGCGTACGGTAATAGACAAGCAGTTTTCCGTCCTGCCCTGAAGGAACAACGGCCCGGTAATACCGCGGACGGGAAAATTCAGTAAACAGCGGATCCGACGTTATATCGCTCATCGGCCTCTCGCTGACATTTCTGTTTTCGCGCGAAATAAAATATCCCTTATTAAGATTCACCACATATATACTGTAATCAACAAGGTCATCACGCTGGTAATATGCATTCCGTACGACCGACATAAGATATTCTTTCGTGCTGTAATCATTCTGACGGTCGGTACTGATTATTTTCAAAAAGCGGATGTCGTTCCGGGGATTGAGCGAAAATGCATTCATCCGGGAAAAATAGGCTGAAGCATTTTTTATCTGCAGTTCAAGCAGTGTCCGCGTGCTTGCATATATTTTATTCTGCAGATCAAGACTTGTACGTACAGAGGTAATCGAAACCACAAGTATCAGTATTACCGTCATGAGCGTCGTTATTGCAGCCGTAAGCTGATACACGAGCGATTTCTTTTGCAGAAAATTCTGTAACCGTCGCAGCATGTCCACAGTATAGCACAACTGTTCATTTTTTTACCCTGAATTGTCTTTTTTTTTGCATGTTCAAATAGAAATGACGACTTATACTGAAATAACAGGAGGCTACTAATGAAAAAGGTTATTTTGGCTGTACTGCTGGTGACTGCCGCGGCAGGAACGTTGTTTGCAGCCGGAAGTAAAAAATCTTCTAAAAAACAGACGACATTGTCGTTTATGCTCAACAGTCCGGAACTGACGGAATACTACAAACAGTGTTTTGCAGAGTATGAGAAAGAAACCGGCGTAAAAATCAATGCAGATATACTGCAGAACGACTACCAGACAGTTCTTAAAACACGCATCAACTCGGGCGATATACCCGATCTGTTCCTTACCAGTGCATATAATGACAATAAAGTCTACAGGGATTACGAATATAATCTTGATAAAGAACCGTTTATGAAAAATGTCCAGCCGGCAATTCTTTCCAGCGTTACACTCGACGGACACATAACAGGCTATCCGTTTGTAGTCCAGTCACATTCGTTTATTTACAACAAAGCACTTTTTAAAAAAGCAGGAATTACAAAACTGCCGGAAACACTTGCAGAATATGATGCCGTCTGCCAGAAACTTACGGCAGCGGGAATACAGCCGTTCAGCACAGGATTCGCGGAATGGTGGGTTCTTCCCCAGACAACGTATCCTTCAATGAGTGACGCATACAACGGGGACTATGAAAAACTGTTCAAAGACGTTGAAAGCGGCAGACTGAAATTCGGCGATCTTCCCCAGATTGATTTTGCACTTGATCTTATTGACCTGATTAAGAAATACGGCGGAAATAAACCGATGGAATCGACATTCGATATTCAGGTCTCGGATTTTGCAAACGGCAAAGCTGCCATAATCCGACAGGGATCATGGGCTGAATCAAGCATACGTGCAATAAATCCGACCATCGACATGGGATATATGAAATCACCGCGCAGTGACGGAAAAGGTGTTATAGCCGTCGAATCGAACCTTACGTTCCGGGTTTACAAGGATTCAAAGAACCGGGCTGCAACGCTTGCATTCCTCAACTGGCTGTCAACATCGGATTACGGCAGAAAATGGATTCCGGACGTTGTGAAGCAGATTTCTCCTCTCAAAGGTGCGTCAGCTCCGGATACACAGCTTGCAAAAGAAACCGCACAGGCACAGGCAGACAGGATCACGTGTCCGTGGTGGATTTTTAAAGGCCCGGACGGTATCGAACAGCCGTTCGGCACTGCATTCCAGAATTATGCGGCAGGAACAGCGTCACGGGCAGAAACAAAAGCAGCTCTTACGCGCCTCTTTGCAGACGCCTATGATGTCGAGTAACCGTATAAATTAATTATCACAGACAGCCCGGCAGTTGAAAGTAAACACTGAATAATGCATAGATACTGTTCAGTGTTTACAGATAGAAAAGTACAAGTCTGCCGGCCTGCCCTTCCATCAGAGGTTTTTCATGATTCCAGTAAATAGAAACAAACGCCGGACTATGCAGGAACTCAAAGAATTCGCCTGTTATGTTTTTCCTGCAGTTATGTTCATCACCGTTTTTGTAAGCATTCCGTTTCTCATGTGCATCTATAATTCGTTCCGGAAATGGAACGGTATTTCCAAGGCAACAAAATTCATCGGTCTTAAAAATTACCATAAACTTTTTACAAATGATCCAACCTTTCTGCATGCACTTGGTTTTACCTTTCTGTATGCAGTGTGTGTCGTCGTTATTATTAATGTTACGGCACTGCTGCTTGCGGTGCTTCTTGAATCGAACATAAAAGGCAGGGGATTTTTCCGTGCCGCATTCTATATACCGAATATCATAAGTCTTGTCGTCATAGGTTTTATATGGAAGTTCATCTGCATCAGAGTCTTTGAACAGCTGGCAGTACTGACAAACAATCCGTTCTGGCAGCAGAGCTGGCTTGGAGATCCGCGGCTTGCCGTCGTTACTACTATATTCGTTTCGGTATGGCAGGGGCTTGGGTTTTATCTTATTATTTATATCGCCGGTCTTCAGTCTGTTCCCGACGATCTTATGGAAGCTGCCCGTATCGACGGTGCCGGCACATTCCGCAGATTTTTCTCCGTCACGCTCCCGCTGATCATGCCGTCGATTTCATTCTGTATGTTCTATTCGGTCGCGAACTCCATGAAGATGTTTGAATTAATATTCAGTCTCACAGGCGGCGGTCCGGGAGATGCAACGACGCCGATTGCGCTCGATATTTACAACACTGCATTCAACAACAACAACTTCGGATACGGCAGCGCAAAAAGCGTTGTACTCTTTGTCATAGTCTGCGCTATATCCGTCATTCAGGTAAATTTTTTCAAAAGCAGGGAGATTGAAGCATGACGCTCAAACAGGAAAAACAAATACCGTCGGTCATTTTTGTGCTGATGCTTTTTATTGTAGTTCTGTATCTGCTGCCGCTCGGCATGATGATTCTGAATTCAGTTAAAAATTACGACGAAATTATGAAAAACGTTCTTGCACTGCCCGGGCATTTCTCTCTCAAAAACTTCGCCGTCGTTTTTCAGGACATGAATTATCCACTTACGTTCTTTAACACGTTCGTTGTCACACTCATCGGAACGGCAGGAATCGTCATATTCGGTTCAATGGCAGGCTACAAAATGGCCCGCGTCAAGACCCGTTACAGCCGGCTGACATTTCTTTACTGCATTATGCCGATGATGGTTCCGTTCCAGTCGTTCATGATTACGCTCGTCGTCATTGCAAAGGCATTTCACCTTACAAACAACGTTCCCGGACTCGGCATTATCTACTGGGGACTCGGCATTCCGATGGCACTCTTTCTTTATCAGGGATTCGCAAAAACTATCCCGTACGAACTTGAAGAATCGGCGCTCATGGAAGGCTGCAGTCAGCCGCGTCTGTTCATGCAGATTATATTTCCCCTTCTAAAATCGGTTACGGCCTCCGTTATCGTTGTAAACGCAATGTGGATATGGAACGACTTTCTGCTGCCGCTGCTCGTCATCGGAGGAAGCAGAGAGAAAAAAACGCTGCAGCTTGCGGCATATACGTTTATGGGACAGTACAAGTCGGAGTGGCAGAATATTATGGCTGCCGCTATTCTGATTATTATACCGGCACTCGTCATTTATCTGATATTCCAGAAAAACATTATCAAAGGTCTTGTAGCCGGTGCCGTAAAAGGTTAATAATTTTCAATTGGAGCTGTTATGAAATTTACAAACGGATTCTGGCTTACACGGAAAGAATACGACGCAGATTACGTGCGCGAAATATATAAATGGGATGCCGGTACAACGTCGCTGACATTATTCGCACCCTTCAAAAAAATAGAAGGGCGCGGAGATACGCTCAACATCGGGATGATGACTATTTCATGTTCAAGTCCTGCAGAAAACATTCTGAGAATCAGACTTACCGGCCATGCCGGGCAGGTAAAAAAAGGTCCGCTGTTCGACATTCCCCGTACCGATTATGCAGAAACAAAAGTATCGTCCGGCAGCGGAAGCGCATCAATAACGAGCGGGAAACTTACACTTACGGTTACGAAAGGGTCTCCGGAGCTCGTTTTCTCTGCGGACGGTGTACCGCTTACGAAAACAGGTGCGCGCGGAATTTCACGCATGCAGCATGCAGACGGACGAATCTATACCGTTACCGAACTTACCCTCGGCGTAGGTGAACTCGTGTACGGGTTCGGCGAGCGGTTTACTCCGTACGTCAAAAACGGGCAGGTTGTCGACACCTGGAACGAAGACGGTGGTACAGCAAGCGAAACCGCTTACAAAAGTATTCCGTTTTATATGACAAACAGGCAGTACGGAGTGTTCGTCAATCATCCGGGAAAAGTCAGCTTTGAAACTGGAAGCGAAAAAGTTGAAGACGTACAGTTTTCAGTAGAAGACGAATCTCTCGAATATTATCTTATCTACGGCAGTACGCAGAAAGACGTCCTTGCCCGCTACACTGCCCTCACAGGGCGCGCGCCGCTGCTTCCGAAATGGAGCTTCGGACTCTGGCTTACGACATCTTTTACTACAAATTACGACGAGAAGACAGTCAGTTCGTTTGTCGACGGCATGGCTTCCCGCGATATTCCGCTGAAAGTATTCCATTTTGACTGTTTCTGGATGAAGGAGTTTGAATGGTGCAGTTTCGAATGGGACAGAGACATGTTCCCCGATCCTGCAGGTATGCTCCGCCGGCTGCATGCAAAGGGACTTAAGATCTGCGTCTGGATTAATTCATACATTGCGCAGAAATCACTTCTTTTTGCAGAAGGTATGGAAAAAGGGTACCTGCTCAAAAATGCCGGCGGTACCGTATGGCAGTGGGATATGTGGCAGGCCGGAATGGGATTAGTCGACTTTACGAATCCCGGGGCGTACGCATGGTACCAGGAAAAACTAAAGAAGCTGCTCGACATGGGCGTCGACTGTTTCAAGACTGATTTTGGTGAACGCATCCCGTGTTTTGACAACGGATACAACGTTGCATGGTACGACGGTTCCGATCCGGAAAAAATGCACAACTACTACACTTACCTCTATAATAAGTGTGTGTTTGAACTCCTTGAAAGAGAAAAAGGACCCGGAGAAGCAGTTCTATTTGCCCGCAGCGCGACTGCCGGAGGACAGAAATTTCCGGTTCACTGGGGAGGCGACAGCACAAGCCGTTTTGTTTCTATGGCGGAAAGTCTGCGTGCAGGTCTGTCACTCATGGACAGCGGTTTCTCATTCTGGAGCCACGACATCGGCGGATTCGAGGAAACTGGTTCCGCCGATCTGTATAAACGGTGGGTTGCGTTCGGACTGTTTTCATCGCACAGCCGTCTGCACGGTTCGTCGTCATACCGTGTCCCATGGGCATACGACGGCGAGGCATGTGATGTGCTCCGCTTCTTCGTTAAACAGAAATGCCGGCTTATGCCGTACATTTATACTGCGGCCGTAAACGCGTCGCTTACCGGCATTCCGGTTATGAGGCCTATGCATCTTGAATTCCCCGCAGACCAGAACTGTGCATACCTTGACAGGCAGTACATGTTCGGCCCGGATATTCTCGTGGCACCGGTATTCACACCGGCTCCCGACGATACCCCCGGTTCATCGGTCACACAGTCATGCTATCTTCCTGAGGGAAACTGGGTACATTTTATTTCCGGGAAAAAAGTACCCGGTGGAAGGTGGTATTCGGACACGTACGACTACTTCAGCCTGCCTGTATTCGTACGGGAAGGTACAATCATTCCGACCGGCAGGGAAGAAGAAAAACCGGACTATGATTATTCGGATCATATTGTCTGGCAGTTTTTTCCGGGTGCAGAAGGAAAGACGTACAAGGGAACTGTTATTGATGAAAAGGGAAAGACGATCCTTTCTCTTTCCGCAGAAAAAAATGAAGCAGGCTCCGTTTCCTTTAAAAAAACGGGGAAAGCGGCAGATATAACAATTATTATAAAGAACTTTACCGCATCCGGCAGCAGCGGTTGTACGTACAGGATTTCCGGCAATGATACTGAAGTAACTCCCTCCAAAGAAACATTTAACGTAAAATAACACAAATCTGCAGACATACGAATTACGTATGTCTGCAGATTTGTGTCCATCCTGTCACACTATTTCCGATATTCTGTTATACTTAATTCATGCGTATGAGAATTGCAGTATATCTGAATACTCTTGACGAAAGTTACCAGATTCTTTTTTATAGTGCAGCCCGTGAACGGGCCAGAAAACTTAACATGGATATACTCTGTATCCAGCAGGAGTCGCTCAGCCGCGACAATGATGATCCCGATCCCTTCCCGTCGCATAAATTTATTTCGGCTGACGGTATTATCATTCTCTCGGCAACAATCATAAGCAGACCTGTTTCAGCCCTTACCAGGCAGCTCAGAACACTGTTCAGCACACTCCCGATCGTCTCTGCCGGTATAGAAATTCCTGATATCCCGTCCGTCGTTATAAAAACAAAAGCATCAATGGAACAGCTTATGACCCATCTGATTACATTTCATCACTACCGTACATTTCTCTATATAAGCGGTCCTGAACAGCATCCTGACAACACGATCCGCGAGACAGTCTTCTGTCAATCGCTCACCGAAGCCCGAAAAACCGATGAAACTGTTTCCTGGGACATAATTCACGCTTTATTCAATGAGTACAGCGGTATGACAGCCATACAGGAATATATAAAACAGCATCCGGACAATCCGCCTGATGCAATCGTATGCGCAAACGATACAACAGCAATAGGTGCACTGAAAATCCTGAACATGCAGGAAAATGAACGCTGGAAGAAATGCGCCGTCACCGGTTTTGACGATATAGAAAAAATCCGTACCGACGTCACGGGTCTTACCACGGTGCGGCAGCCTATCGACGAGATGGGAGATCTTTCGGTAGATATGCTCTACAAAATACTGAAAGGACAGACACCCCCGTCTGTTTTACATATTGAGTCATCGCTTGCCATACGTAATTCGTGCGGCTGCGTAAAAATGATACAGCAGAAAACAGACAGTTCCGAAACAGGCACTAAAGAAGAACTGAACAACTATATAGCACATATACAGTATGAACATCTGAAATCAAATCTTGCCCAGCAGCATGTCAGTTTTTTTGGTCAACAGGTGAACCGTGCATCAGATATTCCTGAAATTATTGCATCCTTACGGAATTTTCTGGGCAATATAAATATAACCGCATTCTACTTCTGTCTTTTTGAACCAATGCCCGCAGTAGTACCGGAAGAAGGAATGCTTATTTACAAAAAGGAGGGAAACATCGAAAAAAATTTTGAACCGTATAAAAAAATCAGACTCAAATCTTTTTTTGCTGCGGAACTGTTTAAGTCCGGCAGTTCTTTATCACACCGGATTATTCATTATCTATCATCAGGAACAGAACGTCTGGGATTCATCGTATACGATGCAGACGAAGCCAATTATCCTCAGATGTGCAGCTGCGCTATATTCCTCGCGGCAGCTGTTAAACGGATATATACGCTTGCGGAAGAGAAAAATCACAGCAGACAGCTCGAAATCGAGGTCAAGCATCGTACGCAGAATCTTGTCGATGCAAATAAAAAACTCAAGACGGAATCAAAAAAGCGGATAAAAGTCGAGGCAGAAGTGCTGAAAATAAGCGAACTGGAACGGCGCAGATTCAGCATGGACATGCATGACGATATCTGTCAGCGGCTCGCAGGCATTTCAATGATGTGCAGAGGCCTGTCTGCAGAAAACCCGCATTTAAAAGAATTATCGGAGCTGATTGACGAAACACTGAAACGGACGCGGCAGTACGTTCATAATTCTTTTCCCGTTGAACTTGAATCACTCGGGATGAAGCAGGGAATCGAACAACTGTGTTCAACGACAGAACAGCAGAGCTGCGGAACTTTAAAAGTCCCGTTTACGTGGAATGTAAAGGGCGATATAAAGCTTGACAGTTCCGCCAGAATAAATGTTTACCGTATCATCCAGGAAGCAATTCATAACGCGGTAAAGTACGCACAGGCGTCCGAAATAGCCGTTGTTGTTCTGCAGACAGAAGATGCA
>JBAYAJ010000027.1:0-20320 GCA_041669845.1 Treponema sp.
ATGTGTTCTTCTTGTCCTTATTATTCTTATTCAGGATGACGGAAGCAGTGGTATGGGCGGTCTGCTCGGCGGACGCGGAACAGCAGCATTCGGTTCACATTCTGCAAGTGTCCTTACGCGGACTACGTTTGTTCTTGCTGTACTTTTCTTTGTTCTTGCTCTTTCACTGGCACTTCTGAACAAAAAACCGAAATTGCAGCGGGACCTTGCTCCTGCGGTAACTACTGAAGAAAGTTCTTCAACAGAATCCCAGTCAGGTAACTGGTGGAAATCTGCTGATACATCAAACGGAAGCACTGCACCTGCAGGCAGCACATCAGGTACTGAACCTGCTGCAGCAGGAACTGGATCTACAGAAACGGGCGGACAGAATTAGTCTGTCAAGGAAAGATATATGCTGGGCAAGCTGATTACTCCTGCAGATATAAAAATTGATTTGGAGAGCACTGAAAAGGATGAGGTATTTGAAGAACTCCTTGAAGTGATTGTCGCTGCTCAGCCGGGAATTAACCGGCAGGAAGCTCTTGAAGCCTTAAGTGCGCGTGAAGATAAAATGAGTACAGGTATTATTCCCGGTATTGCTGTTCCTCATGCTGTTTGTGATTCAGTTCACGGAGTCGTAGCAGCGGTAGGAATGAGCCGTGATGGTATCGAATATGCTTCGCTGGACGGCAGTCCGGTTCATTTTATTATAATGCTGCTGTTTCAGCAGGGAGAAACAGAGTCGCACCTTCAGACAATGAAAGACGTTGCTGCTGTTCTTCAGCATCCTGATTTTCTGAAGGTAATTATGGAGAAAAAAACTGCTCAGAACGTATATGATGCATTATGCGATTTTGAAATGGAGCAGCCGGAATAAAGAGAATTTATACAGTCACTTTTGTAGGGGTTGCAAGGAGTGAATATGGCAGAAACAGAAGTTAATGTTATTAATCATCTGCTTAATGTTGAGCATCAGGCAGCAGGAATGATATCAGAAGCTCAGAGTGAGGCAGATAAACGCATTGCTGCATTCAGAACCCAGTCGGAAACCGAATACAAAAAACAGTATGATGAAATAATTTCAAAATTAGAAGAAGACTATAAAACCAGAACGGATGATATTGTTCACAATCACATTGAATCCATTAGGCAGTATAAATCAGATGTTCAGAATACTGCACAGAATAATGAATCTTTTAACAAACAGCTTGATGTAATTTTGTTTTCTGATTAAGCGGAGAGGAGATTTCTATGGAAGACTCCGGTGCATCTGCATATGTGTATGCAAAAGCTTCAGCTCTGCTGAGCAAAACATATATAGGCCCCCGCGCATCAAAATTATTTAATGTAAAATCACTTGCTGAATTGTGGACTCTTGTTTTTAAAACAGATGTTCCTCTTGTTCCTCAGGTTCTACTGGGAGAGATGATTGAGGAAGAAGCTGAAAAGCGGTTTATTAAACAGTATATTTCGCTCATTGAAGTTTATGAGAAACCAAACGAACTGCTTACAGATATGCTCCTTTTTTATGATATCGAAAATCTGAAAGAAATAGGTGCAGCGCTTTGTTCAAAAGAGCATTCTATGCCTCATATACTTGAATTTAAAAAATACAGCGTTCTGAATTACAAGGCATGGCCGGATATAGCGTCTATTACAAAGGGATCTCCCTTTTCGTGGTATAACAGTGTGCCGGCCGAACATGAACAGCAGTATACAGATGCAAAACTTGATAATCAGTATGTAAAGATGATGTGGGAATCCGTAAATAAATTTTCCGGTGATGAAGGAAATTCAGTAATAGATTTTATTCGTAAAGATTTTGTAATGATGAATATTATCTGGGCGCTTCGTCTTAAAGTGTATTATGAGATGCCCGCAGACCAGATTATCGAACATCTTGCCGGCGCAGGTGGAAAGGCTGGTTCAGGAGATCCTTTGGCAGGGCCTGCCGTTGCAATCCTTGACAAACCTGTTGATTCGTTTGCGGACTGGGAAAACTGGAAATATGCAAAAATGCTTAATCCTCATGAAGAGGGAGTAGTGTGGAAAATTGATCCATGCTGGATAGAAAATGTATACAAGGCCGGCATGTACCGGCGGGCACAGAATTTGTTCCATGAAAATCCCCTTTCGGAGCTGTCTCTCGTTGCATGGTTTAAAATAAAGCAGCATGAATGCGATATTATCAGAACCGCAGTGGAAGGCATCAGGCTTAATGTAGATACAGCCGAAGCAAAAAAATTTGCCGGAATTATAACGGAAGAGTGAATTTTAAAAAGAAGGTTGAAATGGCAAGAACAACTGAAATGCGTTTGATAGAGCTTATGGCTCTTAAGCAGGATATTCGGGTAGTCCTTGAATATCTTGGTAAAAAGGGCAATTTTCAATTTCAGACAAAAGTACATACTCCTGATTCACAAACTTCAAAAAAAGCAGAGCCGGAAGGCAATACCGAACGTGATATTTTTGACAGCCTTGAACAGGCCCGTGTTTTTCTTGATGTGCCGGATCGTACCGGCGATCCATGTGACTGTAAAAGCCCCACAGCGGAAGACAGAACAGAATCGGCCAAATTGCTTGCTTTGGTTGAAGATCTTAAAACCCGCGTAAACGATGCCGTCACAGAAGCAAAACATGTTAATGATGCATATAAGGAAGCCCTTGCTTTCTCCAATCTTAAGGCATCGTATTCAGAACTTGAGCATCTTTCCTTCCTTTCTCTTCGGATAGGAAAAATTGATCCGAATCTTTTTGATGCACTCAAGGATGCAGTCGGTGCCCGCGCAGTTGTTGTTTCGCTGGGTGATGATAAATCCCGCATTCTTGCTGCATCCTCGAAAAAGGGACGTTTTGCACTTGACACGGAGTTAAAGAAATTTAATTTTGTTAAGATGGATATACCGGAAGACTTTAAAGGTATTCCCGATGATATTCTTGCTAGTCTTAAAAAACAGAATATAGAATCAGCTGAAAAAGTAGCTGTAGTAGATGAAGAACGGAAAAACTTTGCGGAAACCCATAAGAGTCTGCTGCTGTCACTTCTCGGTTCATTTTCAGTAAGCATGCAGATTCAGGAGACTTTGTCCAGACTTGAATCTACGGAACTTGTATACCGTCTTACGGGCTGGCTTCCTGCGAGGGACTGCAGTTCTCTGATGAAGGATCTTGATCAGTTGACGGAAGGGCGAATAGCTATCCGTGAGTATCTGCCGTCGGAAGTACCGTCTGTAATAAACGGAAAAGAGCAGGTTCCTGTTCAGCTTCATCACGGAAAAATTGTTTCAAGTTTTGAGCGGATGATTTTCAGTTACGGTGCGCCTGTATATGGTACAATAGATCCTACGCCGTTTGTGGCTCTTTTTTTTACACTGCTGTTCGGAATTATGTTTGGAGACTGTGGCCAGGGACTGGTGATTTTTATTCTTGGAATTCTTCTTTATAAGAATATACTCAAGATGGGCGGATATAATAAATCTGCGATTGTATTTATGGCTGTTGGTGCAAGCAGTATGGTAATGGGACTTCTGACAGGAGAATTTTTTGCAACAGAAAAACCTCTTGAACCGTTTGCGTACTGGGTGACAGGATTGTTCGGCACTCCGCACGCTCCGATTGTAAAATTAATGCCGTCTTCGTCGAATACCACTGCAATGTTCGTGATGTTTGGAATCGCTGTGGGTATCGGATTTATTATAAATACGCTCGGATTACTAATAAATATCATAAATAAATTCAGTATGCGGAAAATCGGTGAAGCTCTTTTCGGTAAAACAGGACTTGCAGGAGCCTGTTTCTTCTGGTATGTGATTGCAATGGTAATCCGTATAATTGTATTCAAACACACTGTCGCATTATATGACTGGATTATTATCGCAGTAACGTTGTTCTTTTCGGCATTTGGTAAACCGTTCGCCCGTATTATTGATAAAAAGCATCCTGTCGCTGAAGACGGTACAATGGTTATGGTAATATCGGGTGTTATTGAACTGATTGAAGTCATTTCGAATTATTTTTCTAATACAGTAAGCTTTCTTCGTGTCGGTGCATTCGCACTTGCACATGCGGTTCTTGATTATATTATTCTTGTCATGACGAAAATAAGCGGACCTGTCGGAGGTGTTTTTGTCATGATAATCGGTAATGCAATTGTTGTTACACTTGAGGGTATGATTGTTGCGATTCAGGTTGTACGTCTTCAGTATTACGAGTTTTTCTCAAAGTTCTTTAACGAAACAGGATCTGAGTTTAAACCGTTCAGATTTGAATATGGAAAAAAGAACGCATAGGCTGATGAGGGATATTTGACCGGTAGTATTACCGGCTTAAAATAGATTTGTTGAAAGAGGTATATTATGAACAAAAAAATTTTAGCTGTTGCAGCGATCCTTGCGTGTTTTTCAGTGACTGCGCTTTTTGCACAGTCATCGGCAACTCCTCCGTCACCTCCTGCTTCTTCTGTTCAGGCACAGGCTCCTGCGGGCAATAACGGAATAAAGTATGTTGCGGCAGCACTTGCAGTCGGTCTGGCATGTATCGGTGGTGGAATTGCAGTCGGAAAAATCGGTGCTGCGGCCATGGGTGCTATGAGTGAAAATCCTGATCTTTCCGGAAAAGCGCTTCCGTTTGTCGGTCTTGCAGAAGGTATTTGTCTGTGGGGATTTCTTGTCGCACTGCTTTTAATCATAATGTAAATTAAGGATAACGGCTTGAAGTATTTTTTAATCGGCGAACGGGAGATGGTTCTTGCATTCCGTCTGGTTGGTGTTACAGGATCTATAGCCGAGACACGGGAGGAAGTACTTGATTCGTTTAACCGTGTTACCGGCAGGGGCGGAACAGTATCCGTCCCTGTAGACGAAATTCCCCGTGTCCTTATTCTGACAGAAAATGCAGCTTCACTTATACAGGATGAAGAGCTTGACTGGCAGAAGACAGGACGATATCCGCTTATTGTTGAAGTGCCCGGCTTGAACGGACATTTAGCAGGGCGCAGAACACTTACCAACGCAATCGGGGAAGCGATCGGTGTGCAGGTATAGTATGTCAAAAATATATTTTTATATTGGCATACAGGTCATTATGGTAGGAGCATAGCATGGAAGAATTACGCTCGACTGAAGTTCTTGACAAGGAGATTGAAACTGACGCACGGAAAAAAGCGGAGCGTATCCTGTCAAAAGCAGATTCAGACGGAAAGGCACTGCTGGAAAATGTTACGAACCGGGTTGCTGCGGTAAAAGCGGAAAAGACCGCTGCATATGCGAAAAAAATAGAAGCGTTTCAAAAAGATCAGGATGCTTCTATACCGCTTGAAAAACAACGTTTTCTTGTTTCCTACATTGAGTCAGCAATAATTAAAGCCATAAACGAGTATCTTGAATCGCTTCCGGTGTCGAAACGTCTGGATCTTGTTATGAGCCGTTATGTAAAGTATAAAAATATACTTGGTTCAAAAAAGGTTAATGCCGGTATATTCGGCTTTAATACCGACGATGTAAAAAAGGCATTCGAAAAACAGGGGGCGGCGTCCGTTACCTGCGTCCAGATTGAATATAAAAAAAGCGGTGATGATCCGCTGGAAGGGCTTACTGTCAGGGAAGGTATAATCCTTGAGACGGATGATAAAACTATTCGTTGTCGTCTTACGATTTCGCAGATTGTCGGCGAACTTGAAAGCAGTCACCGGGCAGAACTGGCCGCGGCATTGTTTGGCGGGAGGCTGAGCTCATGGATGATATAGAAGGAAGAATTACACGCATTTCAGGACCGATTGTTTTTGCGGAAGGACTTGATGGATGCGGTTTGTATGATGTTGTAGATGTTGGTGATAAGAATCTTATCGGAGAAATCATACGTCAGAATAAGGGAAAAGCAACGATTCAGGTATACGAAGAAGATACCGGTATGCATATCGGCGAGAAGGTTGTATGCCACAGCCGTCCACTTTCCCTCCGCCTGGGACCAGGACTTGTTGGTACTATTTATGATGGTATTCAGCGCCCGCTCAAATCTATGTACGAAGACAAAGCCGGCGGTGCATTCCTGCTTCCCGGCCAGCGTACTGAACCGCTTGATTCCAAAAAAATCTGGCATTTTGAAGCCGGAAAGGCTTCAGACGGTAAACTTATTGCTGCCGGGACTCCGATAGCTCCGGGAATCGCACTCGGAACAGTGCAGGAGACGCAGTCGATACTTCATACGGTTATGGTGCCGCCTGTTGTACGCGGCAGGGTTTTAAAGACATTCAAAGGTACCGGAGATTATACGATCGACGACGTAATCGGAACAACGGAACTTGATGAAGAAATTAAATTGTCGCAGTACTGGCCCGTACGGAAGCCGCGTCCGTTTATGGAAAAACTTCCTGTTTCCGAGCCGCTTGTAACAGGTCTTCGTGTCATCGACGTTTTCTTCCCACTTTCAAAGGGCGGCACAGCTGCAATTCCGGGAGGATTCGGTACAGGAAAGACTATGACGCAGCACGCAATTGCAAAGTGGTGTGATGCTGATCTTATTGTCTATATCGGCTGCGGTGAACGCGGCAACGAAATGACTGATGTTCTTACAGAATTTCCTGAGATTGTAGATCCCCGCACGGGCCGTTCAATCATGGAGCGTACGATTCTTATTGCAAATACGTCAAATATGCCGGTTGCTGCACGTGAAGTTTCACTGTATTCAGGTATTACGCTTGCGGAATACTACCGCGACATGGGTATGGCAGTCGCTGTTATGGCCGACTCTACCAGCCGCTGGGCGGAAGCTCTCAGGGAACTTTCCGGACGAATGGAGGAAATGCCTGCAGAGGAAGGTTTCCCTGCATATCTTCCGACACGTCTTGCGAGTTTCTACGAACGGGCTGGCCGTATCAATTCTTTGTGCGGCAGAGAAGGGTCAGTTTCTGTCATCGGCGCAGTTTCTCCACCAGGCGGTGATTTTTCTGAACCGGTAACTCAGCATACAAAGCGTTTTATACGCTGTTTCTGGGCATTGGACCGTGATCTGGCCAACGCGCGCCATTATCCGGCTATAGGATGGATTGATTCCTATTCAGAATACGCAGATGAAGTAAAGGGGTGGTGGGAGAAGCATAACCCGGAGTGGGCAACGGTACGTCTTGAAGCGCTTGATCTGCTTAAACGCGAACAACGGCTTCAGCAGATAGTACGCCTTATCGGTCCTGATGCATTGCCCGATTCAGAACGCCTTGTTCTGAAAGTCGCTGAAATGATAAAGAACGGCTTCCTTCAGCAGGATCAGCTTGAAGAAGTAGATGCATACTGTGTTTCTCAAAAACAGATTATAATTCTTGTCCTTATAATGAACTTTTATAAAGCAGCGCTTGCCGTTATAAAAAATGGTGCACCGCTGGTCAATGTAACAACGCTTCCTGTATGTAATGAGATTGTCCGTATTAAATCGCAGTATACTAATGAAGAAGTAGACAAGATTCAGGAAGTCAGAATTCACCTCGAGAACCAGATGGGGGAGCTTCAGCGGTTGTACCGCAAGGCAGGGGCAGTATGAAAGGTATAGAATACCGCGGTGTTACGTCGGTAGACGGCCCTATCGTTATAGTACGCCGGACCGAAAATGTATTTTACGGTGAAACAGTGTGTGTACGCGACCGGTACGGTGAAAAACGTATCGGGCGTATTATTGATGTATCTGAGACTGCAGCTGTTGTCCAGATTTTCGGCAGTACGACGGGCCTTGATCTTGATATGACATCGTTCGAATTTCTTGAAACTCCGCTTGAACTGCGTGTCGGCGACGGTCTTCTCGGACGTATTTTTAACGGGTTGGGAGAACCGATCGACGGTTATCCGCCTATAATATCGTCGGAGATGGTAAACGTGAACGGAAATCCTATTAATCCGTATGCACGTGTTTATCCCCGTGATTTTATTCAGACTGGAATTTCTGCAATAGACGGTATGAACTCGCTTGTACGGGGACAGAAACTCCCGATTTTCAGCGGCAACGGTCTTCCTCACAATAAACTTGCAGCTCAGATTATCAGACAGGCGAAGCTCCGTAACAGTGACGAACAATTTGTTATGGTTTTTGCAGGCATGGGAATTAAGTATGACGTTGCACGGTTCTTCATCGATACATTCGAGGAGTCCGGTGTTCTTTCAAAAGTTGTAATGTTCCAGTCGCTTGCGGATGCTCCTTCAATCGAGCGTATTATTACCCCGCGCTGTGCTCTTACTGCGGCTGAATATCTGGCGTTCAAAAAAGGAATGCATGTTCTTGTAGTTCTTACCGATATGACGAACTACTGCGAGGCGCTGCGTGAAATTTCTACAACCCGCGGTGAAGTTCCTGGTCGTAAAGGATATCCTGGATATTTGTATTCCGATCTCGCTGAATTGTATGAGCGGGCCGGGCGCATAAAGGGGTCTGCCGGTTCAATAACCCAGATTCCTATTCTTTCGATGCCGAATGATGATATTTCTCATCCGATTCCCGACTTGACAGGTTATATTACCGAGGGGCAGATTGTTCTTGACAGGGAAATGTCTCAGAAGGGAATGTATCCGCCTGTTGCAGGCCTTCCGAGCCTGTCCCGTCTTATGAAGGATGGTATCGGCGTTACAAAAGACGGCAGAATTATGACACGGGAAGATCATGCGAATGTTGCAAGTCAGCTGTTTGCTTCGTATTCCAAGGTAAAATCTGTACGGAATCTTTCAGCTATTATAGGCGAAGAAGAATTGTCTCCTCTTGATCGTGAATATCTGAAATTCGGTGACAGATTTGAAAAGGATTTTCTTTCTCAGAATGAGTACGAGGATCGGACGATAGAGCAGACACTTGATCTTGGCTGGAAAATCCTTGCAACGCTGCCTCGTGAAGAACTGTACCGTGTAAAACCTCAGTTCATTGAAAAATATATGCCGAAAGATAACGGCGTAGACGGCACAGAACCACAGGAATAAACAATGGCTAAACTGAATATTGCGCCGACAAAATCAAATCTTCTCGCTATGAAAGAGCAGCTTGCTGTTTCGCAGGACGGATATGATCTTCTTGAGCAGAAGCGGGAAATTCTTGTCATGGAGCTTATGCACATGGTCGAGAAAGTAAAACTGCTTGAACGCGATATAGACAAAATTATTGCCGAAGCATATCCTGCATTCAGAAAGATGCTTATGACGGTAGGAAGCGATCAGGTTGAGCGTATTTCCCATGCCGTTCATTACGATTTTACCATGCATGAAAAGCAGGTTACGCTCGGCGGCATGTCGTTTCAGTCGCTTGATGTTCAGCTTCCCAAAAAGGAATTATTTTATTCTTATATGGGAACATTTGCCGACAGTGACGAAGTTATGGTACAATTCTTCAGACTGCTGTCACTTCTTACAGAAATGGCATCAATCAGGACGATAGTGTGGCGGCTTGCCGGTGAAGTAAAGAAGACACAGAGGCGCGTGAATGCGCTTGATAAGATGGTTATTCCGCAAACCCGCGAAACGAAAAAATATATCGAAAGTGTATTGGAAGAACGGGAACGCGAAAACGTGTTCGTTCTCAAAGCATTGAAAAACCGTACTAATAATCGGTCGGAGGAAAAATGAACAGACCTCTTTTCAATCGTATTGTTGTCGCTGTTAATGGTTCTCAGTCGTCGATTCATGCCGCAATGTATGGAATTATTATGGCGAAGACATATCATCTTGATCTGAAGGTTGTGTATGTCGTTGATACTGCAACAATCAAACAGCTGACACTGTCAAAATTCTTTGCCACCGATGAGCGTGAGACATATGAAGCGAATCTGACTTCCGACGGAGACCGTTATCTTACGTACATCGGCGATCTTTCAAAATCAAAGGGTGTGACTGCGGAACTTGAACTGCGCAAAGGTGCTGTATGGTCCGAGATCATTACGGTTGCGGACGACTATAAAGCTGATCTTATTCTGCTTGGTGGAAGAGAATCTGACGAAACTTATACTGCCGGAAGTACTGTTCACCGTAATGTTGTTTCTGCATCCCGCAGCGAAATAATTGCAAGCGCACATTGTTCTGTACTTGTCATAAAACAAAAAGATATAGAACAGTTATTTAAAATATCATAAAAGGGTCTTGTCGTGGAAAACTGTTACGAGATTCTTGGAGTACACCGTAATGCTTCAGCTGCGGAAATCAAACGCGCATTCAGACAGAAGGCAAAACAATTCCATCCTGATACGGCACAGGTAAAGAGTTCAGAATCGGCGGAGGCTTTCCGCAGACTTGTAACGGCATATGATGTTCTTTCTGATGCCCGGCAGCGTTCTATATTTGATCAGTCTTTTTTTACCCGGTATCATATTCATCATAGACGCGGTGGAACGTTTGATTATCATACATGGCTCATGGAACGGCAGGACGAAGAGAGCCGTTCAAAACTGATTTTCTGGGATATTATGCATCACCGCGAGAATGAGGCTGTTGCTGAATTTAAGCGGATGTCGGTGAATTGTGCCGGATTCAGCCTGAAGAAATGGTTTACACGCGAAGATTTTATGGATTACGGATATATACTTGCAGAGGAACTGACTATCCGTGGTGAATATTATGATGCATTTCTCCTGCTTGAACAGATAATCAAAATGGAATACAGTTATGAATATTTCCGTCTTTTTTTCCCGGAAGTTATGGAATTTACACTTCACATTCTGAAGCAGAATATCGAAGGAACAGTGAATGACGAACTTGTTCTTGATGCATGGGAACGCGCACTTGATTTGGGATTTACACCTTCCGATGATGCCTTTTTTCTGCGTAAAATGTCGTGTCTGTACAAAAAAATGGGCGATGAACGTACCGCAGATATTTGTCTTGAAGAGGCTGCACGGACATCCGGTGTACGGAAAGTGATGTCCCGTATGTAGAATTTTCCACATACCAGTGGATTATAAAGAATCTGCTGGTTGAATCGGGATGATTTTATACTTTTTTTATTTAGGTGAATTATTTCAGAGGTAAATATATGATACGACTTAAAAATGACGAGGAGATTGTTGGAATAAGGAAGTCGTGCCACCTTCTGGCGGATATGTTCAATGAGATCATTCCGCAGGTGAAGCCCGGCATGTCGACAAAAGAAGTAGACAATATCTGCAAACATTTTATTATTTCCCACCATGGGAAACCTGCATGGTATCGTGAGAACTTTCCGGGCGCAATATGCATCAGCGTAAATGAAGAGGTTATTCACGGCATTCCGTCGGCTAAAAAAATCATTCATGACGGTGATCTGGTTTCAATTGATGCCGGAATTGATCTGGACGGATACATAAGCGATTCAACCCACACTCTGCCTGTCGGAAACGTGCGTCCGGAATATAAAAAACTTGACGATGTAACACTTGAATGTCTTTCCGCCGGTATTGCCGCCTGCGTTCCCGGCAATCGTATCAGCGACATTTCGAACGCAGTAAACGATATTGCGGTGCGTCATCATTACGGTGTCGTATATGATTACTGCGGGCACGGTGTAGGACTTGACGTACACGAGGATCCGAGCATACCGAACTGTCCGAGCCGGGGTGCTAATCCACGCATACAGACCGGTATGGTTCTTGCTATTGAACCGATGATCAACCTGGGAACTGCAGATGTTCTGCTGTCCAATAATGAATGGACTGTACTTACGGCAGACGGTAAAGCTTCGGCGCATGAAGAGCATACTGTCGCGGTCTTTGCCGACCATACGGAAATCCTTACGGATCTTAATTATTCAAAATAGACTTTATTTCTAACAGAAATTTATAAAGGAACATCAATTTTTTTTGTAACACTTGATGTTCCTTTTTTATTATTTTAACAGAAATGATGCAGCATGAATATGCTGCTCATCGGAGGTTTTACAATGAAAACATGGACTAAAAGGATTGTCGGGATTTCATGTGCTGCAGTTCTTACATTTGCAGTTGTTTCCCTTTCCTGCCGCAAAACGCCTGTAAACGGCAGTGCAGATACAGCCTTTGCAGAAACACGCACAGATTCTCCTGTCCCGTCTGATTCCCTCAAAGTAATGCAGGCTATGCAGGATGCATTCCGTTCTATAAGCGATACACTTCTTCCGTCAGTTGTTGAAGTTGATGTTACAGAGACAAAAACTGTACAGTCAAATCCTCTTGACGATCTGCCGTTCTTCTTTTTCGGAATGCCGAATCAGGGAAATGACACCCCGAAACAGCAGTATGAACAGAAGGGACTTGGTTCGGGCGTCATTGTCCGGCGTACTGGTAACACTATTTACGTCCTCACAAACAATCATGTAGCCGGTGATGCTACAAAAATCTCCATTAAACTCAATGACGGCCGCGAATTTGACGGGAAACTCGTCGGAGCTGATTCCCGTATGGATGTTGCGCTTGTTTCCTTTGAATCAGGCGATAAATCAATTCCTGTTGCAAAGCTCGGAGATTCCGATCAGGTTCATACGGGGGATATATGCTTTGCAATGGGAGCACCTCTTGGTTACAGCCAGTCTGTTACACAGGGCATTATCAGCGCAACCGGACGCTCGGGAAACGACATCGGCAGTATAAGTGATTTTATACAGACGGACGCTGCCATTAATCAGGGAAACTCCGGTGGTCCGCTTATTAATATTTACGGAGAAGTTATTGGTATTGATACATGGATTGCCTCACAGTCAGGCGGTTCACAGGGACTTGGATTTGCCATTCCGATTAACAACATTAAAAATGCAATCAATGATTTTATCAGCAAAGGTAAAATTACATACGGCTGGCTTGGTGTGTCTCTTGTGGATGTTACGGCCGAATATAAAGACGAACTCGGTGTAAAAGATACGACAGGAGCATTTGCTTCACAGGTTTTCATGGACTCGCCTGCAGAGAAGGGGGGAATGCAGCCGGGTGATTTTATAACAGGACTTAACGGAAAGGATGTAAAAAACGTCAATCAGCTTGTCCGCGATGTCGGAAATCTTGAAGCAGGAGCAACAGCAACGTTTGACGTACTGCGCAGCGGTAAAAAAATTGAGCTTACGGTTAAGATAGAGGAACGTTCTGAGAAGATTTCGACCGATAATGGTAAACTCTGGCCGGGCTTTATTGCCGTACCATTGACGGACGATACGCGGAAAGAGCTTAAACTTGATGACGACAAAGTTAAGGGTGTTGCTGTTACCGGTGTTCAGGAAAAATCTCCTGCTGCCGCACTCAGACTGCAGAATAATGATATTATAACGGCGGTAAACGGCAGGACGGTAAAGACACTTCAGGAATTCTATGAAGAGCTTGGAAAAGCAAAAAAGAGTGTGAACTTCGATATTTATTCAAATGGTGGTACAATAACGACAGGGACGTACAAATTTTAATATACGTCCTGCAGCATTATTGATTTATATACACGTAAAAGAGACTTGCCCATCCTGTTGGGGCAAGTCTCTTTTACTCTTGACTAACCTGCTTCTTTTCTGATAGTATCTAAAATACACGTATTGTAAAACGGCTTGTAGTATCGATCCCCGTTTAATACTGCGGCTGCTTTGCTTGCATTATTTTTTAGTAGAGGTATTTTATATGTACGCACTTGTTGAATATAAGGGCAAACAGTACAAGGCAGAAAAAGGTGCTGTGCTGACGGTCGACAAACTTGACGCTGAAAAGGGCGCAACGATTGATATTGATTCTGTCCTGCTTGTCAGCGATGGAGATAAGGTCAGTGTCGGTACACCGTTTGTAAAGGGTGCTAAAGTCCTGATTGAAGTAGGTGAATCTTTCCGTGATAAAAAGGTTCTTGTTCTTAAGTATAAATCAAAGAAAGATTATCACCGCCTTATTGGTCACCGCGAACAGTATACGAAAGTAACTGTGAAGGATATTACCGTAGCGTAATGACTTCTGTGCTTCTGGTTCGTGGCGGCAACGGTACTTTCCAATCCTGCAGAGCGGAAGGTCATGCCGGATTTGCTGCAGCCGGTTCAGATATTGTATGCAGTGCCGTTAGTATTTTATTTCGAACGACGATGCAGACTCTTGAAGATTCGGAAGATATACTGCTGGAAGCGGATACATCGTCACGGGGAATGCTTTTTTTCAGCGCCCGTGCAAAAAAAACATCTCTGAAAACGGAGATGCGGCTGGTATATGCCGGGGACTTTCTTGAACACGGGATTGCTTCTCTTGTTGAGGAATATCCCGGAAATGTTGAATTACGGATAAAAACTAGTGAATAGGAGAATAATATGGGAAGAACTAGAGGCGGCAGCGGTGCAAAAAACGGACGCGATTCGAACCCGAAATATCTTGGAGTAAAGAAATTCAGTGGTGAAACGGTAACAGCCGGTTCTATCATTGTTAAACAGCGTGGAACAAAATTCTATCCTGGCAATAACGTCATGAAGGCAGGAGATGACAGTCTTTTTGCAACTACTGACGGAAAAGTTGTCTACCACGAGCGTATGAACAGAAAACTTATTTCTGTTACGCCGGTGAACGAATAATAGAATTTTCTGCAGAACAAAGTGATATTACCCGGTTCAGACTTTCTGTGCCGGGTATTTTTTTTGTATAATAATAAGGTGGTTATATGTTGCAGTTTGCAGATGAAGCTGTAATCGAAGTCAGATCCGGCAAAGGTGGAAACGGCTGCATTGCATTCAGACGCGAGAAATATATTCCCCGCGGCGGTCCTAACGGCGGGGATGGAGGAAAGGGAGGAGATGTTGTGTTCTGTGTAAAACGGAATATGCGTACTCTTGCTAAACACCGTAATCAGGTCGTGTTTAAGGCGCAGAACGGTTCTGACGGATCCGGATGGAATAAGTACGGCAGGGATGGTGAAGATGTTGTGATTCCTGTACCTCCGGGAACGACGATCCGCGATGCGGAAACAGATGAACTTATCCATGATTTTACAAACGAGAGTGAAGATGAACGATTTGTGTTCCTTTCCGGCGGAAACGGCGGTTGGGGTAATGTACATTTCAAGTCTTCAACGAATCAGGCACCTCGTTACGCACATCCCGGAAAACCGGGAGAAATACGAAAACTTCGTCTGGAACTTTCAATTATGGCAGATGCAGGTCTTGTTGGATTTCCAAATGCAGGTAAATCATCTCTTTTAAATGCGTTTACAAATGCCCGTCCCAAAATTGCACCGTATCCGTTTACGACTAAAATTCCTAATCTCGGCGTGCTTCGGGTAGATGACGACCGCGATATAATAATTGCAGATATTCCGGGTATTATTGAAGGTGCATCTGACGGCGCAGGGCTTGGTATAAAGTTTCTTAAGCATATTTCGCGTACATCCTGTCTTATTTATATGATCGACTGCTCGGATGAAAACTACCTTACTGCATATAATACACTTCAAAATGAACTATCTTCCTATTCAAAGGAACTTGTTGCAAAACCTCGTATAGTACTCTGTAATAAAATCGATGTCGAAGGGGCGGAAGAACGGGCACAGGAAATAATCGCGGCAATCAAAAAGACAGAACCGGAAACCCCTGTGTTGTCCGTTTCCGTGCTGGCAGATACGAATATGCGTGATGCAAAGCTTCTGATTATTAAAATGGTTGATAAACTTGAAAACCGTCCGGCAGCAGCTGCGTCAAATGCTGCCGGGAGTCCGGATTTTCTTACAACCCGTTCTGTGGATGAGCAGGGCGAAGTACAGTATCCTGGCAGTGAAGGCCAATAAATTGAGAATTGCACTGCTGGGAGGTACCTTTAATCCGCTGCATAACGGCCATGCAATGCTTGCAGAGACTGCGGTAAAGGAACTGGGGTATGACAAAATACTCATCGTTCCGGCGTTTATTCCGCCGCATAAAATACCCTCCGGCACTGTTATGCCGGAAGACCGGCTGGGAATGGTACAGGCGTTTTGTGCGGATTCGGATCATTTTGCTGCAGAAGACTGTGAAATTATGCGCGGCGGTGTTTCATATACATATGATACTCTGCAGTATATTATACAAAAATATAAGAATATAATTGAGGGGAAACCTGCGTTTATTGTAGGTCAGGAGACTGCTGCAGAATTTGACAAGTGGTATCATGCCGCTGACGTCGCAGGAATGGCGGATATTATTATTGCACGCCGGAACGACGACAACAGGGGAAATGATACAGCTGCATTTGGAAATAAGCCTGCCGGTACATATACAGGTGGATTTAATTCCAGTTTTAGAGCAGGGTTGTTTCAATATCCCTGTATTTTGCTTAACAATCCTGTAATGTCCGTTTCCTCAACTGAAATACGGACTCGCATTGCGGGAGGAAAAAGCTGGCGTTACCTTGTACCGGAGCCTGTTTTTCAGTATATTATAGAAAGAAAGCTCTATGGATATAAATAATTCTCCTGATTATGTTGCAGTAACAGAAAAAATCCGCCAGTACACGCTGGCGGCTGTGAAAAAAAGCAGGTATGAACATTCTATGCGGGTTGCAGAAACAGCGCAGGAATTATGCCGGAGATACGGTATTGACGAAAGGCGAGGCTGTCTGGCAGGTGTCGGACATGATATGTGCAAAGATATGAGTGATGAACTGCTTGTTTCGATGGCTCTGCGGGACGGGCATATTATTACACCACTCGAAAAGAAAAAACCTGCTCTCCTTCATGGCCGCGCAGCAGCTGTGAAGATGACGGAAGATTTTGGGATCACGGACAGCGAAATACTTCAGGCTGTGGCTGATCATACATTCGGTGCGCCCGATATGTGTGATCTTGCAAAAATAATCTATGTTGCGGATAAAATTGAACCCGGCCGTGAGTATATAACGAAAGCTTATATAGCAAAACTTACCGGATTACCGCTGGACGGACTTGTTAAGGTTGTGCTGACAGATGGTATATCATATCTTGAAAAAAAAGGATGTACGGTAGCACCGGAGTCGGAACTGTTCCTTGAATCTCTGGAGAAAAATAATGCATATGCGCGATGAGCAGAAAGGTCTGCTTTTTCTGATTTTGATGGTACTTGTTATTGCAGTGTCGTGTATAATCGTGGGGCTTTCGCTGCGTACCGATACAGTCGGTGAGAGCCTTGAGAACGATCAGGTTATTCGTGTTTTGTATGTGATGGAAGACACCCCCGGTGATGCACTTATGACGGAGATGATTATCTATTACCCTGTATCAAAAAAGGCCGCAATAGTGAATATTCCGGCAAATATCGGGGCAATTTACGGTAGTCTTGGCAGAGTCGACGGTATTTCCGCTGTTTATAAGGAAAAGGGAATTGACGTCTACAAAAGCGAGATAGAGAACTTACTTGGTACAAAGATTCCGTTTTATACAGTCGTCACTCTTCCCGATTTTGTAAAGCTTTCAGATATGATGGGGGGTATGCGCGTTTTTATTCCTGAACCGGTCGATGCTGTTTCTGAAAACGGCGAACGCTGGCTTCTTCCGTCAGGTGCGGTAACGCTTGATGGTGATAAGGTTTCTGTATATCTGCGTTATCGTCTTCCTGATGAAAATAATACTGATGTGTACGAACGTTACCAGAATGTTATGATAGCTTTTTTTACACAGCTCAGCGATAATAAATCGGTTATTCTCGGAAAGAAGGATTTTAAGTTATTTTCATCTCTTTTGTCGACTAACCTTAACAAAAAAGATTTTTACAGGCTTATGACGCTTCTTTCTGGAATGGATACCGAATATATTATAAAACAAACCGTTACAGGGTCTGCACGTAACGTAGACGGTAAAATTTTTGTTTTTCCTCTCAACGGTGGAGAATTTATCAAACAGGCCGTTGCACAGTCTACAAACATGCTTATTTCAACGGGGAGTACAATGACAAGCCGGATTTATGTGCTTGATATACAGAACGGAACGACAGAACAGGGACTTGCGCATAATACGGCAATTTTATTTCAGAATGCAAGTTATGATATTCTTAGTTCGTCTAATGCAGACCGGACCGATTATGAAAAGACCGTAATCATTGACCATATCGGAAATAAAGAAATAGCCAGAATGGTGGGTGATTTTATACATTGTACAAATATTCAGGAGGAGGAAGTAAAACCTGACGATGCAGGTACCGATACAGCTGCAAACGTCGATTTTACGGTAATTCTCGGTAAAGATTTTGACGGACGCTATGTTCGTTCGTCGGGTAAATAAAAGGATTTTATATGAAAGATGTAGAACAAAAAGCTAAAGAAATTGCTTTGCTTATGGAAGAGGGAAAAGGAAAGGACGTTGTACTTCTTGATATTTCCAAGCTTAACAGCTGGACTGACTATTTTGTCATAGTGACGATTTCAAGTTCTGCCCATTGGCAGGGTTTGTATAAACAGGCAAAAGAATACGCAAAAAATAACGATCTGGAAATACACCTTACGAATAAGAAAATGTCCGATGGAAATGACTGGAATCTTATTGACTTCGGCAGTATTGTCATCCATCTTATGTCCGAAAATGCACGAGATTTCTATGATCTTGAAAAATTGTGGCATACCGGAAATTTGATAGATTATCACACTGTCTGATTATTTGTCGTCATCATCGATGTCGTCGAAGACCTCGTCATCCGAGAGTTCTTCTTCGTCATCAGTTATACCGTTGTAACCATCTTCATTTTCATAATCATCGAATGGTTCATCCGGTGCTTCTTCTTCTTCTTCGAAAGCATCCTCAAAAAGTTCAGCGTCATCATCGAATTTATCAAGAGAATCATCGCTGGTATTATCGCTGAAATCATCTTCGGCATCGGATTCATCCAATGCATCTTCATCATATTCGTCATCATATGAAAATGATTCACTGATCATTGATAAAAGAAGGAAATCGTCTGCGACGGACATAACAACTCCTTTGTTGTAGAAGAAAAGAACTATTTCTCTCACCTGCATATGAATGTAATTTACACTTGTATTTCTGTCAACTGGTTTTAGTAAAAAATGCTGCTTTTTTCAGTCGTTTTCAGGAATATGTGTCTGTCTGATATATATTATGATCATTTGCAAAATTCAGACAGTTTTAGCAGACATCTCATCGGATGATTTGACAGATGGATAAGAAATTGATATACTAAATATTACATATGGTGACAGAAGTCTGTGAATTTGCACCGGCAAAAATAAACTTTAATTTGCATGTTCTGCCGGATGTAAGAAACGGATTTCATGATATTGAAAGTATATTCCAGACTGTTACACTTGCTGATCAGCTGAATGTAAGTGTAACAGGGAGAAACGAATCATGCCGGGTTTTTTGTGAGGGTATGTTTCTTCCGGAAAATAATACAATTACGTCATCATATAAAGCGTTCTGTTCTGTTGTCGGAAAGGATGTACCCGGAGTGAACGTGAGACTTATAAAGGGGATTCCTTCTGGTGGTGGATTAGGCGGTGGTTCTTCAGATGCTGCTGCTTTTATCAGAGCGCTTGAAAAAGTGAGCGGAATAACACTTTCCGGGTCTCAGAAGAAAGAAATTGCTTCCCGTGTTGGGAGTGATGTTTTTTTCTTTCTGTTCTGCGGCAGGGAAGGTTGTGCAGTTGTTTCGGGCCGCGGTGAAATCGTAAAGCCGGTACGGGGACGTAACGACTTGTATATACTGCTTGTGTTTCCCGGTGTTAAGAGTCCGACGAAAGAGGCATATGCTCTTGTTGATCGATACTTTGCTTCGGGAAAGACGGTTGTTTGTCCGTCTTTTGCGGATTTGGAAACTATATACAATAATCCGGTTTCATCCTGGAATTTTGCAAATAGTTTTACTCCGTCTTTAGTGAACTGTTTTCCGGAAGTAGGCCGGGCGCTGGATTCAATCCGGGCTGCGGGCGCATTATATGGAGAGATGTCCGGATCCGGTTCTACAGTCTACGGTATTTTCCCTTCTGCAGAAGAAGCTGAAAATGCCGGATGTGTGCTTGCTGAGCGCTGGAAGAGCTGTGTTGTAGTACACCCTTCCCGTGACAGATAGACTTGTTCTAGAGAACGGAGGATAGCTTATGCAGATTACGGAATTACGAATCCGGAAGGTTGAAGGCGAGGGTAAATTACGTGCCTATGTCACGGTTACATTTGACAACTGCTTCGTTGTTCATAATGTGAAGATTATTGAAGGAAAAAACGGTTTGTTTATTGCAATGCCGAGCCGGAAAACAGCGAGCGGCGAATATAAGGATGTAGCACATCCGATCAGTCCTGATTTCAGAGCTGAGCTGCAGAACAAAATTTTGGATGAATATAATGCCGGACATGTTGAACCTGCAGGTGCGAAAGATGATGCGTCTGCTTCTTCTTCTGTCAGCAGTATATAACAGCATATAATGGGACGTCGGCAAGCGGTAAGCCCCCGGCTTTTGGTGCCGGTATTCCACAGGTTCGAATCC
>JBAYAJ010000028.1:0-20010 GCA_041669845.1 Treponema sp.
CACTTGCAGAATGTGAACCGAATGCTGCTGTTCCGCGTCCGCCGAGCAGACCGCCCATACCACTGCTTCCGTCATCCTGAATAAGAATAATAAGGACAAGAAGAACACATACGATAACAAACGTAACAAGCAGGATAATACCAATAGCACCCATTTTAAACTCCAATTCCACCTGTCTTCCAGACAAGCAGTATAATTTGAATTATACTAAACCAATTGCAAAAAAAATACAATACATAAAAGAAAAGATGATTCAGACTGTCGTCAGGCCGATCCGGTTCTGCAGGCTGTAAGACTGGCATAAACGATATTTCTCTGGTATAGTTATATTCATGACACAGGCTCAGGAACAAAAACAATTCTTTGCTGATTTTGGAAAAAAAATAAATGATACAGTCGAATCAATAGAACTTGCAAGCATCCAGGCAGACAAAAGTACATATGATGCACTTGGTTTGAAACTGACGGCAGGAAAGCTCGAATTATGGGGACTTATTGTTTTCTGCACCCGGAAAATATATTTTTATGTTGCTCCATCGGAAAATTATATGACTACACTGATGCGTCAGGCAGCTCACGAGAAAGCCCCGGAAGAACAATTTATAACTGTTTCTTCACTGGAAGAATTTAAGACAAGCGTTCCTCCGCGCAAATGGTACAGTTTTCTCCTCAATGAATCAAAATACTGTATCGAGGCATCTTTCCGGTATGACGGAACCACACGTCATTTTTCGTTTGTTACACACAAACCGGCATTTGAAATACAGCAGCAGATTCAGTCATACCAAAAATAATCGTTACAGTGCGTCAAAAAAGCCTTTTGCTTTGAGCAGTTCCGCATTCAAAATACCACCGAGGGCAGCACCCCGTTTTGTATTGTGACTGAGTGCTACAAATTTCACGTCGAATACACTGCACGGACGAAGGCGCCCGATGACACAAGCCATTCCTTTTTCGGTATCGCGGTCGCGTCGTGGCTGCGGACGATTTTCTTCGTGCCGGACCACAATCGGATGCTCAGGGGCGGACGGAAGTTTCAGTTCCTGCGGCACTGAACGGAAATCTGTCCATATGCGTTCAATTTCTTTAACAGACGGTTTCTTATCCTGCGGCAGATCAAATTCAAGACTTACACATGCAGTATGTCCGTCGATTACCGGCACGCGTGTGCATGTTGCAGAAACGACAGGTCCGGACGCATTTACTATTCTGCCATTCTGAACTTTTCCAAGAATTTTGAGACATTCTTTCTCTGTTTTTTCTTCTTCACCGTCTATAAACGGAACAATATTATCAATCATATCGAAAGAAGAGACTCCGGGATAACCGGCGCCGCTTGTTGCCTGCAAAGTCGTAACAATCATTCGTTTGACCGGATAGCCGGCGTTCTGAAGTGCAAAGACGGGCATCATATACGTCTGGAGAGAACAATTTGGTTTTACCGCGATGAATCCCTTATTCCACCCGTGATGTTCCTGTTGTGCTTTTATCACGTCCAGATGGCTGTAATTAATTTCGGGAACAAGCATCGGGACGTCTTCTGTCCAGCGGTTCGCACTTGCGTTTGAAACGACAGGGATTCCTTCCGCAGCATATGCCGCTTCAAGCGCTTTTATTGCATCCTTATCCATTTCAAGCGCACTGAATACGAATTTACATTTTCCAAGTGCAAGTTCCGGGGCATTCGCATCCTGCACAATAAGTCCGGCAACTCCGGCGGGAATATCCGCACCGATAAGCCACCTGTTATTCACCGCTTCTCTGTACGGTTTTCCTGCAGAACGGGGACTTGCAGCTACATACGTCACTTCAAACCACGGATGATTCTGAAGCAGTGCAATATATCGTTGTCCGACCATACCGGTCGCACCTAAAACTCCAACTTGTATTTTGTTCATACCGACTATTTCCTTTTTTTTTACAGACTGCATGTTTTCAGTGCAGATTCAATAATCTTTTTAGCTTCTTCATGTACTTCAACAAGGGGCAGACGAACGCTGCCTGAAGGAAGTCCTTTGCACTTCATTGCATACTTTATCGAAGTGGGGTTACCGTCGATAAAAGCGGCTTTAAAAAACGGCAGCAGACGGTAATGAATAGCACGTGCCGCGGTATAATCACCTTTTAATGCATCCTGAACCATTTCGGTGACGACTGAAGGACAGAGATTCGATACGACTGATACAATGCCGTCCCCCCCGACTGCTATGAGCGGAAGCGTAAGCGCATCGTCTCCGCTTAAAACAGCAAAATCAGGATGTTTTGATTTAATTCTGGCAACCACATCCATCATCTGGTTCATATTACCGCTTGCTTCTTTTACACCGGCAATATTCGGCAGGTCTGCAATGCGTTCAAGCGTTGCCGTATCAATATTCTTTCCGGTACGTCCCTGAATGTTGTATACAAGAATCGGAATACCGACTTTTGTAACGGCTTCAAAATGGCGGTAAATACCTTCATCAGACGGTTTATTATAGTAAGGAGTAACAACAAGCGCTGCATCGGCTCCAGCTTTTTTTGCCCGCTCTGTATAACGGACAGCATCCCGCGTATTGTTACTTCCTGCTCCGAGTACGACAGGAATTTTTACATTATGAGCTTTTTCAAAGGCGCGTACTTCCGGCATAAGTATATCGATGAGTTTCTGCTCTTCATCTTCATCAAGTGTTGGTGTTTCTCCACTCGTTCCCAGAGGTACAAGACCGTTTATTCCATGTTCCAGCTGAAATTTAAGTAATGTGCGGAATCCCTCATAATCCACAGAGCCGTCCGCATTCATAGGTGTCACCATAGCAGTAAAAGCGCCTCTTAATTTTATCATATACAGACCTCGCATATTTTATGTAAATTTCTTTATATTATTGCATTTTTATACATTTTTATCAATGGGATAAAAGGTATGCTCCCGCCTGTCACCTTCTATTAAATAAAAAATTGCACTATAATTAGTCAGTATGTACCGCCGTATATTGGGGTTTATTACGCTTTTACTCACCGTTGCCGGAGCTTCCGCAAAAGAATATCCGCTTCACCCTCTGGTATTACGAGATAAAACCGGTAAAATTACGGTAAATCAGCTTTCACATGATTTCTTTTCATATGAGAAATACATAAATGCAAACGACGGTCAGGTCATGTGGCTTGAAGCAGAACTTCCTGAAACTACCGGCGGAACATATGCAATACAATTCAATTCCGAAATATTTATGAAAGCAGATGTTTACCTGCTGCTGACTGACGATTCATGGCATCTTATCGGCAGGACAGGTTCATCGTATTATTTGAAGGAACATTCCGATGATGAAATGAAAACGATTCCTACATGGAATCAGGCTGTTCCACTGCCCGGTGACATCTCCAGTACATACCCCGGGAAAATTCGAATCCGGATAGAACCTGTAAAATATGCAGCTGTATCAGTCTCTCTTATACCGCTGCCGGAATATTTCAGAAAAGTAACGCGGCAGACATTCTGGTACAGCATACTTATCGGAATATTTATTTGTATATTACTTGTCCTTATAACCGGCGGTTTATTCTTTAAAAGCAGTTTTTACCTCTACGTAGCGGGCATTACACTTGCTCTTACAGGGCACATTCTGAGTGTACAGGGATTCGGGACGGCTTATCTCTGGCCGTGGCTTATTACAGGCGGCAAAGCAGAAAACATGGTATTTCTCTTTTCGCTTGCAGCGCTCTTCTGCGGAACAGGAGCGCTGCTGTCGGATAATAAACGGATTCTGCCGGTCAAACATCCGTCTCAGGTAATAAACATAGTTTTTTTCATCTGCATGATTACGACAACATTTCAGTTTCTTGTATTCAACCATAACCACATGCAATCGTCACTTACATTAATAATTATTCTGATCATGATACTGTTCTTTTACATCTGCGTTAAAACATCTTTTTTCCAGACGAATACGGACAAAAAACTGTATTTACTGTGGGCCATAGCTGTGCTGCTTATCATTATCCGACAGATATTTCATCTAGTCCGCACAAAATCAGCTGTCCCTGTTTTTCGTATATTCGACAACGATATGGACTGGCCGGTCTGTGTTGCAATACTTATCATTACATTTCCCACATCAGTGAATATCATCATCCGGCTGCGGGGAAAAATTGCTCTTCTGGAAATTGAAACTGCGGCAGCACAGGAAAATACACAGACGGCTAACAGCAGGAGTTATGCTTATTCCCGCGTTATTTTTTCACTCATGAATCCTATGACGGCACTTGTCAATGCAATTGAATCACCTCTGTCGGGAACTACAGCACAGTCACGAAATATTGTACAAAAAAGCAGCCATACAATAAAAAGTCTGCTTAACGCCCTTTTTTCGCTCTCTCATTATGAATCCGGTATTGCCGATATTGACGAAAACAGGGAACCTGTCGTCCTGCTGCCTTTCATGATGAACGCCGTAGAAGAGCAGCTCTGCGACATAAAATCAAAAGGTAATCTGCCTGAAATAAAACGGGGTATGTCGTCCTCGATTGTAGTTCTTGCCAATAAAGCGCTGCTTGAAGTGTTCTTCAGATATATGCTTGAACCTGTCATACAATATGCAGCCGCAGGAACTCCCGTTCTTATTTATATCGATTATAAAAAATCGATTCTCACCTATTCCGTTCATATAACATCCGCTCCTCTAAGCGAATACGATGCACGTAATATTCTTGATCTGGACTATATCAAGTCCTCCAGAACAAATGAAGGCAAAGAACATTTTTATAAAATTATGTCAAGCTGGGGTATACAGCTACATATTGTTAAACGTATTGTCATGCTGCATAAAGGTTCTATGTCGATTCTCCCGGACCCTCTCGGCAATACTTTTATTGCACAGTTCACCTTAAAGTCTGCATCTCTTTCAACGCTTGAAATAGAAGCTGTTAAAAAAGAGTCGGAACTGATTGGTAAAATAAAAACAAGTGATAATGAATCACCCCGTTTTTCTCCGAAACGTCAGCATACGCTTTATGGAGAAATAATTCTTATAATTGAAAACAATACTGATATGCGGACAATTCTCTCCGACATGTTCAGTCAGTTCTATAAAACAGTCTCTTCAGTAAACGGACAGGAAGCATTTTCGCTTTTAAAAAATTTCACCCCTGATCTTATAATCACATCCGATACGCTGCCGGTACTAAGCAGTGAGGATCTTCTGAAATTCTGCCAGAAAGATAACAGACTGTGCTCAATACCGTTCTTTTTCATAACAAGTTTCTCGGAAACCCAGCGGCGCCTTTTATTGTACAGAAGCGGTGCTGTCGAAATCATTGAAAAACCATTTCTTCCGGAAGAACTGCTTGCAAAGGTACATTCATTCATGGAAAACAGACGTACAGTAAAATCGCTTGTTCTTGCCGATATTTCAAACGCGGTACGACAGGGTATGGTGCTGTCGTCCCCCGAAACTGCTCCAGTTTCCTCACCGCAGACAAAATTAAAACAAACGGCAAAGGTATTCACCATGTCAGGACAAACCGTACAACGGGCAGATTCCGTTCAAAACAATTCTCTTATTCCGACATCGGCACAGACGGCTCTTTTTACCGCCGCAAATCTTTCAAGCCGCGAAATACAAATAGCTGTGCTCATATCGCAGGGACTGGCAGATAAAGATATCGCTGTAAAACTGAATATATCGCCTGCAACAGTTGCAGTCCATAATAAGAAAATATTCAAAAAACTCGATATTCACTCCCGGCTTGAGCTGATAAGTAAAACAATGTGACAGGTATTTAAACCGTCTTATGTATACGTTTTCTTTAATGATGATTTGTGGTATTGTACAAAAAAAGGGGAAAAAATTTGTCCGGTAATACATTTGGAACAATATTCAAAGTAATGACATTCGGAGAAAGTCACGGAGAAGCGCTCGGTGCCGTCATCGACGGATGTCCCGCAGGAATTGCCGTAGACCGCAATGAAATACAGACAGCACTCGACAGGCGCAGACCTGGCGCTGAAATAAATAATAACGTAAATGCAGCTGTTACTGCACGCTCCGAACCGGATACTGTTGAAATTCTTTCAGGTGTTGTAAATGGAATTTCAGAAGGTACTCCTGTTGCCCTTGTTATCCGTAATACATCGCAACATTCTGATGATTACTCAAATCTTGAGCATACATTCAGACCGGGACATGCAGATTACACTTATTTTGAAAAATATGGTATGCGCGATTACCGCGGCGGAGGACGTTCATCGGGACGGGAAACAGCAGCAAGAGTTGCATGTGGTGCTGTTGCCGGCATGATTCTTCGTACCGCAGGGATAAAAATCACTGCGTATACAACTGCTGCATGCGGTATTTGCTGCCGGAAAAAAGATATGACTGTCATTGAACATAATATGCTGCGGGCATGCGACAAAGAAGCAGCTGCAGAAATGGAAAAACGTATTTCGGAACTTCGGAAGCAGGGCAACAGCGCAGGCGGAATCATAGAATGTACGGTTACTGGAGTTCCCCCAGGACTCGGCGAACCAGTATTCGACAAGCTCGACGCAGAACTTGCTAAAGCAGTTATGTCTATTGGTGCAGTAAAGGGAATCGAATTCGGTTCCGGATTCGGCGCTGCTGATTCAACAGGAAAAGAAAACAACGACGCAATGCGTACAGAAAACGGACATCCCGTATTTCTCACCAATAACGCAGGCGGTATTCTCGGCGGCATTTCAAACGGGAACGATATTGTGTTCCGAGTGGCCGTAAAACCTGTTCCCAGCATCTTTCAAAAACAGCAGACTGTCAGTTCCAGCGGCGGTGGATTCGAAGACAGTGATCTTATCATAGAGGGCCGCCACGACGTATGTCTGTGCCCGCGGCTTGTCCCAGTAATAGAAGCTATGACGCAGCTTGTCCTTACCGATATGCTGCTGCGCAACAGGAGTTCCCGAATTGACTAAACGTACAACATATATACTCAGAGGTCTAAAAACAGCCCTGCTGGTCCTGGCGGCTTCATATCTGGTTACAGCTGGAATCCGGTTTGTCCGTTTCAAGCAGCACAAGAAGCCTGTTCAGCTTACAAACGTCCAGCAGCAGGAACTTACTAAATCTCTTGATAAAACGTATCCGGAACGCAGCAATATACTAAAACCGCTTCCCTATGCCGTAATTCCTGCAAAACTCGATATACAGGCCGGCTCTGCAATTGTCATCGACGTTGCCAGCGGAAGCATTTTATATGAAAAAAAAGCAGACAAAATTATTCCTCCTGCATCAATGACAAAAATTGCAGTTATGTATGTCGTTATGGAGGAAATAAAAGCGGGGCACATATCGCTTACCGATATTGTTCCGCTGAAAAGTAACTGCTGGGCATGCAACATGCCGCCCCATTCTTCGCTTATGTTCCTTGGTAAGGACCAGATCGTTACTGTTGAAGAACTGCTTACAGGACTCGATGTCTGCTCCGGCAATGATGCCGCATACGCGCTTGCCGATTATACATGTGGAAGCATGGACGATTTTATCAAGCGGATGAACAGCGAAATGCAGAAACTGGGCCTGTCACATACACATTTTATTGAATCATCAGGGTATAGTGAAAAAAACACGACAACACCGCGCGAAATGGCAGCTCTCGCCCGGATTTATATAACAGAATATCCGGAAGCCCTTGAAAAATTTCATTCACGTCTCTCATTTACTTATCCACAGGAACATAACCTCGCACCGGAAGACAGGGGAAAGCCTACTGCACAGGATTTCTCTCACGGACTTCCGGAACGTATTACGATGGGTATTACTCAGCAGAATACAAATGCGCTTCTCGGAAAACTTGCCGGCTGTGACGGTCTAAAAACGGGATATATAGACGAAAGTGGGTATAACCTTGCACTCACAGCACACCGGAACAACACACGTTTTCTTTCCGTTACCATGAATGGTCCGGGACATAATAAAATAGAAGGCGACAAATTCAGAATACAGGACGGAACAACACTCATGGAATGGTCATTCGCTCATTTTGCGGACTGTAGAAAGATTGAAGCAGTTCATCCATATCTTATTCCTGTTACCGGTGCAGAATCTCAATGGATATATCTGGTTCCTGCATATAATTTTGCTGCGCTTACTGTTCCGTTTATAACCGCTGATTCACCACAGGCAGCGGCGGACAGCGTTCGTGTTATTGTAAATTTTCCCCGCTATATAAAAGGAGGAATATCAGCCGGGACACCTTACGGCAGCATACAGTATGTACTTGACGGTAAAACGCTCCAGACAATACCCCTCACGGCCGACCGTACAATCAAAAAAGCGTGTGTTTTTATACGTGCGGCGGATATTCCTTCAAAAATGATACTGTCTGCAAAAAAACAATAATCGGGACGTTTACGAAAGACTGCCGGGTTTTATCCTCTTTACTACGTACTGAGGACAAAGCCCGAAACTTCCCGGACGAATCAGTCAACAAGTTCATCGACATTTACAATATCAAAACCTTCATCAAGAATCGCGCTTATAAGCAGGTCAAGATTCTGATATACATACCCAGTACGCAGACCGTATGCAAATCCGACAGTGACAGGAATGATACCCCCATTATTTTTCTTAAGTAAGGCTAGATTTTTTTCTATAATTTGAGCTGCAGAAAGATACGGGCAATGCTGTTTTACGGAATCCTCAAGTGTCATTTCATTTATTCCGCCACCAATAACATCGATATATGTGTAGCCGGCTTTCTTTCCTGCCTCGCGGACAGCATCAGTTGCATGATAATACGGAGCATGCCAGAGGAGCGAAAGCTCTGATCCGGTACACTGATAGAATTCATCTTCATTACGTGCAAGACCGCGCCTTATAAAGTTTTCGTCTGCAATAAAATCCCTGCCGGTAAGATCAACTGGTGAAAAGAAAAGAGAAGCACATCTGTTCCGGGTAGAGGCTATCTGCTTTGTTTCCGACGGATACCGCTGTATGAATTCACCGTTCAGGCAGAATGTACCTGTAACTTTATATTTATTCAATGTAGAAAGAATAAACGGAAGTCCGTCGGAACTGTCGTATGCATCAAATACGAGTGCAGCCTTTCTGCGTTCAGGAACTTTCTGAACGCTTTCAGAATAGACGGGTTTTGTTACCGCTTTTCCCGATAAAGTCCGTATATAAAGGGCATTTTCGTACAGTGCATTCTGCGTTGTCCCGTTAAAAACACGGTACCGGCCGTTCTGTATAGAAGTAATCTGTTTTGGAGCAGACGGCAGTTCCGTCCATAATTTCATAGACCTGTCGAGCATGAATATTTTTCCATTACCGGAATCTGCTATAATTTGTCCTGTTTTTTTATCCCACATACCGTCAGCGGCTGTTGAAAGAAATAAGACAGTACTTGTATCTGAAACGATATCCCATCTGCGGACAGAGCGGTCTCCTCCAACATATAAAACGGTATTTCCAGCCCAAACGGCCGATACCATATTTTCACCTGAAAGCTGACCAATCCGTTTCCATGTAGAAACGTTATAGACATATATTGTACTGCCGGAAAAAAATGCCACCAGTGTCCCGTCAGAAGAAACTAAAGGTCTGCACGAATTCTCTACAGAAAGCAGCGGTTTAAATGAATCAGCAATTTTATATACCGCAGACTGTGGTTCACCCCCTGCATACGGCATAAGCCGCAGCCACACATACGGTTCTCCACTGCTGCTCCATAAAACGACAGCATCCAGCAGTGAACCAGAGCTGCTCGTATACGGACGCGAAAAAACAACCCCTGCATAATCACAGCTGTTATTCAACAGTGAATAGCAAGAAAATATTTTCCCGCCTTTTATAAGAAAAAGAGAAGTATTGTCCGCATTAACACTGAATATATCACGACAAAAATCAAAATGTTCGGGAAGCCTGCCGCATGGTGTACCTTTCCCAATGACACCGGAATACAACCCTGTCGTATACAAACCTTTTATGTCGATTTTATATACAATGTCGCTGTCTATATAAAACAGACTAGTGCCCGACCAGCATACGGAATCTATTGAACCGGTACCAATTTCACAATATTTTTCATCCATCTGAACACCACGCTGTACGGCATCCGGATCACAAAAATATACAGTATCATTTCTGCTGTAAAGAAAGACTGAACTGTCAGGTGACCATTTTACCGGTACGGTGTCATAACGAAAGGGAGCATGTTCGTCAAGCACCGTTTTTTTACCCGTTGAAGAATTCACAAAGACAAGTCTTCCTTCTGCGTAACCGGTTTTCTCAATATAGCAGCTCCATTTTCCATCAGGACTGACAGAACGTACAGAAAGTCTCATGGAATTCAGCGGGAGAGTTTCTGTACGACAACTCCATTCAAGCTGTCTACTCTCTGTCAAAAAATGCGCAGTACCATAACGGTTGCGTATCTGCAATACAGTTCCCCCGGAAAGAAGTTCCATCTGTTCCGGATAGCAGGTAAGTATGTGCGGCACGGACGAAGCGGCTCCATTTGCGATTTTTACATAAAAAAGCGAACGGTATGAAACTGTTCCGGGAAGAGACTGCCGTACCGTAAAAAGAACTTCATCGTTATCGTTCAAATCCGAACTGCCGAACGAAATACCGGCAGCAAGCGGGAAGGCTGCACATAAGATAAGCAATGCTGCTGCGGTACGTGTTATTTTCATTTATGCATCTCCGCACTTAAAACCAGCGTATCGAGTTCATGTTCAAGCTTATTCAATTGTTTTTCCATTTTATTTATCTGCTGACTGCAGGAATCGGATTGAAGATGTTCAAGCTGGTTAAAAACTGCATTAAGCGATGCACTATCGTCGCAGGCGACGCGCGAATAACCGCACCAGGGGCAGTAAATAAAATCATTATCAATCGTACGGCCGCAACCGCGGCATACTGTTACCGATTTCATAATGGTCACCTCCCGTTATTTTATTATAAACTATATCGTATCACTTTGTAAAACACTCGTTTCAGAAACATATTAATTTCATAACCACAATTTCTATCAGTGTATTCTCAGAACCGTGCGTGGATCAATAAGGCGGCCGTTCTTATACACGGTAAAATGCAGATGCGGCCCGGTAGAATATCCCGTAGAACCAACAAGGCCGATACACATTCTCTGATTTACTGTCTGTCCTTTTTTTGCATATACTTTTGACATATGGCCGTATAATGTCTGGTATCCGTTCGGATGAGTAATAATCACGTAATTGCCGAATATGTTCGACCAGCCTGCGGTCAGTACCCTGCCGTCCATAGAGGCATAGATCGACGTTCCAGCAGGACATGCCATGTCAATTCCTGTATGAAACGAACGAACTCCTGTAAACGGATCTGCCCGCCAGCCGAATGGGGACGTAACCCGGAATACTGCTGTAAGCGGCACCTTGAACATATCGCCCAGTGCTTCATGCAGCTCTGACAAGTTAAGTTTTGCTCCGGGGATGAACAGCTGCTGTCCTGCTTTGATAGTCTGGGTAGATAAATCATTCACATCAAGCAAATCCTCAAGAGGAATAGTATACTTTGCGGAAATACCGGCAAGAGAATTCCCCGGTTTTACTGTATATATAAGACCGTCTACAGACGGAATACGGAGTTTCTGCCCCGGATACATTGCGCGTACATTTCCTATATCGTTTACTGCTATAATTGTAGAAAGATTTGTAAGTCCGAATTTCCGCGTAATACCGCTGATCGTATCACCGGCTACGACTTTATATGTTTTAAATGTTACCGGTTTTTTAAAAAGTGATTCTGTAACAACCGGTGCATTGCCGTTATCGTCAAGAATATCGCCGCTATCGTTATACCCTTCCCGTCCGTCTATTGCAAAAGAAGACATTACCTTGTCGAGTGTTTCAAGTTCCGTTTTTCCACTGTCTCTGAGCCTGAGCGGTCCTGTATGACTGGCAGCATAGGTATACAGAAGTACTGCACCACAAAACACAGAAAAAAACAGCAGAACAGCAGCGGCTATCCATATATGAGACTGGATTTCGTCCACGGTTCGACCGAGTGTGTAAAGAACAGAACGGAGCGAAAACTGCGGCCGAACAGCAGCGGAAGCAAACGGAAGCTTCGGTTCTGTTCCGGCAAAACTGTACACAAGGCTGTTGTCACGTTCTTTGTTACGGTCATGAGGGCGAAAAGAAGCTGTCAGTTTTGTCCTGAAACTGCGCATTATACTATGAGATTCACTTTCAAAGCCTACTTAACTGATAATTTCCATAATAGTTCTATCGACATAAAAACTGACTCATATTAGAATAAAGATATGGCAGACAATAAGGGGAAAAAAACAAACGTATTCATCTGGATTATTACAGGAATAGCAGTTGGTGTAATTCTTAAATTGTTTGTGATTGATTTTCTGCACATTTCAGGTGCATCCATGGAACCGGCCATTCATAACGGTTCCTCTGTATTTATAAACAAACTGGCTTACGGCCTTGTAAAACCGGGTAGCAGAAATTTTTTTTTACAGTGGGCACAGCCGAAACAGGGCGATATAGTTATCTACCTGCATGATAACAAAATAGTAATAAAACGATGTGCAGCCGTTTCCGGCACACATCTGGATTATTCGTCCGATTCAAGGTATAGTTTACGAGTGGGAGACAAAAAAATTACTCTGACAAAAGAACAATACGAACTGATGCATACATCAGTATATGTTCCGGAAGGCTATATTCTTGCACTGGGGGATAACTATAACCAGTCAATTGATTCGCGCAGTTACGGATTTGTCTCGGTAAATAATATTGTAGGCAAGGTTATCGGTAAATGAATGATTATTTCCGTAAAAAACGCATCATTGGTACCGGTATTGCGATCCTTGTATTCAGTGGATATATTATCGTAAAATATGCAAAACTTGCGTATACACCGGTAGAACAATTAACGCCCCGGATTCAGTTTACAGAACGAGGCTCTATTGTAGACCGTTCCGGAAAACCACTTGCTGTTCAGACAACCTTTTATCACATAGGCGTTACGCCGCGTCTTATCGCCGATAAAGAAACATTCGCAAAAGACATAGCACCCGTACTTGACATGACCAGCAAAGACATTCTGTCTATTTTGGAAAATGCAAAAGACAGCAGTTTCGTATATCTCAAAAAAAAGATAAACCAGACAGCATATGACCAGCTGAAGCAAATCACCGATGCAAAAAAATATACCTTTGTCAGGTACGACCGTATTCCGGGACGCGTCTATCCGGAAAATGCACTTGCATCACAACTCATCGGTTACATGGGAGACGATGGTAACGGCCTTTCCGGTATCGAATATTCCATGCAGTCGATGCTCTCGCCTGATGCACCCGCTGATTCAGCAAAAATTGAACAGGGACGCAATGTCTACCTTACGATTGATGCAAACCTTCAGTACAAACTTGAACAGATATCAAACACAGCAATGAAAAACACACAGGCAGAATGTATGATGCTCATTGCTGCAGAAGCAAAAACAGGAGAAATTCTTTCATACATAAGTCTGCCGGCTGTAAATCTAAACGAATACAATTTTGCCTCCGTTGATGAGACAATAGACCGCCCTGCAATGACTGCATACGAACCTGGTTCCGTTTTTAAAATTTTTACGGTGGCTATGCTGTACGATTCTGGCCTTATAAAAGCAGGCGACAGCTTCTACTGCGATGGAGAATATGACCACAAAACACCCAGCGGGGAGATAATCCGGATAAAATGTCTAGACAAACACGGATGGGTTACACCACGAGATGCTCTCCGGCTCTCATGCAACGATGCGCTCGGACAGATGAGCGAACGGATTGACGAAGATGCCTTTATCGCAGGAATCAGGCGGCTCGGTTTCGGATCACGAACAGGCATAGAACTTCCGGGAGAAACACCGGGTTCGGTTAAGGATCCGAACAGCAGACTATGGTCAGCCCGCTCCAAGCCTACAATAGCCATAGGTCAGGAAATAAGCGTCTCTGCCCTGCAGATGGTTCAGGCTGCAACTTCCATCGCCGATAAAGGTGTACCTGTACAGCTTACCGTTATTAAGCGTATTACAAACAAGGACGGTTCTGTGTATTATGAACATCAGGTACAGCATAAAGACCGGATGTTCAAAGAATCTACGGCACAATACCTTTTAAGCTGTATGGAAACGACTGCAAGAACGGGAACAGGCTCACGGGCAAATCTCGGCGATATTTCAATCGGTGTTAAAACAGGAACTGCTCAGATGGCTGACAAAAAACTTGGCGGTTACAGTACGACAGATTTTTTATCAAACTGTATCGCAATATTTCCTGTCGAGGATCCGCAGATAATTCTTTATATAGTAATAGAAAAAGCAAAAGGCGAAACGTATGCCGGCCGCATTGTTGCACCAGTAATTGCGGAAGCGGCAGATGCAATAATTGATCATCTGGGACTAAGCCGGGGAGGAGCTGCTTCGGTATCGCACAACGGACGCATTGTAATTCCTGCAGGCAGACAATTGAAAATCGGCAGCTCACTGCCTGATTTCACAGGTATGTCAAAACGCGATCTGCTCCCGCTGCTGGAACGTAGTGATCTTCAGGTAAAAATGAACGGTAACGGCTGGGTTACAAATCAGAATCCACCGCCTGGCACGGCTGTTACGGAGAATATGATAATTGAACTCAATCTGGAATAAAAACCGGGATTCTTTTACCGCGCGTTTTCCTTCTCTTGCGCAGATGTTTTCCCTGCAGATAACAGAAACTGATACGGGAAAGCCTGTCACGTTCTGGACTGTACTACAGGCAAAAAACGGAAGCGTTATTGCTTCTGAAAACGGTATGCTCCTGCACTCTTCGTACAATCCGGAACAGGAATCATTTCAGGCAGTACAAAAGTCAGACTTTGATGACTGTAAAGCCGCTGTTTTTTACGGCTGCGGCTTAGGATACACTCCTTCCGCATATACCCGTCTTCATCCTGACCGTACGCTTATCATCATAGAACCTGATCCCGCACATTTCTTTGCAGCGCTCACACTACTTGACTGGACACCGATATTTTCCTGCCATTCGTGTATTATCGCGCTCGGCTGTCCACCGGAAACTGTCATACCTCTCATTGAACAGGAAGGTTCCGGACACAGTGCGTTCTTTTCTGTTCCGTCACAGACAGCACATGCGCAGCATTTTTTTGACACCGTACGACTGCTTGTTGAACGAAACAGACAGAAAGACAATATAAACAATGCTACACTTAAAAAGTTCGGCAGGCTGTGGCTGCGTAACAGCTGTATAAATATAAAACAATATAAAGTTCTCGAAGGTGTAAAAATTTATTCCGGAAAGGGAGCTGATTTTCCTTTTACAATTATTGCAGCAGGACCGTCGCTGGAGGCTGCACTACCGCACCTTGCAGAAATCAAAAAGCATTCCATTATTGTCTGTGTTGATACGGCACTCCGAGCATGTCTGCGCACAGGAGTTGAACCTGATTTTATTATTATCGCAGATCCGCAGTACTATGCGTACCGTCATATAGCAGGACTCTCCTCGCCGTCAAGCGTACTTATTACCGACCCGGCTGTATATCCGGCTGTATACCGTTTTCCGTGCAGAAAGACAGTTCTCTGTTCATCTTTTTTCCCACTAGGCAGGTGGTTTGAAGAACGGTTTGAAAAAAAAGGTGATCTGGGCGCAGGAGGGTCTGTAGCATCGGCTGCATGGAATTTTGCATATCTTACAGGAAGCCGTGAAATATATACAACCGGTCTGGATCTGTCTTTTCCTGAGCGGAAGACGCATATAAAGGGCAGTACATTTGAACAGACAGCCCATACAGTTTCAATCCGTACATGTCCTGCAGAAAGTATTAACCTTCCGGCTTTATTCTCAGGCGGACTGGAATTCGGCAGCGACTATATGGGTATACCCGTTCTTACGGACGCACGGATGAAAATGTTTGCATGGTGGTTTGAAAGCAGGCTGTCAGGTTGCACGGATGCATGCACATATACATTCAGCCGGAAAGGTCTTGCCATTCCGGGCATTCTTCCCGTCGGTTTCGATTCTCTATTATCAAAAACAGACATATCTGCTGAAAAACAAACCTTTTTTTCACAAAGCGAAAAAAACGAACAACATCCTTCACCGCTGAAATTCGACACTGTATTCAGAGAATTTACTGAAAATCTGTCAGCACTGTATACTGCTGCAAAGAAAGGTAAAGACATATGCGAAGAGGCACTACGTACTGCTTCCGACATCTCACGGAGTACAGTCATATCAAAAATACTCTCACAATTGACAGCGGTTGATAATGCAATACAGCAGAACAGCCTTAAAGATACCGTTGAATTCGTATTCCAGACCGGCAGGCAGCTGAAAAAAATGCAGACAACACAACCGCAGTCTGAAGATCCGCACATAGAATTTCTTACACATTCTTTGTTCATCTATACAGAGTTATGCCGTGCAGTTTGTGAATACCGCACAATTTTGTCAAAATAATTTTGTTTTTAGTAAAGTTTTACTCTGTGTCCCCGATAATAATTATATCAGTATTAATAACGGGCGGACAAAGACATCCAGACGCCTGTAAAATACCTGAAAATCATGTTTACGAAAAAGTTGGAAAACCGTGTAAGAGTTTTTCAACTTTTTTTTTCTTCTTATTATTATCTTTTTATACAGACCTACCGATAGTATAAAAAGGGCTTTCATGAATACGTTCAAAACTGATGAAATAAAAGATGGTACCTCATTCAATAAAGATCTTTTTATAGACAGATTGTTTGTTATCGAACCTGCAGGAGTTCCTGTCACGCAAGCTGTTCTCAAAGCGCTTAGTGAATGGGAATTTTCTGAAATCACAAGTGAAGGAACAATAAGCCTTGGCGATTTTTCGGCCACTGCTAATGACGAAACAGACATTCTTCAGTCATCAGAAAGCGACTCTGCAGAAACAGTCAGCAGTTCTGTAAAAAGATCTCTGGAAGATGCCGCAAAATCCCGGTCGCTTGAAAATTCTGAGAAAGCACGCCTTGCGGCAGTACAAAATGTATATAATGAATACATGAATTACATTAACTACGTATATACACGCTATGCAACTCACCGTGAAATTAATCAGAGTCAACTCTCAGATACAGTAAAGGATCTTTGTGTATTTATAAAAGAAAACAGAAGGTATGTACTCCGTATAACACCGTCAGCAGAAGCCCGCAATAAAAATTTTCTTGTTACCCACTCAATGCGTTCAACAGTTCTTGCAATTACAATAGGACTGCAGCTGCACATGAGCCTGTCAAAACTTATTGAACTTGGAATGACCTGCATGCTCCACGAAATAGGTATGATCAGGCTGCCTCCGCAGCTTTATTTGACAGATAAACAACTTTCACAATCTGAACGCGCTCAAATAGCAACTCACCCTGTTATAGGATTTGAAATTGTCAAGGAACTTCAATTTCCTCTTACCATACAGCTCGGAGTTCTTGAACACCACGAAAAGGAAAACGGTTCCGGATATCCACGGCATCTTACCGGTGAAAAAATATCGGTCTATGCAAAAATCATAGCTGTTGCCTGTTCGTTCGAAGCAATCACAGCTCCCCGTGTATACAAGACAGAGCGTTCTACATTCGACGCAATGGTCGAAATGCTCAAAAATAAAAATCATCAGTACGATGAGACTGTTATCAAGGCACTGCTTTACAGTCTGTCGTTGTTCCCTATAGGAGCGTACGTCTATCTTATAAACGGGAAAATAGGACAGGTTACTGATGTTAATCCGGACAATCCAAAAAATCCGCTGGTTCAGTTGCTCCGCGAAAAAGAAAGCGACGGTACCCCGAAAACAGTACAAACGAACGATACTGATAAAAAAGTCGTACGGGTATTAAGTAAGCAGGAACTCGACGACGTTATGAAAAGTCTGGCTGCCACAAACAACGAAAATAAACAATCAGTTCCGACTGTTAATTAAAAAACGCTCTTACCTTATCAACATCCTGCTTAAAGGCATCATCGATTACGGGCGGATGATCGTTAAAATATAAAATCTGAGTAAGTTCTTCTATTGTCCGTGCACCCCAAACCGGAATAACATTTTCATATTGATACAAAAAACCGAATGCCAGAGGAATATTTGTAAGCACACCGCCGCATAATGGCTGCATGGCGATAAATCCCATATCAAATTTTGCGCAGAGATCTACAAGCGACGAGGTAGCTGTAGGACTTATCATACTGAACGGAAACTGGAGTGTTTCATACATACCGCTCCGAATAACTTTCCCTGCAGTTTCATAGTCTTCTGTTGCAATACCGATATGTTTTATTTTTCCGGAAGCTTTCATATCAAGCAATGCCGTATAAATTCCATCTGTACCATCCTTTAACGGAATAAAATTTGTAATTTCGTATTGATACAAATCAATATAATCACAATGCATGGCGTTGAGGCTTTCATCCAAATCACGATAAATCTCCTGCACCGACGATGCAGAAGTTTTTGTTGCAACGCGCACATTCTGCCTGATTTCGTGCAGTGAATCACCGAGCAGCTTTTCGCTGTCCGGTTCGTTATGTGCCGTATCAAAGAAATTAATTCCTGCATCATATGCTTTGCGGATAAGAGAACCGGCAGTCTCGGCGTTTTCTGCATCCTGTAATGACATAGCGCCGAATGCCGTACGGCTTACGAGAAGGTCTGTTTTACCAAGCCTTACGTACTCCACTTATTTTTTCTCCACCGGTTTATAATCTCTGATGGCTTTCTGCAGTTCCGGAATAAGTTCTTCACGTTTTACACGAATCTGTTCCATTGAATCACGAAAACGAATTGTTACAGTATTGTCTTCTTTTGTCTGATAGTCGATCGTGACACAGAACGGAGTACCAACTTCGTCCTGCCGGCGGTACCGTTTACCGATAGTACCGCTCACATCATAATCAGTCACAAAATCTTCTTTTAATTCGTGCTGAATTTTCTTTGCAAGCTCTGCAAGTCCGTCTTTTTTCATCATCGGGAGGACTGCAACGGTGACCGGTGCCAGACGCGGATCAAGGTGAAGTATCGTACGATAATCCTCACTACCGTCCGCTGCAACATTCTGTTCCTCATATGCTTCGCAGAGGAACATAAGAAGGTTGCGGTTTAAACCGGCGGATGTTTCAATAACATACGGGATATAACGTTTATTGCCGTCTTCCTGATCAATGTATGCCATATCTTTTCCACTGTATTTAGAATGCTGTGTCAGGTCAAAGTCTGTACGGTTGTGTACACCCTCTATTTCCTCGAATCCGATCGGGAAGTTATACTGGATATCATAAGCATCTTTTGCATAATGCGCGAGTTTGTCATGATGTTTCCAGTGCAGATTCTTTTCAGAAATACCGTATTTCTTATAGAAATTCCAGCGCTGCTGCCGCCAGTATTCGAACGTCTCAACATCTGTTCCCGGTTTGCAGAAATATTCCATTTCCATCTGTTCAAATTCACAGGTACGGAATATGAAGTTTTTGAAAATTATCTCGTTTCTAAATGATTTTCCGACCTGGGCAACTCCGAACGGAATTTTCAGACGGTTCGACTGCACAATGTTCTTGAAATCCACAAAAATTCCCTGACAGGTTTCCGGACGAAGGTATACAATTGATGTGTCGTTTTCTACTGGTCCAAGATGAGTCTTAAACATAAGATTGAACTCTCGTACATCAGTGTAGTTGTGCTTACCGCACGTCGGGCATGCAATGTTATTCTCTTCAATAAATGATTTCATTTCTTCATGAGTCATTGTATCGACAGGTTTAGCCGGTGTAACATGATGCGAAGCACAGTATTCTTCAATCATTTGATCAGCACGGAAACGTGATTTACATTCCGTACAGTCAATCATCGGATCTGAAAAATGTGCAACATGACCACTCGCTTCCCATGTTGTATGATGCATAAAAATAGAAGCATCAAGTCCAACTACATCGTCGTGCAGCTGTGTCATTTCCTTCCACCATGCAGCCTGAATATTTTTCTTAAGATCAACCCCGAGCGGGCCGTAA
>JBAYAJ010000029.1:0-19446 GCA_041669845.1 Treponema sp.
ACTGCAAGCCATAAACATGCTGCTGAATGCAAGAGCAGTCATAGCGAAAAGAGCAATTTTTGCAATTTTCTTCATTACTAGTTTCCTCCAGAATCGATATAACAAAAACGCCGAAATTTGTATTCTTTACAAATTTCGGCGTCCCTGTCGTAATTATTATAGTGAATTTTTTAATTCATGCAAGTCATGCAGGAGTAAAAAATATATCAAGGATGCAGCTGTGTATGAGTGTTTTTCTGATGCAGGCCGTACAGTGTACGTAGTGCAGGTGTGACAGTGTACACAGTGCAGGCCGGTATGCGTCGCAGTGCAGACACGATTACGTACACAATGCAGACCGCTCTGTGTACACATACCTGCCTGCATCAGGCGTTAAGAGCGGCCTGCATCAGCGGTTAAATCGTGCCCGGATAACAAAGTACTGTTTTACTGGAAATTTTACGTAAAAAATAATATAGTTGATTATTTATATAAATATTACTGTATTAACTTGACATTTACAGAATATACAGTATATTACTTATATTGACATTTTGATTATATAGTTTAGTTATACTTTACTATATAATCACCGGGTCAGAGGAGGCGGGTATGGATTTGAAACAGTACGGCGCAAAGCTCAAAACCGCACGGCTTGCTTGCGGTTTTACGCTTGACGCGGTTGCACAGCGGATGGATGGAGGCGTTACAAAACAGGCGCTTTCCCAGTATGAGAATGGAAAAATCAAACCGTCTCCGCTTAATGAACTGCAGCTGTGTCTTATTTACGACATCAGGAAAGAAACGCTGTATGAACAGGCTGCCCGTATTACCGATATTGCAGAGGTAAAAATGCGTCCCGGGATCAGTTTGAACCGCCGGGATTACGGTAAGGCTTCCGCTGAGATTCTCCGTACCGTAAACGACCGTGAGGTTTTATTTGGTGATCTTGGTATTATGCCGTTTACACCTTTCGCGGACATGGCTCTTCCCGTTGTCCCCGGTTTCCCCGACGACGGCAGTGCCTATAAGGACTTCATTGCCGGAAGAAAATATTTCACGGTCGGGACGGAAAAAGATGCACGCGCGGTGCGGAGCATGTTCGGTCTGAATATGCTGCTCCCTGTTCCGTCGGTCTGCGATCTTATCGAACAGACGGGAATTGTGCCTGTTCCGCTTGATCTGACTGATTTTACCGGTGCGTCGGGATATTGTGCGGGCATTCCATTCATTGCATACAGTTCCGTAGGAAAACATACGGAACAGCGGTGGACTATTGTGTATGAGTTTGCCAGGCTGCTTCTTTCCGGGAGCGGTATAAAAGAATCTGACGGCGATACCGTATTCCGCAGAAAGGCAGTCGATATGTTCTGTGAACTTTTTGCACGGGAATTTCTTTTTCCGCAGGAAGCGGTGAACCGCGTGATGCTGCTTACGACGAAGACGATTTCACGCCACCACATTGCAGACTGCGAGTTTGCGTACATGATCAGTACGTTCGGTCTTCCTTCCCGTGAACTGCTCAACAAGCTGTATTACGGCGGCATAATTCCCCGGGCACTGTATTTCGGGAGTATTGCACTGACGAAGGCCGCGGGAGGAAACGTGCTTACGGATACTGATTATGCACGGGAAGAAGAACCGACGCTTTACCGGCGGTGCCTTGAATGCTGCAGGGCAGAAGGCATTATGGTTTCTCTTCCGGGACTTAATGAATGATTTTTTCCGGCGGTATACCGGTAAAAAAAGCCGTCCCGTACGGGATGGTATAACAGTACTGCCGCGTGCGGAAACGCAGGCAGAAAACGGAGGTATTCATATGAATACACAATTCGGAGAACATGAATCGGGTGTCGGGGTAAAGCTGTACAAAAACATGCTTACCGGCACGGGGTATTACGGAAAAGTAAACGCTCACAGCGAGAGGGTGGAACTTGGCGGTCTTATCTCAATGATGATCGAACAGGATGCAAGTCTTGACCGCAACGTACTGTACATGGCCTGCAGTAAAATAACCGATGCGGCCAAAGCTCTGCTTAAAAACGGCCAGTCGGTGAATCTCTGCGATCTTGCCGTTATTTATCCGAAAGTTGCCGGCATAAAGGAGAATACATCTATAGAAGGAACGGGCGGTTCCACAACGGCATATGCAATGACAGCCGGTGCGCGCGTACTTCCGCAGGCGAAGGACGCAGTAAAAGAAACAACAACCTACATAGACACCGAGGCCAGAGTTGGGCCTCAGATCCTCAGTGTCTACAATGCTTCTGCAGCGGTCAGCAAAATAACCGACAACACTGTATTACATACAGTAAAACAGGGGACAGCCTGTGTTGTCAAGGGGATTAATATCAAAATAGCTGGAACTGCTGCTGACAATGGTCTGTATCTTGTCCCTGTTGATGAAGACGGTAACGAAAACGGAACAGCAGTAAAAGTGGAAGAACTTGCATGGAATACGTCGCGGGAACTTGATTTTAACATTCCTGTTCCGCTTGCGTCAGGAACGCGCATCAAAGTCCGGGTTGTGACACAGTCGTCGGGAAGCACAGGACTTATTAAAGGTGACGCACGCAGTGACGTCTCTGAGCAGATACTTACTGTAGCATAGAACGTATGTAAAAACAGGGAGAACCGCATGTACGGTGCTGTTCTCCCTCCCATGTACAGACATAATCAGCAGAGGAGCGGCGTCCGTGTACATTTTTTATACTGACTGATTTTGCACCGGCCTGCATTCTGCTGCTCTGTACGGCCGTAATGTTTGTGTTTTCCGGAGCAGTAAAGAATTTCGGTTTTATTTTTCTTCCCCGTAGAAAGACGTAAAATGCACCGGTTGAAAAACTGAAAAATGTAAAAGCTGCTGTCGATTTTGCAGTTCATACGCAGCTGTTCAGCGGCGTGTTTATTTCATTTGCGGCTTTGGTATTTTTTATGTATAACTATGATATCCGTGAATATGCCGGTCCGAATCCTGGGACGGTATTTCTTTCGACTGAGTATTTGCTCCTGTTCATGCTTGTCATGAGTCCCTTTTCTGCAGGCCTTGAACAGCGCATATTTTCCGTTATGGCTGAAGACCGCGATGAAGACGGGCCTTCAGTACAGAACATATCAGGTATACAGCGGCTGAAAAGTGCCGGTACATATATTGTCCTTATTCTTTTTCTTATTGCGGTATTTCTGTTCATTGTGCATACATCCATGAAAAACGATACAGCGATTCCTGCTCCGTTTTTTCAAGCCGTTCAATATACCGTTATGTCATGCAGGTCGTAAGTGAAACTTCCGTCCAGTTTACTGCTTAAAAAGGCTTCGTTCTCTTTATGATCTGTAAATTTATGTCCTTTTTATACATCCTGTATGTTTTTTCCACAAAAGATGATCGACACTCCAGCCGTGTATGAATAATACAGGCGTTCCCTTTCCCAGTACCTCATAGTTTATTTTTTCCCCCATATATGCTGTTTTTTGTATTCTATATTCTTTTTTGAAGTATTTACTGTTTATGTATGATTATATACTATAACATCAAATCAGGAGGTATCTGTTTTGTTCGATATGTCATTGATTTCCGGTTTTCTTATTGCCGTTATTCTTATTAATATTTCTCCGGGACCGGAAATGATATTTGTTGTATCGACCGCGGTAAGCAGTGGTAAAAAACAGGGAATTTACGCGTCGCTTGGTACAGCATGCGGATCGACAATTCACGTGCTGCTTGTCGCCTGCGGACTTGCAGTCGTTCTTTCGACATCGCTTGTAGTGTTTACCGTCATTAAAGTTCTTGGTGCGGTATATCTGTGTTATCTGGGAGTTAAGGCAATTGTATCGCGGAGCACGACGGTCGTTCCGGAAAAGAACGGAATGAAAAAAAATCAGAATGCATACAAAAAAGGATTTTTCGTCGGTGTTCTGAATCCTAAAAGCGTTATTTTTTTTCTGGCCTTTCTGCCGCAGTTTATAAATACTGGAACCGGTTCGTATTCGTTTCAGGTGGTGAGCCTTGGACTGTTTACGGTATTTACAGGTGTGGCCGTAGAAGTAGTCATCATTCTTCTGGTTGACAGGATAGTTGGTATACTCCGCGGGAATCAGCGGATCATGATGATGATAGACAAACTGTCCGGTATCGTATTGATCTGTTTCGGATTAAAGCTGGCCCTGTCAACACAGCAGGACTGATATTTGTTCATAAAGCTATTTACAGGGGAAGGAGCTTACTGGATACGGTATGCGTCCTGCAGATCTTTTATAATAAACTTTTTCATTCCCAGATACGTTTCCGTTATTTTTTTCCGCTGTTCCGGAGTACCCTTTTCCATCATCTCAATCAAAATAACCGGGACTATCTGCCACGAAAGGCCGTATTTGTCCTGCAGCCATCCGCACTGTTCAGCTTCCGGTACGGCCGACAATGCATTCCAGTAGTAATTAATTTCTTCCTGTGTTCTGCATTTTACCGAAAAAGACACTGCCGGGCTGAATGCAAATTCCGGACCTGCATTAATTGCAACAAAACGGGTTCCAAGCAGTTCAAATTCGATGGTGACGATATCACCTTTTTTGTGGCCGGTAATCTCTTTACCTGCTTCCGTATAATATTCTGTTCCGGTAATTTTACCATCTTTGAATACTGATAGATAAAAATCTACTGCTTCTTTTGCATTATTATTAAACCAGAGATTTATGTCTATTCCCTGCTTCATTTCTCCCTCCTCGTATATATACTGCTTCCAGTATAGTATTCTATATCTGTTTAAAAAGCATTTCTGTTATTTTTAAAATAACTTTTTCAGTGTATTCCTGCAAAGCTGTTAAGTAATAGAGCTTTCATAAATTTACGCGTTCCGGTCTGGCTGTCTTTACTTTTTTTTCTCTTCATCATTATAATAACTTATCAAGCTCTGCCGTTTGTTCAATTAAAATTGATATCCTTCTTTGTCCGTAAACTTACAAATATTCCTGCATCATGTAATCCCTTTATATCGTTGAACCTGTAATGAACCCATCCTCCGTTATTGCACGGATATTTTGTCTCCCAGCATTTTCTGCCTTCTTCCGATAATGCACCGATCAGGTTCCGGTCCCTGTCGGTTTTTGGTTCATTTATCTGTGTTGTGAGCGTCAAGCCGTTGTTTTCGAAAAAAATATAAAAAAGATGTTTTGATTTGTGGCTGAATTTGTATCCCCATCCATAACTGTTGCCGAATGGAAATTTAAGGTCGATATTCAAATCAAAGATTTCATTCAGTTTTTCTTTTATCACCTGCAGATTTCTACAGGAGGCATTTCCGATGAATTGTTCTATTTCTTCTTCTGAAGGCTGATGATTTTTGTCAAGCATTCGTTCGTTCATATCAGTGTTCTTCTCCCTTGGGATTGGTTTTGTTAATTTTGTTAAATAGTAATTTCAATTCTGTTTCCTTCGGGATCGTAGATACAGCTTTCGTAATATCCGTCACCGGTCCATCTTGGCCCTGAAATCAGTTCATACCCGGCTGCAGTCAGTTCTTTTGTTCTGGCGTCAACATTTTCTTTACTTCCGACAGAAACTGCTAAATGTATGATCCCGATATACTGCTTATCTCTGTCATTAGTATTTTCAGGGATGGAATCATTGTGCATCAGTTCCAATCCGCAGCCGTTGTCGAAACTCAGAAAATATGACGAGAATCCTTTTTTTCCGTTCGTATATTTGTTGTTTGACAAAGCCTCAAAATATTTTTGATAAAATTCTTTTTCCTTTTCAAGATCTTTTGTCCATATTGCAACGTGTTTTATAGTCATTTCTTCCTCTGCTGTATTACGTATTTTACACGGAAAACCGTTTTTTTTCATTAAAATAATGCTGTTGTCCTGAGCAGGATGTTCATATAAAAAATATAAACAAAAATACTGCAAAAGGTACATAAGCAGAATGTGCGGTGCTTTGTCGACGTCGACGACGGACAGACCTGTTGTAGTCCATCCGCTGACCGATTCGAAGACGGCTTGCGTCACCGTATATGTCCCCGACAGGATGAAAGGCAGCGCATTGACGGCAATTGCTGTGAGCCAGCCTGTGAGTACGACTGCCGAATCCTGATGCAGTTTAAGGCGGCTCTGCAGTTCTCTTCCGGTTTTGTTCAATTTTGTTCGTGCTGCATAGGTAATAAATCCGCCGGCGGCAAGCGCTGCAGTACCGGGGTACAGATACCACCATGCGTACATGCATTCTGCAGGATAGAAGGGCAGTACAAGGAGGGGGAGAAGCGCTGTGCATCCCGCTCCCATGCAGAATAAGCCGAGATATACAGGAATCATATGCTGCCTGTCTCCGGCATAAAGAGTGCTATGAGCTTGTTCTGCATTTCCGCCGCGGAAAGGACGACGAGCCGGTCCCCCGCAGAGACAACTGTCTGTCCGTCAGGGACAATCATGTTTCCGTTTCGTATGATGCACGCAATAATGACGTGAGGGGGGAGATGCATGCTGCATACGGGCAGTCCTGAGACACGACTTCCTGACGAAACATCGAGTTCAGTGAGTACGATTTTTTCGTTTTCCAGAGAAAACGAACTGACCAGACTGCTGAGTGTCGAAAGCTGTACCAGATGCTGCGAAACCATGTAGGCGGAGCTGACTACTTCCGTAACGCCGAATGTCCTGAACAGTTCAACGTTGCGAGGATTTGTGACGACTGCTATTGTCTTTTTTACATCGAATTTTTCTTTTGCAAGCTGGCAGACGGCAAGACTGTCGGCATCGTCCGGCATAAGCGATACAAGCACGTCGAACCGCCTGATTTCCGCCTGTTCAAGGACATACACTTTCCGCGGATCTCCGCAGACAACAGGGATACTGTGTATATCAGCCAGATACCGGGCATATTCTGTATCGGGATTTACGACTGCGATTTTGTGATGTTCTTTAAGCGATGCAATCAGAAAGTCTGCTTCAGCCTTTCCGCCGGTTATGGCTATTTTCATTGAAGTGTTCCTCCGATGTCTGCCAGTCTGTTCTGGCGTTCGAATTCCTGCAGACAGAGATCGGACGGACAGATAATATGGATGCGGCTGCGCGTGAGCATATCTGCGTTTGCTGCATCGCTGAGCCGGCAGTATACGCCGGGAACCATATATATACGTGCCGTAATCTGTGCTATAAGACTGTTCGTACTGTCGCTGTCAGTAGCTGCGACGCATACGGCTGCTTTTTTGATGCGTGCCGTTTCAAGCACTGAAGTGTCCGATGCATCTCCTTCAATGGTAAGTCCTTCAAAATTATCAGGCAGTTTGCTGAATGCGTCTGAATCTGTATCAATGATTATAACATCGTATCCCTTTTCCGAAAAAAGCCCTGCAGCCTGTGTCCCGAACCGGCTTGCACCGGCAACGACAGCAAGCTGATGTTGTTTTCCGGGTAAAAATCTGAACATACGATATACCTCCGTTAAGATACCAGGGGCTGCGGAAAACAGCGGCGTTTTGCCGCCCCTTCAATAAAAAATGATACCGGAGTGGAAATAAAGGAGGTATAAAAAAAGATGTGCGGCGTATAAAAATTGTATAAAGAGTAAGGGGAATTTTATCAGGGCTGTTCTGGGGATATCTTTTCCGGAACAGCCCTGAATCTGTACTGCCGGTTTTCAGACCACGTTGTGTTTCTTCAGCAGATTATATACGACGGTATCTTTAATCTTTTTAAGTCCTGCTTTTTTTGCAATGGAAGCAATCCACGGCAGTTTTATGTCTGCAGGCTTTCTGCCGTCCATGAGCTTCGATGTGGAATCGAGCGGAACACGTACGTCGTAAACGGAACCGAACACTTTCGGTATGCCTATGTGATATAACAATTCTCCGGTGATTTCCGTACTGGTACAGTCTCTCATCGGTTTTTTGATATAGCCGCCGGTGACGACTTTTCCGATGAACGGATCGCGTTTACATATTTTTTCGATATACGGCAGAATTTTGTCGTCAAGCGTAGTTACTGTTGCAGATTCCCAGTTTGTTTTTTCCGTGTCTCCGCAGAATTTTTCAGGATGGCCGAATGCCGGATCCTGCGCTGCGATGGCTTTCCACATGTCCCTGCCGCCACCTTCCATGCAACCTTTGCTGCTCAGTCCGAAGTTACCGTCAGTGTGAGCATTCTGTCCGCGGTTTTCCGTTGCGCGCAAGAGTGAGTAGTTGGGATCGTATTTATTAAGTCAGTAGAATTCATCAAGGATGGACGCACCTTTCATTTCAAGTGAAGGAATTGAGTGGAATAAATCCCACAGACATTCAAAATAATTTTCCATTCCGCGTCCGCCGCGGATAACAAATCCTTCCTCAAGTACGTAATTGAACACGTTCATAAATCCGTCCTGCCACGTGCTGTATGTTTTTTTTCACCGATAATTTCCGTCGTTTCTTTCTGATAAATCCAGGAGACAAGATCGTAAATATCCTTGAAATGATAGTAAAATGTCTGTCGGTTTACGCCGCCGTCCTCGACAATCTGCGTGATAATGATCCTGTCAATGGGCGTCGTTCCGGATATTTTCTTGAGCGACGCAGTAAGTGCGGTTTTCGTTATCACCGACAGAGTTTCCTCCCTTTCAGTTCACACGGTTTTTACATTCTGTTTCTTTGTTTTCATGAAATCAATATACGAATCCCCAAAAACGGCAAGTGCCTGGATGACAGGCATGAATTTTGTTCCGATGCCGGTAAGGGAGTATTCGACTTTAGGCGGTATCGTGTTGAAGACTTTCCGTTGTATAAGGCTGTAGTCTTCAAGGAACCGCAGCTGCTTTGTAAGTGTCGTCTGGGTGATGTCTCCGAGCGCGCGCTGTAGTTCTCCGAAACGCATTGTTTTTTCCTCGAGCAGATGCATTATCAGCAGGCTCCATTTTCCGGAAAACAGTTTCTGAGTTGTGACATACGGACAGATTCCGAAAAGCCGGTCTGTTTCATTCTGATCCATAATTATTCCTTTCTGATATATAGTAGCAGTATCTTATAAGATACTTAGTACAGTAAAAAATCGTACTTGTAATATACTACTAAAATTAGTACAGTATCAATACCATGGTATGGAGCACTGATAGAATCATCACGATTTTATCGATGTTCTATATTCAATTTATCCGGAGGTATTATATGACACGTACGTATGAATTTCTGAAAAAGGCAGGAACATTTTATCTTGCAACGGTGGATCATGATCAGCCGCGGGTACGGCCGTTCGGTGCAGTCTGCATCTATGGTGGTAAACTGTATATTACGACAAGTAATAAAAAGAACTGTTTCCGGCAGATGCTCGAAAATCCGAAAGTGGAGATTTCAGGTATGGCAGGAAACGAATGGATAAGACTTACCTGCGAAGTGGTCAGGGATGAATCTGTTGAAGCAAAAAAAGCAATGCTTGAAGAAAATCCGTCGCTGAAGAGCATGTATGCTGTTGACGACGGAAAATTCGAAGTGCTTTATTTAAAAAACGCCGCCGCCGTTTTTAATACATTCGGGAAGGAACCGGCAGTGGAAAAATTCTGAACCTCTGGTGCCGGCAGCGGATTTCTTTCCGGAATTCAGTATTTATTCGTGCGGAGGGTTTTATACCCGCCCCTTGGGTCGAGGTTGTTGATTGAGCTGTTTCCGGAATGCCTGCAGATGGTTTTCAGATGCCCGTTTAAGACTACGGAAAAGTCTGCTGATATCTGAAGTGTCCGCTCCGGCAAGTTTGTCGTCGGAAAGAAAACGTTCGTACATTGCTATGTTGTCAAGCTCCACTTGAATACCTGTTTTTAACGCTTCCTTTAGGTCAGCAGGAACGACTGCATATGCAGCCCCCTCGTCGGGCGGTACAATAAATATGGTATGTATTGCACGTTCTTTTTACAGCGGCAATATGTGTTTCCTCTGCTTTGAGAATCGAATCGAACGGGCGGACTGTCCCGAATTCTGCCAGTACGGCGGTATATTCCGCATGTGCCGTGTATTCGTCTTCAAGTGCGTACCGGAGCATGTCTTCGATACTCAGTTCTGAGTCCTGCGCAGCTGCTTTATTCCCGTATGGGGCGGCACTGTTTTCAGAGAAAATTCCTGCCGTGCAGGCCGTTCCCAGTACTGCGGCGAACAGGACTATGTGTGAAAAATGTTTCATAAAACCTCCTGCCGTACAATAATACGGTACTTTTTTTACTATAACACCCGTACGGCGCACATACGACGCATAATCTGCAGGCTGTCCGTGCGTTGTGGTGACCTCCTCCGCCTGCCGGTATCTCTGACGGTTCTCATCTATATCGGTAGAAAAATAATGTAAAAAAATGTTTTTATTATAAAATAAAACGAAAATAGTGTTACAATTCAAAATGATATGTCATTTGAAAACAGTGGATACGGTTCTTCAATTCTCATAGCCGGCGGAGATGAATCGGAAAGAAACATCACCGCAGCTCTGCTGTCTTCTGAAAACTACCGGATTATGTATGCTGGAACAGGGCAGGAAGTTTTGTCGCTGTCCGTCAATGAAAAAATTGATCTTATCATGATGGACATTATGATGCCCGGTATGGACAGTCTTGAAATTGTAAGGCTGTTGAAAGAGGATGAGCATACGAGCTGCATTCCTGTGCTGATTACCACCCTTTCTGGAGAAAAGAAAACAAAACTGAAAGTTTTGAAGGCCGGGGCAGATGATATTCTTGTAAAACCCCTCGACGGAGATGAACTTGCTGCACGTATACACAATTTTCTACGATACAAGGAATATGGGGATTTTCTGGACTATTATAACGATTCACTTAAGATAGAGATTAAGGAAAGGACAACGAAACTTGAGGAAGCGTACAGGGAAACGCTTGTAACGCTTGTCCGTGCTTCCGAATTCAGAGATGAGGATACAGGCTTTCATATAAACCGTATCGGACGGTACAGCTGTGCGCTTGCAGAACTACTCGGTATGGATGAAGGTTTTATAAAAACTATTGTGCTTGCGGCACTTATGCACGATGTAGGTAAAATAGGAATACCCGATTCTATTCTCCTTAAACCAAGCAAGCTTACCGACGAAGAGATGGAGATTATGCATTCGCATTGTAAGCTTGGTGCTGAAATTCTTCACGGTGGAAATTCGCGTTATCTTATTATGGGTGCCGAAATAGCGATGTCCCATCATGAACACTGGGACGGTTCCGGCTATCCGGAAGGCCTTATAGGGAGCAGAATACCGCTTTCTGCACGGATAACAGAGATCGCAGATGTGTACGATGCCCTGCGGAGCAAACGTCCGTACAAACCTGCGCTTGATCATACAACTACGATGCATATACTGACGGAGGGTGACGGAAGGACTATGCCCTTTCATTTTGATCCTGATATACTGAACGTCTTTCATGAAAATGCTGACATGTTCGACAGTATATATAATTCCTCAAATGAGGTATCGGAGAAACAGGGACACAGGACATAAAAAAATTACTATACACCTGCCGGCTGCATGAACGGCAGATGTACGACGTAATATACATGACTTTTCCGGTTATGTCGTATTCGAATCCGTGGAACGGGCTTGCAGCATGTCCGTTAACTACCGTACCGCAGGACAGTCTTGCTCCTCTGTGACAGCATTTATCGGCAATACAGCATATGTCGTTTTTGTCGTTCCTCCAGAAAACGAGTTTTTCTGAAAACCGTGTTGTTCCGGTGAGTCTGTTTTTTTTTACTTCCCGTGCGTCAAGGACGGCATACCACTGATTGTAAATCATGAATCCCTCCGTTTATATGTAAGTGTAACACAGAGAAAATGGTTTTCAAAAAATCAGATACGTAGAAGATACTGTATGCTTTCCGGTGGAAGAAATACGCTGCCGTCATACCGGTACGTTTCACCCGTCAGAAGATTGCGGTACGTCCCGTACAGCCCGTCGAAATGTGCGTACGACTGACCGTTCGGCTGCACGGTGTACGGCGTTCCTGCTGCGTTCAGCGCTGTAATAATTTCCGTACCGCCGTCGTTACGGGAGAACATGAACTGTCCGTTTGTAAGGAACAACTGCCGGTATGTACCTGCTCGGATGGTTTTGTATTTCAGCCGGATCTGTGCAAATCCGGCAATCAGGTCTGTCAGCTTTGTCCATTCAGGATGTTCAAGGGCGGGTCGGAGCGCAGTATCCCCATCCGTTTTTTTACCGGTAATTCCCCATTCGCTTCCATAATATATGCACGGTGTTCCCGGCATAGCGAACAGCATGCCGTACGCGAGCGGAATATGCGCCGGATTTTTAAGGACACTTGCAATGCGTTCAACATCGTGATTATCTACGAAGTTAAACAGATCCATATCCCTGCATATACCGTTCTGCCCGTAGAGGCGGTTGAATGAATATGCGATCTCGAACATGTTCATGTCGTTCAGACTGGAATAGATGCCCTTGTAGCACTCATATCCTGTACAACTGTGCAGTCTGCAGGGACCGATAAACTGCGTATATTCGTCTCTGATAAGTTCTCCGATGAGTATGATATCCCGTCCTTTTTCCATGCCGAGTGAATCGGTGTATGCCCTGAGTTTCTGAATAAACCATACGGGAAGGCTGTAGGCAACGTCAAGCCGGATACCGTCGATATCGAACAGGTCGATCCATTTTCGTACTGCACCGGACAGATGTTCCTGAACGGCAGGATTTTCCAGATTCAGTTTTACCAGATCGTAATGTCCTTCCCAGCCTTCGTACCAGAATCCGTCGTTCTGTTCTGAATTCCGGTTCCAGTCTATGAGGAACCAGTCTTTATATGGCGACTGCTGCCTGTTCTGCTGTACGTCCCGGAATGCCCAGAACCCGCGCCCGGTGTGATTGAATACTCCGTCGAGTACGACTTTGATCCCTGCATTATGCAGTGAACGGCAGACTGCGGCAAAATCTTCATTGCTGCCTAGTCTGCTGTCTATCGTATAGTAGTCCCGCGTGTCGTATCCGTGCCGGTCACTCTGAAATACGGGCGAGAAATAGACGGCATTTACTCCGAGCCGCTGCAGATGGGGAATCCATGTTGATATGCGTGAGATTCTGTTTACCGGCTGAGCCGCTCCGTTCCATACCGACCAGTCCCATGAATTTTCTGCCGGTGCTCCGCAGAGGCCGAGCGGGTATATCTGATAAAAAACTGCATCATTAAACCACATTTCTGTTCTCCTGTTGTAAGATTATAAAAAAAGTTCAGGCAAAAATACCGTGCATAAACTGTTTAACAAGCTGTTGTGCACATGCTTCGTCAAGATCGGGACGCTGGATATCTCCTTTGCCCAGTACAAGCCGCATTGCGGCATATGCGTTTATCTGTGCAAGAAAGCTGACTGCAAACTGAAGGGTTTTCCCTACCATATTCCCGTGTGCTTCTGAGGCGCCGGTAAAAAACTGTTCAAGCAGGGAATACAGCTTTTTGAAATATGCAGTTGAAAGCGTCGATGATTTTGACTCGGGCGGCGCACAGACTGATTCCATCATAAGCCGGTAAAATTCCGGATTGGCAAGTGCATACTGGAAAAATACAAGTGAAATATGCACAAGCTGTCCGTAGACATCGTTTTCATAGTCTTTTATATGGTTTTCATACGTGCAGTATACTCTGAGCGGTGTTTCAAGCAGCGGAAAGTATGTTTCCCAGACTGCCTCAAAAAGACCGTCCTTACTGCCGAAAAAATAATAAAGTGTCGGTTTTGTTATGCCTGCAGCAGCTGTAATATCCTGAATACCGGTACCGTCGTATCCATGTGCACTGAAAAGAGAGAGTGCTTTTTCAATAATAATTTTTTCAGAATTGTCTGTTCCCATACCTTTGTTTATATACCGGTAGGTATATAAATGTCAAGAGAATGTTTTTTGGTTATATTCACCATGCGGTTGACAAGAAAAATGGAATTATATATAGTTCCCTATGCTAAAGCGATGATGCCTCCGGGGAGGTATTATCGCTTTTTTTTTTACAAAAGGAGATTATTATGAAAAAGAAGTCTTTATTCATAGGACTTACCGTTCTGTTTTTGACAGGAGCCGTATTCATGTCCTGCAGTAAGCAGAAAAAAGCCGCCGTAACTGACAACACAAATATAAAGGTTGCCGCTATTTTCCAGACTGCAATCGAAGAACCGTGGGACGGCGCAATTCACACGGCAATGATCAAGGCAGAGAAAGATGGTGGCATTACCTACGAGTATACGGAAAAAGTTGATGCTGCCAATTATGAAAAAGTGCTCCGCGAATACTGCGAACGCGGTTTTAAACTTATTATCGGTGATGCATTCGGAGCAGGTGAAGATCCTGTCCGTAAGGTTGCGAAAGATTATCCGGATGTCCAGTTTGCGTTCGGTTCTGAGCAGAGCGGGCAGGGTCCGAACGTTTCCGTATTCGATAACTGGATCCACGAGCCGGCCTATCTGTGCGGCGTTATCGCCGGAAAAATGACGAAGACGGGAACACTCGGTGTCGTTGCAGCTATGCCGATTGCGGAAGTGAACCGTCTGGTCAACGCGTATAAAGAAGGTGCGCAGAGCGTGAATCCTGCCATAAAAGTAAAGATTACGTACATAGGAAGTTTCTTTGACCCTGCAAAAGCAAAGGAAGCGGCTATTTCTCAGATTGAATCGGGTGCGGATCTTATTTACGCTGAACGGTTCGGTGTATTTGAAGCTGCAAAAGAAAAAGGCGTATACGCATTCGGAAATATGACCGACCAGAACAGTCTTGCCCCCGACACTGTCATTACAAGCTGTGTGTGGAATGTGTATCCGATCGTACAGCATGAAATTGAAGTTGTAAAATCTGGAAAGACGGAAGCGGTCAATCTTAAAGATTATTCCATGTATGCGAAAGGCGGTTCTTCACTTGCTCCGTTCCATCAGTTTGAGTCGACGCTGCCTGCGGACGTTATGCAGCTTGTAAAAGATACGGAATCAAAAATTGCCGATGGTTCGCTCACCGTTCCTGTTGTGGAAACAGAACTTGCTTCTGACTAGTTTGGAGTATGATGACAACTGATGTAAAAAAAACAGGTGTGCGGCTTGTTGAAATGCAGCACATCTGTAAATCGTTTCTTGGAAACTGTGCGAACGATGATATTTCAATACATGTCGACCGGGGAGAAATATGTGCGCTCCTCGGTGAAAACGGTGCCGGTAAATCAACACTTATGAACATTCTCTTCGGGCTGTACGGACAGGATTCGGGTTCTATCCTTATAAACGGGAAGTCCGTTTCCTTTGCCAATCCCGGAGACGCTATAAAGGAAGGGGTCGGCATGATCCACCAGCATTTTACGCTGATTCCCGGATTATCTGTCCTGAAAAACCTCATGACGGGACCGTACGGACATACCGACTTTCTGCTCAATTTTAAGAAAGCGCGGAAAGATGTCCGCAAACTTATGGAGAAATATCACTTCGATATTGATCCCGACGCTTCTGTAGGGACGCTGTCCATCGGTCAGAAGCAGAAAGTGGAAATCCTTAAAGCGCTGTACCGCGGTGCGGAACTGCTTATTATGGATGAGCCGACTGCGGTACTTTCACCTGCGGAAGCTGAATCGCTGTTCAGCACGCTGCACGGTCTGGTAAACGACGGTCTTGCCATTATTCTTATTTCGCACAAGATGAAGGAAATTATCGGCGTTACCGACCGTGTGTACGTACTGCGGCGGGGAAAACTTGCCGCGGAACTGAATACGGCGGAAACTTCCGCGGAGGAACTTGCCGCGCTTATGATCGGAAAGGCGCAGGATGATGCGCCGGTTTTTATACCTGCGCCGGAATCTGAACAGAAAAAGGATGCCGTCCTTCATATTTCCGGTTTGTGCGCAGTGTCCGGTACGGGAGCAAAGCGTCTTGATGATTTTTGTCTTGACGCTGCCGGCGGTGAGATTCTGGGTATTGCGGGCGTTTCCGGCAACGGCCAGACGGAGTTGTGCAATATTCTGTTCGGACTTACCGTTCCTGAAAAAGGGAGTGTCGTGATAAACGGAAAGAACATGGCATTCGGCAGTCCGTGGGAAGTTATACAGTCGGGTATGGCCCGCATTCCCGAAGACCGTATCGGTACGGGGCTTCTGATGGAACTTTCCGTCGGAGAAAATATCCTGCTGGGCCGCCAGCGGAATCCTGAATTCTGTTCGCGACGGGGAATATTGAATAGGAAAGCAATTACCCGTTCCGCCGATGCGCTTATGAACGAGTTCGACGTATATCCGCGCAGCAGCCACAGTGTTGTACGCAGCCTTTCGGGGGGAAACCTTCAGAAAGTGATTCTTGCGCGCGAGCTTGAACGGACTCCTGTCCTTGTTGTTGCCTCACAGCCGACGCGTGGACTTGACATAGGGGCGGCTGCTTTTATTCACCGCCGTCTTACTTCTGAAAAACAGCGCGGTGCTGCGGTACTGGTGATTTCGGATGATCTTGACGAGCTGTTTGCCGTTTCGGACCGTATTGCCGCTATTTCGGGCGGAAGAATCATCGGAGAGCAGGCGCGCAGTTCATTCAATAGAAACCGTATCGGACTGTGGATAAGCGGAGTTGCATAATGATTCATTTTGATATAGTAAAACGTAAACCTATGAAACCATGGCAGGCGGCACTGCTTCCCGTTATTGCAATTGCCGTCACGCTGCTTTTATCAGCGGGGCTTATACGGATTGCCGGTGCCGACATAAACGAAGCGTTTGCAAGTCTCGTACTTGGCGCGTTCGGCACGAAGTTCAATTTTTTTGAAACGTGCATCGGTGCCGTTCCCCTCGTGTTTACCGGATTGTCTGTTGCGTTTGCGTTCCGGGCAAAATTCTGGAATATCGGTGCGGAAGGCCAGTTTCTTGCAGGCGCGCTTGGCGTATCAGCTGTGGCGCTTGCACTTCCTCCCGTTCCGTCGTTCGTGGGCATTCCGCTGCTTATCATCACCGGTTTTGTCTGCGGAGGACTGTTCGCACTTATACCGGCGCTGCTCAAGACAAAACTGAAAGTCGACGACGTTGTTTCGACGCTGCTGCTCAATTACATCATGTATCATGTTATGGGTATTTTTCTGTTCGGACCGCTGCAGATGCCCGGTTCGAGCTGGCCGGTGACGAAAAACTTTGCGGACAGTCTGGTGTTTCCCGTTTTGATACCCCGTACACGGTTTCACCTGGGTGTGCTGCTTGCGCTTGCCGCTGTTGCCATACTGTTGGTTATCCAGAAATATACCGTACTCGGATACGAGACCCGGGCTGTGGGTGTAAACGAACGCGTTGCCTTTTTCGGCGGCATTAAAACGTGGAAAGTTACCATAATTACCGCGCTTATTGCAGGCGGTCTTGCGGGGCTTGGCGGTGCGAACGAAGTACTCGGCATACAGCACCGGCTGATACTTGATATTTCTCCGGGATACGGATATACAGGCGTCGTCGTCGCCATGCTTGCACAGCTTAATCCACTCGGTGTTCTTGCAGCATCGTTTTTTTTCAGCGCAGTCGGGAACGGAGCGTCTACGATGAGCCGCATCTGCCATGTTCCGGCCTATATCTCGGGTGTCATTCAGGGATTGAGTCTGATTGTTATGCTCGTGTGTCTGCTGTTCCGCGACTATTCCATAAAAGTGAGGAAATCTCTATGAGTGCACCAGTTATGATTCAGTTTACCGAAGGTGTTCTGGGAGCGGCCGTCCGCATGGCCACTCCCATACTGCTCGGTACAATGGGCGAAATACTTACGGAAAAAGCGGGTATCCTCAATCTGGGTATTGAAGGAATCATGCTTATGGGTGCACTTACCGGCTTCCTGACAACTATTGCGACAGGTTCACTCTGGGCAGGTGTTTTTGCCGCCTGCCTTGTCGGTATGATTTTCGGCCTGCTCATGTCGCTTCTTACGGTAAAACTGGGACTCAGTCATCATGTGGCAGGACTCGGTATTACGCTGCTCTGCACGGGACTTGCAATGTATGTATACCGCCTTGTCGTCGGCTCTCCTACGGTTCCACCGACCGTACATCCGTTTACGACAGTACCCATACCGCTGCTTTCAAAGATTCCGTTTATAGGAAACGTCTTTTTTAATCAATATGTTCTTACATACATAGCGTTTTTGTCGGTGCCGCTGCTTTCATTTCTTCTGAACAGAACATCGGCCGGTCTTGCCGTCCGTACTGTCGGAGACAATCCGTTTGCCGCAGACACTGCGGGAATACACGTAACTATGGTGCGGACACTGTGTGTAACCTCCGGTGCCGGTATCATGGGTGTGGCCGGAGCATTCATGACGCTTGCACATCAGAACATGTTTCTTGCCGAAGTGGTCGGCGGACGCGGATGGGTATGCATCGCGATGGTCATTTTCGGGAACTGGAACCCGTATGTTGCAGCGCTCGGCGCACTCGGATTCGGCCTTATGGACGGCCTTCAGCTGCGGCTCCAGAATATGGGACTGAGCCTTCCGTTCGATCTCTTCCTGCTTATTCCGTATCTTATGACGCTCATAGCGCTTATGATCATGTCGGGACGGTCGGGAGCGCCGCTCGCACTGCTGCAGCCGTACCGACGCGAAGATAAAGTCTGAAAATATGATATACTGCACATAAACAAGAGGAATACATATATGGATTTGATTATACGGAATGCACATCTGCGCGGAACTGACGGACTGCGCGATATAGGTATTGAAGACAAAAAAATTGCGGCGGTTGAAGAGCACCTTTCTGCTCCTGCTGCAAGGGAAATTGATGCACAGGGAAAGCTTGTATCCCCGCCGTTCATTGATCCGCACGTCCATCTTGATGCGGTTTTTCTTGAAGGCCGCACCGTGCACAATAAGACGGGAACGCTGCTTGAAGGAATTGCAAACTGGGGTATTGAAAAGGAAACGCTTACCGAAGACGAGATTCTTGCCAACGCACGCAAAGCCGTACGCTGGTATGTTGCGAACGGCGTGCTTAAAATACGTACCCACGTAGACACTACGCTCAAATCGCTTATCAATCTGCGTGCCCTGCTCCGGTTGAAGGAAGAAGTAAAGGAATTCGTAGACATTCAGATTGTAGCCTTTCCGCAGGACGGCATATTCACTGATCCCTCTTTTTCCGCACTTATGGAAGAGGCTGTTAAAGCCGGCTGCGGCGTAGTCGGCGGCATCCCCCATAACGAGTTTACCCGCGAAGACGGTGTGAGCGACGTTATCCGCGCGTTTGATCTTGCAGAGAAATACGGCTGCCTTATAGACATTCACTGCGACGAGACGGGTGACCCGGAGTCGCGTTTTATCGAAGTGATGGCAAAGGAAACGATAAACCGCGGCCTGCAGGGACGTGTTACGGCAAGCCATGCGACGGCAATGCATAATTACAACAATGATTATGCGTTCAAACTTATCGGTATTTTAAAGCGGGCCGGAATGAACGTGGTAACGAACCCGTTCGACAATTCCGTCCTGCAGAACAGAAACGACGGCTACCCGCGTCACCGTGGACATACCCGTGTCGAT
>JBAYAJ010000030.1:0-19085 GCA_041669845.1 Treponema sp.
GAGGCGATATATGATGATTTGTTCCTTCCGGTCCCGAATAACGGGCAACAATCCACTGTATTCCGTGTGGTGTAAGAGCTGTTCCCTGTTGATTCACAAATATCTGACTGACTGTATCGTTCATATGTTTATCCGCAAATAATTTTTTCCGGTCGTTAAGATAAATTCTGAAAGCATTTCGTGCATCTTCTTCAAAATACACACGACGATCCTTTTTACCTTTGCCTGTAACTACAGCCGAACTGTAATCTTCTGCCATGTCGTCAAACTTTAAAGAAGCAAGCTCGCTTACCCGGCATCCCGACGAATAAAGCATTTCAATAATAGCACTATCTCTCGCCTGCCACAGTATTTCATGTTTTTCCGGTTCGTTGCACAGTTCATCTACTTCCAGACCGGTAAGAAAACGAGGTAAATGCCTGGGCATTCTCATTGTTCTGATTTCCAATGCCGGATTAGTTTGAATATACTCAAATCTTCTGCAATAGGCAAAAAAAGTTCTCACTGCCGCAATAAAACGGTTTATTGTCGATGCTGCTTTTTTTTCTCTGGAAAGATTTCCGATACACGAACGTATATTCTCTGCCGTCACACTGGTAATAAACCGGTCACCACCCAGAAAAAGGATAAGATGTGAAAGATCATTACGATATGCCGTAACAGAATTTTCAGAAAGACCTTTCACAGCATCAAGATACAACAAAAATTCTTCTGCGCAGCATTGAAGTGTCGCCGTCACATCCATGTATTATGCCTGATCGTCGTCGGGCGTAGTATTTTCCTGAACGGCAGTTTCATCAGCAGCAACCGCATCGTCGGCTGAATGCAGATAATCACAGTGCGGATTGATGCATGATTTATACGTACCATTCTTCTTGTCGAATTTTTCAACAAGAAACCAGCCGCACTTCGGGCAGTACTGATCGATTGGTTTAAAGTGCGTAATAAAGTTGCATTTTGGATAATTCGTACAGCCGTAAAATTCCTTTCCACGGCCTTTTGTCTTTCGTGCAACAATTTCACCGTTACATCCGGGCATCGGACATTTTGCAAGCGGAATAGAGCGCGTATTGTGACATTCCGGAAATCCGGAGCATGCAAGAAAATAACCAAAACGGCCAAGTTTTTTTATCATCGGCTTACCGCACTTTTCGCATATTTTATCAGTGGGTTCGTCAAGGAATCCCTTAATACTTTCCTGCGTCGTCATTACCTCATCTACCCGCTTTTTAAACGGTGCGTAGAAATCTCCTATCATAGTATTCCATACGAGCTGATTCCGCTCTACTTTATCAAGGTCATTTTCGACCTGTGCCGTAAAATGTTCGTTAATGACATCAGGAAATGACTCAACAAGAATTTTACATATCATTCTACCGAGCTGAGTCGGCACAAGCTGCTTGTTCGTTCTGGTAACATAGTAACGGTCAAGAAGTACGGAAATTATAGGCGCATACGTAGATGGACGCCCTATACCCTTTTCTTCGAGAGTGCGGACAATAGATGCATCAGTATAACGCGCTGGTCCCTGTGTAAAATGCTGCTCAGGATAAAATTTTCTGCATTCAATTTTTTCACCCTCTTTCAGCGAGGGGAGATTACCTGTTTTGTCTTCTTTTGAAGAAAGCAGCTTTATAACGTCATAAAATCCTTTTTCCACAATTTTTCCAGCCGAGACACGAAATACAGCATCTCCCGCAGTAATTTCGACGCTCGTTGTCCGGGTTTTTGCATTATTCATCTGGCTTGAGACGAAACGCTCCCAGATAATTGTATACAGGCGGAGCTGATCCCGTGTAAGATATTCCTTTATGGAATCAGGTGTATATGAAACGTATGTCGGACGAATACCTTCGTGCGCATCCTGTGCTTCTTTTCCAACTTCATATTTTATTGCCTCAGGAGGCAGACCGTCCGGATGATTCTTTGAAAGCCAGTCGCGGACGTCACTGAGTGCCATCTGCGAAATACGTACTGAATCTGTACGCATATATGTAATAAGACCGACACGGTTCGTCCCGATGTTCACACCTTCATACAGCTGCTGGGCTATCTGCATAGTCTTACGGGATGTATATCCAAGCCTGTTGGCAGCAGCCTGCTGCAGTTTTGATGTTGTAAAAGGAGGTTTTGGACGAACAGATTTATCCGTGTCCTTTACACTTGTTACCGTACATTCCGAACTTTTAATCAGATTAATTATATCGTTCACAGACTGCTCGTTTTTTAACTCCGTTTTTTCACCTTTATACGAAACAAGCTGTGCCGTAAATAACGTTTTTCCTTTTGCAAAATCTGCATCAAGCGACCAGTACTCCTCCGGTAGAAAATGCTCTACCTCATCCTCCCTTTCGCTGATAAGGCGCAGAGCCACCGACTGAACACGTCCGGCAGAAAGGCCGTTTTTTACTTTACTCCAGAGAAGCGGACTCAAATTATAGCCAACAAGACGATCAAGTACACGGCGGGCTTTCTGAGCATTTACTTTGCTTTCGATTATATTTCCCGGATGCAGTACGGCTTCCTTAATTGCAACCGGGGTAATCTCATTGAATACAATACGGTTAATGGGAGCAGTCGTTCTGGTCTTTAATGCATTATTCAAATGCCATGCAATTGCTTCTCCTTCCCGATCGTTATCACTTGCCAGAAGGACCTTGTCGGCTTTTTTTGCATCGTGCTGAAGTTCTTTGAGCAATTTTGCTCTTCCCCGCACGGTTATATATTCAGGCTGAAATTCATGTTCAACATCGATTGCAAGACGGGACTTCGGCAAATCTATAAGGTGTCCCATTGAAGCTTTTACCGTATATCCAGGTCCCAGATATTTTTCAATTGTATGGGCCTTTGCAGGTGACTCTACAATAACAAGAGTTGATTGTGCTTTTTTTAACTTTGAAGAAGTCTTCTTTGCTGCAGGAGCAGCAGCCTTCTTTTCTGCTGCAGTATCTGTAGTAGTCGTTGTTTCAGCCATATCATCCTTCTTTTGAACAGTCTCCGTCAAAAAGCGGAAGCTGTCCGTCTTTATTTTTTTGCATCGTACTGCGCATTCCCGGTATCTCGGCAAGGCATCGGCAGTAATCAGCATAGTCTTTTATTACCGGAGCCCCATCTGAAAGATATTTCTCCGGCGTATTCTCAACTTTATGTCTTGCAGCTTTACCAGCCGCAAAATCATTCTCAAGTTTCGCCCGCACCCGGGCGGAAACCTCAGCAGCATTCTTTGTAAACGCAGCTGCATGAAACATAACATCCCGGTTGTAATCGACCGCATATTCTGCAGTTAACAAAGCCCCGCTTCCGGGCGGCGCTTCAACCACAACCGTTGCAGGCGAAAGAGCCGCAATAATACGGTTACGGTGGACGAACCTCCATGATTCGACTGGTGTACCCGGCATATACTCGCTCACAAGACAGCCACCAGTTGCAAGGATACGTCCGGCAAGTCCCTTATGGTTTGCCGGTACAATAGTATCCGGTCCGCAAGGCAGCACAGCCACAGTTCCACCACACCGTGCGCAGGTTCCAGCCTCCCGTATATCAAAACATGCCTCAACCGCACCACTATGAGAAGCACCGTCTATACCACTGGCAAGTCCTGAAACAACTGTAACGCCGTCCATAACTGCATCGTAGGCAAAAGAATATGCCGCAGCCTTTCCTTCAGGAGTCATCCGGCGCGTTCCCACAACCGATACAGTATGATCAGTCAGGCGTCCACCATTTCCCCTGTAAAACAGCATGAACGGGGCATTTACAGTTTCACGCAAAAGCGCAGGATATGCAGCATCAGTATTGAACAGAGGTAAAATTGAATACGCTTCCATGACGCATTGTGCAATACGGGCACGCTTAAGATTGTCTCGTCCGTTCCAGCTGTCAGAACGACAGGAGCGCCCGACAATCTTTGAAATGTCTTTTATAGACAGTAACGCAAGCGCGTCTGAATTGTCAAGATTCTTCAATATAATATTTTTTTCGTTAAATGTGAGAAATGTAATTCCGGAAACAAAAAGAGGAAGCAGAATATCGGGCTGTTTATTGCCCATATGATGAATCCAATACCTGTTTTTTATTTTCCTGAGCAGCAGCTTTCTTCTCGGGATCTTTCGTAGTTTTTATAATATCATCATACATATCTGCCGCTTTCTGCATCTGACCGGACCGGTAGTATGCATTGGCAAGTACAAATTTTGCGTCAGTATGACCTTTATCAATTGTCAGGAGCTTTTCAAGATATGGAATTGCCTTGTCACTTTCATCAAGTTCAAACACATACAAAACTCCAAGTCCGTACATTGCCCGTACATATTGCGGTTCAATTGTAACAGCACGAAGATATGCTGATTCGGCCAGTTTTAAATAATTAAATTTTTTTTCCGGATTTGCAACAGCGTCATAATCAAGCGCCGAGTGAGCCATATAACCGGCACATACACCGACATAATAATACAAATTCTGATTATCAGGATAGAATTCAATTGCTTTCTGATAACACTTAAGCGCTTCACCGTACATCTTCTGGTCAAGATACCGGGAACCGAGAATTTTGTACCAGATACCTATCTGCTGTTGTGCAAGTTCTATGTCAGCAACCCGTTTCTCATATTTTTTGACAGCCGCCTTATATTCGTCTATTGTCGTCGGACTTGAAACACCTTCCTCAATCTGCTGCATACGCTTAACAGACCTGTTCGAAACACCACAGGACGTAAAGCAGAAAAGAGCAAATACAGAAGAAATGAAAACAGTGAACATTTTTTTCATAAGGAATACCTCTTTCTGTTTATAATATACTATACAGAGAGAAACAACAGAATTCAACCCTTATTTTTTGTCAGACACAACAGCATGCCCGGGAAAATATTTTTCGTGGTTTTTTCGCAGTTGTTCATCGTCCACATGCGTGTATATCTGTGTAGTAGAAAGATCCGCATGGCCTAAAAGCTCCTGAACGGAACGAAGATCTGCTCCACCAGCAAGTAAATGAGTTGCGAAAGAATGGCGTAATGTATGTACTTTTGAGTGTACCCCCGACAATGCTTCATAACTCTGAAAACGCTTCCATATACCTTTCCGTGACAGAGGTTCGCCCTTATAGTTAACAAAGACTTCAGCTACAGCTCTCTTTCTGACAAGTTTTGGCCGGACATTCTGAAGATAGGAAATAAGTTTTTCCTTTGCCTGTACACCGAACGGAACAATACGTTCCTTGTCGCCTTTACCGCACACAAGAATAATTTGTTCATTCAAATGTACATTTTGTATCAGAAGCCCGGCTGCTTCACTTATACGCAGTCCGCATGAATAGATCAACTCGAAAAGTGCTGCATCCCGTACACCAAGTGGTTCGGAAGTATCTATAACTGAAAGCAGTTTTTCAACCTGATTTACGGTAAGAACCCGTGGAAGAGGACGAGTGGATTTCGGCCGGTCAAGCAGGAGTGCGTAATTCTCATTCCACATTCCAATACGCTCAAGATAAGATCCGAACGAACGAAGTGCAGAAATATCTTTGGCAAGAGTGAGTTCACTACACCCCTTTGTCTTCCGCCATACAAGATAGTACAAAAGAAACTGTACGTTTACATCACGTAATTTCATTTTTTTATCAACACACCAGTCAAGAAATCCGTTCACCGACAGACGGTATGTTTCTGCCGTCAGTCGGGAATGACGCTCCACAAGCAGAAGATCGTCATAAAATCCGGAAAGTATGACAGGGATCGATAATTTTTCAGCCATGCTGTTAACGAATCATTCCTGCAGATTAATCGTGCGCGAAAGTTCGTTTAATTCATGACCACGCCAGCATGCCGGTTGAGAAAGATCGTTACGTGCCGTGAATCCTGCCGGAGGTTTAAGTCCGGTCTGAGTATGGTGGGGTGCTGACATTGAAATTGCTTTTCCAAGCGATCCTGTTCCTGCTGCCGATGCAACCCCTGCAGGTATCTTCTCCGTTTCCTTTGCAGACATATTCTCATTGTCAAAAAGCCCCGGTATATGAGTACCTGCGGCAAGTGTATTTTTAACAGATTCTGCACTCCGTCCATTAAGAATGTCGGAAAACTCATCGCTGGTCACGAATGAATTGTCTTTTACAGATTCCTGAACTGCATCATCCGCTGCAGCTGCAATAGTATCTCGTCTGTCATGAAATCCCGTTGCTATGACAGTAACGCTTACTTTATTATCCAGAGACGGATCAACGACCTGTCCCCACAGAATGTTTACGTTTTCATCTGCAGAAGCAGTGACTACTTTCATAATTTCAGCAACTTCCTGTGCTGAAATATTCTCTCCGGAACATACATTTACAAGAACGTTCTTTGCGCCGTCAATATTCGTATCTTCAAGCATCGGATTCTTGATAGCCTTTGTTGCAGCATCAACCGCCCGATTTTCACCATCTCCTATCCCGACACCAAGAATAGCATCCCCCTGCCCGAGCATTGCATTGCGTACATCTGCAAAGTCAATGTTTACATCTCCCGGTTTTGTAATGATGTTTGAAATACCTTCAACTCCCTGACGCAGAACATCATCTGCGACAAGAAACGCCTGACGAATCGGCATATTTTTGTCGACAACTTTTAACAGCTGCTGATTCGGAATAACAATAAGAGAGTCAACATTCTCGTGCAGTTTTTTAATTCCTTCACGAGCCTGCCGCATACGGACAGGACCTTCAAATTCAAACGGTGTTGTAACTACACCAACGGTAAGCACACCGACTTCGCGTGCTATACGGGCAACTACGGGAGCTGATCCTGTACCAGTTCCGCCTCCCATACCCGCAGTAATAAACACCATATCAGAACCTTTTAAAAGATTCGTAATCACCTCTTTATCTTCTTCCGCAGCCTCTTCACCAACAGCAGGTTTTCCGCCAGCTCCAAGACCTTTAGTAACCTTCTGACCGATTGCAATCCGCTTACCGGCATGTGATAAATTAAGTGCCTGCAAATCGGTATTGAGTACGATAAATTCAACATTTGCAATATTTGCATCAATCATACGGTTAACTGCGTTTGAACCACCGCCACCACATCCGATTACCTTGATGACTGTCGGATTCGCTGTATCAAGCGTTGTTCCGTTTTCGTTTACCACTGAGAAATCCATCATTTTTTCCTCCCGACCCGTTTCTTTTTAGAAAAATGACTTTTTCAACTTCATTAAGAAACTTTCTTTCTTTCCATTCTCTTCTGAAGAAAAGATCTTTTTATTTTTATGACTGTTCCTTTCCTGAACAGAATTTTTATTCCCAAGAACAAGCCCTATTGCTGTTGCATACTCTGGTTTTCGATATTCACTTTCCGGTCCGCCGAGTTTTTCCGGAATACCGATACGCACAGAAGTTGTACCAAAAACATTCTGCGCAAGTTCTACAGCACCATCCATCTGTGCTCCTCCACCTGTAAGAATAATGTTACCGGAAAGCTGCGTAATGTTCGAATTATGAATAACAGCACTGCGTACCATCGTGAATATCTCTTCAACACGCGGTTCAATTATCTGACACAGTTCTGTCTGGGTCGTAAGTTCTGGTGCCCTTCCACCAACCCCTGGAATAATAACTTCCTGATCATTTTCGATGCCAGGAAGCCAGCAGCAGCCCGATTCAATTTTTATTTTTTCTGCAGCAGAAACAGGTATCCCTTTTACCACGGCAATATCGTTCGAAACAAGATTGCCTCCCACAGGGATAGATACTGTACACACAGGAGCACCTCCGAGCAGCACAAGAACGTCCGTCGTACCTGCTCCCATATCAATAAGAATCGAACCAAGTTCCATTTCATCGTCATGAACTACAGCCTGTGTTGCTGCAAGAGTTTTCAGCATGACTCCGTCAAGGCTGTACCCAGCACGACTTACGCACGTCCGCACATTCTGAATCGTCGTTTTAGAAGCCGTTATAATATGAACGTCTGCTTCAAGACGGGCACACATCATATTTATAGGATCTTTAATACCGGAAACACCATCCACAGTAAAATTCTGTGCAACAACATGAAGCAATTCTCTATCCATCGGAATGAGTACAGCTTTTGCATTGTCTATTGCACGCTGAATATCCTGCCGGGTAATTTCCCGAGGTTGTTTTCCAGGAGGAGTCACCGGAGTACCCCCCTTCTGGTTCATTCCTTCTATTTGAGTTCCACCAATACCCGTCGCACATGAAATAACGTCGGTTCCTGCATTCTGCTCTGCAGCTTCTATTGTCTCTTTTATTGCGGTCATCGCATCCTCAATATTGACAATCACACCATTACGAAGACCTGCTGATTTCCGGTTTGCAATACCGGCTATCTCAATACCACCGTCCTCCCGGCGTTCACCTATTGCGACTCGTATAAAACTTGTACCTATATCAAGACCAACAATCATAACTGCAGTATTCCTTAATCAACGCGTACTGTATGAAACAGAACCATAACGAAGATCTATTTCTGAAACATTTGGCTCAATCGAATTGACAACGTCGAGTACTACCATCATATACTGTAATGCATCTTCGTTCAATGCGCGGTCCGTCAAAACCCTTGTCCGGGATTTCGACGGAATAAGCATAAGTTCATAGTTACCATACTCCTTGGGAACAACACAGATTTCTGAAATTGCAGCAAAATATTTCTGCGGCAATGTCTGTATGTGTGCAATCTGATCAATGAGCGTAAGATATTTTGCAGGAATACGCATTCCCTCCGAAAGATGATCGACAGGAAGTCCTGAAATAATAGGGATAGAACTGTCCGGCTGCCCGGTTTCTTTGTATAAAAAAAGTACTCCGTTCTTATCAATCTGGACAGGGACACTTCTTCCGTTAAGGGATATGAATGTCATTGCAACAGGTTCCCGTTCTACAATTGATATAGTAATTTTATTGGGAAGATGTTTTGACACCGTGACAGAATCAATTGCTGGATCAGATGACAATATAGAAACAGCTTCCTCCGGGTTGAATGAAAACCAGTTAAGATTCTTCATAGGGGAAATCAATGTTTCCAGTTCTTCAATGGAAATCTGCTTCTCTCCACTGTATACTATTTCAGGTTTTCCCATACTCGGCAGTACGAGTTTATATACAACAATTTCAACTAAAAATACAGAACAGAGAACAAGAAACACTATAAACAATATTCTTGTTTTTTTATCAAAAGTTACTGTATTTTTTTCTGGTGTTCCGAATCCAACCATGCTTACATCACTCATAAACCGTTACTCCATTGACAGAACGTATTTTAAATTCATCACCATGTACATCATTAACAAAATCATCAGCATCTTCATCCGTATTGCAACGGGATGCATTTACGACAAAACCGCACATCATAAGCGTCACAATAATGGAAGAACCTCCAAGCGAAAAGAAAGGTAAAGGGATACCAGTTGCCGGCAGAGCGCCGCAAACAACAGCACAGTTTATCAAAGACTGCATAACAATCATCGTGACAAAACCGAACGAAACAAAAGAGGCAAATCTGTTCATACAGTAAAATGAAGATCTGTATCCTCTCCATGCAAATATGCCGAGCAGTACTAAATACATAATAACGCCGAACAATCCCATAGCCTCTGTCCAGCCTGCAAAAATGTAATCAGCCTGGACTTCCGGAATACTGTTAATCCACACAAGGCCGGAACCTATTCCTGTACCCCAAAAACCACCGGAACTTATTGCCCGTTTCGCAGCGATACTCTGGTAGTTATATGTATGCATTCCTTCATCAGGACGAAGAAATGCAATAATACGCTCTATACGGTATGGTTCCTGCATGACCATGAGAATGCACAACGGTATAATCAGCAGCAGAGCCGGAGGAAACCATGTAAGTTTGGCTCCGGATTCAAAAAACATGATTAAACCTATACTGAAAATAAAAACACATGTCGAAAAATCCTTCTGTAAAAAGACCAGAAAGGAAAAAAGGGACAAGCCGATTACGGAAGGTAAAACTGATTTTTCTTCTGAATTGTAAAGTCGTTCCTGCTTGTCAAATAAATTGGCCAGAAACAATACAACAGCAAATTTAACAAACTCCGACGGCTGCAAAGTAAATGCCAACGGCATTTTTAACCAGCGGCGTGCACCATTGCGTTCTATAGAGATACCTGGAACAAATGTAAGCAGGCAAAGGATAAACGTTCCGATTACGATAAAAGGCAGTAATTTCCGGATTACGGTCATACGCAGCGAAGCGAACAGAAAAAAACCTGCAAGCCCGACAGCGACACAGAGAAGCTGCCTTTTAACAAAATAGAAAGGGCTATTGAACATGCGCTGTGCCAAATTCTGAGAACAGAAAAACAGAGCAAATATTCCAAGTCCGCATAATAATATGACACAGGCAATAAAACCTATATCGCTTTTGTGATATTCCTCCACGGGATTGTCGGCAAGAAAACGGTAATCATCCATTGCAGTTCCCCTCCGAAATACCAATAAGCGGAATAATACGTTCCAACTGCATACCACGGGACGCTTTAAACAACAACAGATCACCGGTGTCAGCACAGTCTATCAGAAACTGCGCAGCAAGTTGCATTGCATTATCATCTGAACCAGGAATATACAGGGCGTTTGTAAAACCAGCGCTTCTGGCAGCAGCCGCAGCATATTTCATTTCAGTACCGATAAATATAATCTGGTCGGGAGATGCCATGACAGCTTCAGCTCCAATATTTGCATGTTCTTCCGCAGATTTCGTACCAAGTTCAAGCATATCACCAAGTACATATATCCGACGATGTATATTTTTAACAGAACTGCAAAATGTGAGTACCTTCGCCATTGAATCAGGATTGGCGTTATAACAATCCTTCACAAGAGTAACGCACGTACCGCCTCGAAGTTCAAATGATTCTGTCTCTGTACGGCCAGCAACCGGCATAAATGATTCAAGAGCATTCTTTATAGAATTGTCGGTTACACCAAAATACCTGCCAATTGCAACGGCACCAAGCGCATTCTGATAATTATATATACCAGGAAGTTTCAGCTTCACCTCTTTGCTGCCTACTTTGAATGTTGTTCCGCATATTCCATCGTCAGAGATAAATGTTACACCACTCTCTGACGATGGAATATCTTTACCATAATTAATAATACAGCCTTTTATTTCTTCTGAAAGAAAAGCTGCAAAATCATCAGACGAAGGAATAAAAGCGGCACCATTTTCCGGTATATATCTAAAAATTTTACGTTTTTCCCCGGCAATATTCTCTCTGCTTCCCAGAATACCTATATGTGCAGTTCCAATATTCGTAACAAGGGCGTATTGAGGTTTCAAGACTGCGGCGATTTCACCTATTTCATTTTCACGGTTCATTCCCATCTCAAAGACACCTATTTCATGTTCCTTTTTAATTTTAAAAACGGAAAGAGGAAGTCCTGTCTCGGAATTAAGATTACCTTCATTATATACGACATTGTATTTCTGTTTCAAAACAGCAACAGTCATTTCCTTTGTTGTTGTCTTCCCGCTTGAACCAGTAATACCGATTTTTAAAAGCCGTGGAAACTTAGCAACATATGCGGCTGCAGCATCCTGAAGCGCATAAAGTGTATCTGAAACTACAACAAAAAGTACGCAGGGATGCCCACCTGCCAGTTCCATAATTTTTTGTGATTTTTTTTCATATTCGTCTGCTGCTACAAAAACAGCAGTCGCTCCTTTCTCAATAGCCTGTGGGATATATTTATGCCCATCCTGATTCTGTCCAATAAGAGGGACAAACAAACTACCATCTACTACGCAGCGGCTGTCTGTCACCACAGAACTGAAATAGAATTTTTTTTCACAGACTGCAAAACCAACAGCTTTGCCACTCACTGCGTTCAGCAGCTCATCATAATCAAGCAGGCTGTTCATTTTTTTGTCCCCTTCATCTCAATACGGACTATGTCACCGGATTGAGCTTTGTGCATTCCTAGATCGTTTTCTGCAATCTTTTCTATACGGTCCGCACTTGAAAGCAGACTTATATCAATAACAAGCTTTTTATTTTCTTGAACAAGTTCTTCCTGTTTTTTTTCAAGTCCACTTACTTCATCAACAAGATTTTCATATCTGCGGGTCTGAATGCCGTCAAAGATAAGGAGCGCCGGAATTGCAGCCGCAATGAGGCAAACAATAATCATTTCTCCTGTATGTCTATGATTCTTTTCCATAACTCAGTATCCTTCTACTCCAAACAGATGATATTCAGTCGCATTATGCAATTTACGCACGACACGAAGTTTAGCGCTTCTTGACGGTGAATTCATTTTTACTTCATCGGCAGACGGTTCAATCGGCTTGTGCGTAAGCACTTCCGCACAAGCCGTTCCGCCGCACCTGCACCGCGCTACTTCCGGAGGACATACACACTGCCTGCCCAGATTCCGGAAATAATTCTTCACAATGCGGTCTTCCAGCGAATGGAATGTAATTACACCCATTTTTCCTCCCTCATTCAGGTCATTGAATGCTGCATGAATGGATTTCGGAAGGCGACGCAGTTCGCTGTTTACAGCAATTCTAAGCGCCTGAAACGTACGCGTTGCAGGATGAATCGCTCCATGCTGATAATAAGCCGGAACCGCATCATATATTATATCGGCAAGCGCCTTCGACGAATTTATACGTCCGCCTTTACGTGCTTCCGCTACAGCCTTTGCTATTCTGCGGCTTAGTTTTTCTTCACCGTAGAGATAAATAAGATTCGCCAGTTCTTCCTCACGCATACTGTTTATAATATCAGCCGCACTCTCTCCTGATGAAGAATCAAGCCGCATATCAAGGGGCTCATCGTATCTGAACGAAAACCCTCTTCCGGAACGTTCATAATGATATACTGAAATACCGAGATCAAACAGAATAATATCGGGTTTCGGCAGTTCAGCCGGATACGATCCGTAAAAATCGTTAAACCAGCCGTTATAAAAATGTATACGTTCTCCGAACGGCGCAAGCCGCTCTTTTGCACGTTCCTGTATATCAGCATCGGCATCAACGCCGATTACAGTAAGTTTTGGAAATTTTGAAAGGAACGCAAACGAATGACCACCTTCTCCAAGTGTTGAATCACACATAACTGCGTGATCTTCAAAAGGTTCACCTTCAGGACCTAGCATATCCAGACATTCCTGAAGCAAAACAGGTGTATGAACAATTTCCATTTCATTTCCCCCCCGGATTAGAATACTATTGTTCCAAGCTCCTCTGCAGCGTCGCGGAATGAAGCCTCACTCTGTTCAAGATACGTCTTATAACTTTCAGTATCCCATAACTCGATGTATTTATTTACACCAAGCAGAACACATTCTTTTGAAAGCGACGCATACTCGCGGAGACTTTGGGGGATTGAGAGACGTCCGGACCTGTCGAATTCAACTTCCTGTGCAGGAGCAATAAATCTGCGAAGCACAAGACGGTTTTTCTCGTTAAAGGGAGAAGCCGAATCCATCAATTTTGAAGATACAATTTTCCATTCTTCAGGTAAAAAAAGCCACAGGCAGCGGTCAAGAGACTGCGTTACAATGAGTACATTTCCTGTAAGCTCGGACCGCAGTTTTGCCGGGAAAAGGATTCGTCCCTTCTCGTCAAGTGTGTTCCGATATTCACCTGTCAGCATGTCCATTGCCACTGCCTACCACTTATTCCCACTTATTCCCACTTAATAATCATTTTATGCCAAAATATCCTAATGTCAACGGAAAAACAATCCGATAATAAGAAAAATCTGTTTTTCTTCTCTTTTTTAATATATAACTGTATAGTAGAAAAAATTAAATAAAACTGAAAAATATTATACGGATACAAGCAAATGTACCGGAGAAAAATGAATGATTAACACTTATTCAGAAAGCTCATTACATAAAACATTGAAAGACATATATGCTCTAAAAGACGGATGCAGAACGGAAGTAAAACGGGATGGAAAAATATACGATATAGTCGATAAAGAAGACAACGTTATAGAAATACAGACGAAAAATGTTTCAAAACTTCTAAAAAAAACAATGGCTGTATTGGAAAACGGGAAAAAAATAAAAATCGTACTCCCTGTTATTATTGAAAAACATATAGAATTATACGAAAAAGACGGAACACGCATATCAAGACGAAAGAGTCCTGTCAAAGGTTCTATATATGACATTTTTGATGAACTCACAGGATTATATCCTGTACTCCTTGATAAGAATTTTTCACTTGATGTACTTGAAATTACTATGACAGAACTCCGTATCCATACCCCCGAACCGGTGCAATCCCAAAACGGCAGAAGGAGATTCCGGAAAAACTGGAATAAAACTGATAAAACTCTCAATGAGATACTAAAAACACATACTTTCTCTTCATCAGAAAATTATCTTAAACTTATACCCAGACAATGTTTCCCAGAGTTCTCTGCGAAGGAACTGTCTGCTGCACTAAAAACCAACAAATCACTTCCTGCATCAGCGGCATCCCGTGCACATATCATGATATGGGTACTAAATAAAATGAATCTGATTAAACTTAAGGAAATAAAAAACAGATCACGCTGCTACTGCGTAATGAGTACTCTGAATGATATGGCAAGAATTAATCAAAATAATCCCAAATAAAAAGGACTGCCCAGTACCGGACAGTCCTCTCTAAGAAGAAATTTTATTGATTACCAATTATCAGCCATATCATCTTCATCATGATTTTCCATATCATAAAGATCAGTCACCGCACGAAGATCATCCATATACATATAATATGAACCACGTGCCAGCATCGGATCACAGTCTACTCGGAATCCCAGAATACGAAGTCCCGGGCGATCTCCATAATATGCACTATGCTGTACAATACCGTGCACTCCGTCATACGACGGTGAAACAACAGCCGTAAGCTTTTTCCATCCGCTGAATCCCAAGTTACCCATATACAGTTCAAAATTATTACCAAAATAATCCTGCACAAGAATATATAAATCATGAGCCTGATTGCGACCGCATACCCAGACAGAAATTGTTTTTGTAATACCTTCAATAGGAAGAGGACGTTCAGACATAATATAAAATGAATTTACTCCACGCTTGAAGAATTCAACCTTTACTCCAAGTACCTGCGTATCTTCATCTTTCTTATCTTTGTCTTCCGGGAGAGGTTCCTTCATCGCTGGACTACCATCAAAAAGACGTGCACTGATAGTACCATAATCAGGAGACATATGAACATTCCAAGCCCCTTCCCGTTCGAATTTATCGACAGAAATCTCACGAAGAGCTTCCATCGCAGAATCGTTGCCGACATTCTCAGGATTAGGTGCTTCAATATTTGAATTCTGAGCAAATACAAGACCGCATGCGGCCACTGTAAGAACAGTTGCAATTATCAGCTTTTTCATTTATTTGCCCTCCGCGTTAGTGCTGCTGTTTTGAGAAGATGTCTGTGTAGATGTCTGGTTAGTCGTTTGCGTACCAGTATTACCAAAGTCGGTATCTTTAAGCTCATATCCATCAAACATTTCAGCAAGTGAATTCGTTGTATATTTGAGCTGATCAAAGTAAATCATAAAATCGTCTACAAACTCTTCAGGATCCGTACGTACACGGAACCCGACAAATGTCATTGCGGAACGTCCGGAACGCAGTTTTGAGTGCTGATTAAGCCATCCGGGAATATTAACAACCACATTCCGCCATCCGTTAAAAGCAAGGTTTGTTACTGGAAGAACATGCACCCGGCCATCCACATCGCGAACCATAACTTCAAGATAATACATATAATTGGCACCCCATACCCAGAAATCAAGCTGAGTAACGGTACCAATAAACGGAATCTCATACGGCTTACTATCTTTTACGGGATAAATTTCAAACCAGTTGTCTCCCTTGCGGTTGAAAGCAGTCTTGACACCAAAAACTTTAGGCTCCCCGTCTTCTGCTTTGCGCAACGGCTTCAACGATTCCGGAATGCCATTAAAATACCCACTTTTGGGATATCCTTCAGCGATAAAACGGCTGGCATTGACAGTCCATGTCCATTCGTGGCCATCCTCTTTGTCAAAATTGTCCATTACGAACGTCTCGACGCTTCTTGAACTCGGCTGGCTGAAAGCCGGCATACAGAGTAAAGAAAGCAGAGCAAGATTCAGAAAGACTACTAAGCCCTTTTTCATGCAAAACTCCTTGAACTATTACATCCGCCTTAGACGGAATACCATATTGTTATTATCGGATGATACTGCTTAATCTATAACAGTATGTATTATTATATTTGTTGATGCCCTCTTTGTCAAACTGTTTTACTCAATATACAGGGACATCCTTGCATAATTCACCGCTTTAACGTACTATTGTTGAAATTCTGATATCCTTTAAGGAGTACCTTATGCATAGTTACAAAGAGATCGGACTGGTCAATACTAAAGTGCTTTTTCAGCAGGCAATGGCCGGTCATTATGCTATTCCCGCATATAACTTCAATAATATGGAGCAAATGCAGGCAATTATTCAGGCATGCGTGGAGACAAAGTCTCCTGTCATCCTTCAAGTTTCAAAAGGAGCCAGAGCATATGCGGATAAATACATTCTCCGTCATATGGCAGCAGGTGCTGTTGAGTACGCACACGAACTGGGATGTGACGTTCCGATAGTTCTGCACCTAGATCACGGTCCGTCTTTCGAAGTCGCAAAAGACTGCATCGAGAGCGGCTTTTCATCAGTCATGATTGACGGTTCTGCCCTTCCATATGAAGAAAATGTAAAACTAACCAAACAGGTATGCGATTTTGCTCATTCCCAGAAAGATTACGTAACAGTAGAAGGCGAACTGGGAGTTCTTGCAGGTGTCGAGGATGAAGTAAGTTCGTCTGCAAGCCATTACACAAAACCTGAGGAAGTTCAGGATTTCGTAGGCAAGACCGGAGTTGATTCTCTTGCCATTTCGATCGGAACAAGCCACGGCCGCTGTAAATTTACACCGGAGCAATGTACCCGCAGTGCGGACGGTATTCTTATTCCGCCGCCGCTTGCATTTGACGTTCTCAAAGGCGTTGAACAAAAACTTCCGGGCTTTCCGATTGTCCTTCACGGTTCTTCATCAGTCCCGGTCCAGTATGTAAAGGAAATTGAGAAATACGGCGGAAAGATTCCTGATTCAGTCGGTATTCCCGAAGAACAGCTCCGCAAGGCAGCCAAATCAGCAGTCTGCAAAATCAATATCGACTCGGACGGACGTCTTGCCATGACAGCAGCCGTACGCAGAGTTCTTGCAGAGAATCCCGAAGTATTCGATCCCCGTCTTTATCTGGGACCAGCCAGAGACGAACTCAAAAAAATGTATGAACATAAAAACAAAGATGTTCTTGGTTCGGCAGGTCATGCGGTTGAGTGCATGAATGCTATTAAAGCTGCAAAATAAACATCATAGTAAACAAAAAAAGCCGCTCCTGTATGTGAGCGGCTTTTTTTGTTTACTAAATTAAAATTACAGGTTCCTGTTCTTTTTAAAATCAGGTAAAAATATCTTAATATTCTTCATAAGTAAGTCATCTTTCCATGCGTTTATATAACCACAAACAGCAAAAAAAACATATGCCGCCCCCAAAAAAAGCCAGACCCAGACAGGAAATCCCATAAACCATAGCGTTTCAATTGCAGCAGGAAGAAGCAGCGTTACACACAATGCCAGAATCCAGATAATTTTCGTTTTTATATTACGCATTCCAAATGAGCGAAAAACAAAACGGACACACAACGAAGATGCCGTAAGCATCATCAGGTAAAGCACCGGTTTAAAAAACAATTCAAACGCAGAATATGCAGAACTGCTGCCTGCAATGATGTGATACGGCATATAAATAGAATAAAATGAACACATTAACGGAAAATAAGACTTTATACGAAAGGAAATTTCATCTCTGGAAAAAAAGAAAAACAATAGATAAACAACCGCAACAGGAACAAGAGTCTGCCCGAATAGTATATATACATAATTTGGTAAAAACGCAGCAGAAGATATATGATACATAAAAGAAAAGAATGCTTTGAGTGCACAGAATAATACAGATGAAAGAACACCCGTAAGCACAACAGGAATTACAGCTTTATCGTCAGAGTTGATAAGATTGTATGCAAGCACAGAAGGAAGCAGTATAATTAAAAATAAGAACATAAAGAAAAAATAGCATGTTTACGTCACATACGCAACAGCTTCTTTTTTAGAGCTTTCTTCTACTAGACATTCTTACATAACTTCATATATAATAACAGATACGTTACATGAATACGTGTTTTCAGACACGAGGAGGATCGTTGGCAAATACTAACAACAATAAGGGGCTGCGGATTAATGAACAAATCCGTGTGCGTGAGGTCAGACTTATAGATGATGAGGGCGGACAGAAAGGAATTGTTCCTACGCTGGACGCACTCAAAATGGCAAAAGACAAAGAACTCGACCTTGTTGAAGTTTCACCAAATGCGAATCCACCTGTCTGTAAAATACTGGATTTCGGTAAATACCGGTTTGAAATGGAGAAGAAGCTCCGTGACTCCAAGAAAAACCAGAAGGTATTGAAAATCAAGGAAATTCGTATGCAGCCGAAAATCGGCCCGGGCGATCTTGATACGAAAGCAAAACATGTACAGGAATTCCTTGACGAAGGCGATAAGGTAAAGATTACGATCCGTTTCCGCGGACGGGAACTTGCCCATACAGACTTAGGTTATGGAGTTCTGCAGGAAGTTCTGAAAAGGCTTACTTCCGCGTACGCAATCGAAAAACCTGCCGTCATGGATGGTAAATTTATGTCCATGACAATCTCAGGAAAAGCCAAAACAAACGAGGTAAAACCAAATGCCCAAAATGAAAACAAAGAAGTCCGCAGCTAAGCGTTATACGCTTACCGGTACAGGAAAAGTTAAGTACAAGAAAATGAACCTGCGCCATATTCTGACAAAGCGTTCTCCGAAAAGAAAGCGCCAGCTGCGTGAAGCAGGAATTATGGATGAATCTTCAGCAAGAAGAATCAGGAAGCAGATGCTTCCGTACGGTTGATTATTGAGGAGTAGAAAATGTCAAGAGCAATAGACGGAACAAAACGCAATAACCGCC
>JBAYAJ010000031.1:0-18996 GCA_041669845.1 Treponema sp.
CACAATCCACATTTCGTATAATGAACCGGATTTCTCGGTGAAAAAGCTGCATCTGCCGAAGGGGGTCAGGAGAATGTGGGTATATTCATCTTTTAGAAAAGCAACGGGGAAAAGCATGATGCGGTATCTTGTCTGTCTGCGTTGTGCCGTTGCCGAAAATCTTTTAAAAAACACACTGCTGCCGGTCGATGAAATAGCACGCCGGTGCGGATATAAAAAAGAAGCGAAGTTCGTTTCGGATTTCAGACGTATGAGGAACGTCGCTCCGCTTGCATGGCGTGCCCGCTTCCCCGATCCGTACGGTTGATTTGTGCAGAGGGGGTGATGTTCCGTCTGCCGTACCTTATGTTTTAATGTATGGTATACTTTCTTTCATGAATACTGTTTTTCCCCGTCCGGAATATCTGAACGAACCGCATGTCTTCCTGTTTTTCGGTTTTTTTCTGGGGTGCATATTCCTGCTGTGTTTTAATGAACTGGTCGTATATCGGACAGACCGGTCCGGGGATGCTGTCTGGTACTCCGGATTTTTTATTTCTCCTTTTTATCCTTAGTCGGGTATTTTTTTGCCGGAAAAATACCGGTATTCAATGAATTTTCAGTTGGCACGATTCCTGCCATTTCCATTGCATATCGTTATTGCAAAGGAGACAGCATGAAACGTTTATATATCTGTTCAGCCATATATTGTCTGCTTGTGTGTACTGCTGCTTTTTCAACAGAAACACGAACGTACCGGACGGTATCCGGGAACCCCGATTCCGGTGAACCTGCATATTTTTCGGAGACTGTCGAACCATCTGAATCAGGTCTTGTAATTACAGCACCACATTGCCGGATTCTGACCGATACTGCATATCATACTCGGGAGTTCTCGTATCAGGATAAAAAGATAACTATTACTGCTTCATTTGACGATGGTGTCCTGTCAATAAAATCCTGTATGGCCGGCAGGACACCTGTAATAACAAGGAAAAAACCGGATTCAGCAGTGTGGGTACAGGAACAGTATCTCTTTCTTGAGAACTTTGTCCGAAGCACAGAAACAGCCTGCCGTTTCTGTGCTTCGGACTGACAATGCAACCTGTTACGATTTCGAGGGAACAAAACAGGGAACGGAAACGATCAGTATCGACGGAAAAGACATAAAAGCTGTGCATGTAAAACTTTCACTGACCGGATTTCTTGCTGTGTTCTGGAAGGCCGGTTTCTGGTTCAATGCGCAAACAGGACGGTTCCTGCGCTACCGGGCTCCGCATTCGGCTTCAGAAACTATGGGTATTATCGAGGCAGCAAACGGAGGTGTTCAATGACAAAAGTATCAAAAAAAACAAACATGAAAAAGATTGCGATTATCGGGGCAGGAATATCGGGATTAACTGCCGGTATCTATGCACTGCAGAGCGGATTCGACGTAACGATTTACGAAAGCAGTACAAATCCAGGGGGAGCTTCCACCAGCTGGCGGCGGAACGGGTATCTGTTCGAGGGAGGCATGCACTGGCTCACCGGTTCCTCTCCGAAAACACAGCTGAACAGGCTCTGGCATGAAACAGGAGCTCTGGACGATACGGTCGAAGTATATAACCGCGATCCGTTTATGGCTTTTGAATACGAGGGAAAAACAGCATATCTGTACAGGGACATAAAAAAGCTCTGTCAGCATTTTCTGGAGCTTTCCCCGGAAGATAGAAAGGAAATAAACAGGCTGTGCGCCGATCTCAAAAAATTTACGAAAATCAGTATGCCCGTCATGGACATAAAAGGCGTACAGATGAAAAAGAAATCTGCCCCGTCTTTTCTGATGCTTCTTTCCATGCTGCCTGCACTCCCTCGTATGGCGTTTTATTCAGATCTGACCGTTAAAGAATATGCAGCCAGGTTCAAAAGCCCGCTGCTCCGGCAGCTGCTGGAAAGTATAATAGGCGCCGGTTTTAATGCTGTCAGTCTTGTCTTTACTCTTTCAACGCTTGCTTCCGGCGACGGTGGGTACCCGGTCGGAGGATCGCTCGGAATGGCAAACAGAATGGCAGAGAAATTCAAAAGACTCGGAGGGAAAATCATTTACGGTAAAGCCGTAAGCAGAGTGGAAGTGTCGGACGGTGCTGCAGTCGGTGTTGTTACCGGCGGTGAAACGGTTCCTGCCGACGCAGTCATCGTTACCCGCGATACGCTTTCCGCAATCGATACGTTATTCGACCCGCCGATTGATGAACCGTGGACTCGGAAGATGCGGAAAAATATCGTTCCCATGCTCGATACATTTATCGCACTGGGCGTGGAAGCAGATCTGTCCGGTCTGCCTGAACGAATAGAATTTGTTCCCGAAAGGGAATTTACCTGCGGGGGTATAGTGCAGCAGTCTGTGGGCATCTGCAATTACGCAGGTTATGACGGTTACGCTCCGGAGGGGTGTACGGCTGTCACTTCTATCATCGTGGGCGACAGTTATGATTTCTGGAAAAAATGCCGGGAAAACGGAACGTATCAGGAGGAAAAGAAAAAACTTGCAGATTCATTCATTACAATACTGTCTGAAAAGTATCCGCAGATTGCAGGGAAAGTCGCGGTTTGGGATGTGGCGACACCGTTGACATATGAACGTTATCTCGGTTCGTACAAAGGTTCGTGGATGTCCGTTACGGGAAAAGGGGACAGACAGGAGACGTATCCGGCAAAACCGGAAAGTATCCGGAATGTCTATTTTGCGGGGCAGCGTCTGCAGTCACCCGGCGGTCTTCCCGTGGCGCTGACAACCGGGCGAAGGGCCGTTCAGTATCTGTGCCTTGATACCGGAGCCGTATTTCAGGGGATGTAGATTTGAGGCAGAGGATGATGAACAGTGCTATATATATCAATGAGAAGATAGAAAAGAGATCCGTTTTTACTAAACAGTTCCCGGAGAAGCCGCAAGTAAATCCGTATCATGCGGTATTTCATATACAGCATCCGTATCTGCAGTCCTGTCTGTCATATCAGTATTGTCAGTCCACAGTTCACACTGTTCAATAACCGTTTCCGTTGCACCGGGAATTTCATCCGGAGGATATTTGTGCGCCCTGAGCAGTTTTTTTATCATGAGCCGCATTCTGGCGCGGGCTGTTTCCTTTTTCTGCCAGTCAATCGTACGGTTTTTACGCAGCTGCTCTGTAAGCTCGCGTGTAATGGCTATAAGTTCATCATTTGAATAAAAATCTCTTATAGCTGCAGGCTTTGTAAGCGCATCATAAAAGGCCAGTTCTTCGTGTGAAAGTCCCAGTTTATTTCCTTCCTGACTTGCAGCTGCCATCTCCTTTGCAAGCTGCATCATTTCTTCTATAACCTGTTCGTTTGTCAGCAGCCCGTTAAGATAGGAATTAAGCGTTTTCTGCATACGTTCCGAAAATTTCTGTGACTGTACGATATTCGTCCGCCGGTAGATTTTTACCTGATCGGCAATAAGCCTCTTTAAAAGTTCTACTGCAACGTTCTTTTCTTTCATCCGGCTGACTTCTTCAAGAAAAGCCGAGTCAAACAGATTAAAATCGCTGTCTTTGTCTGCAAACAGATTAATAACACCCGTACTCTGAATCGACGCTTTGAGCAGATTATTAATCTGTTCATTGATTTCCTTCAGTGAAAACTTTCTGCCGTTTCCTGCGTACGTAATTCTCACAATAAGTGTACGGACAGCATCAAAGAAAGCCGCTTCGTGCTGTTCTTCTTTCCGGATCAGGCTCTTTGCAAGCGATTCCGCCTGCGTCATCATAAGCGCTTCTTTGATGAACATATCCCGTTTATCAGTGCGGCTTATGTCGAGCATGAAATTGAGTCCACCCGAAATTGTTTTATTTAATGCAAGCTGGGAATCGGAAAATATACCGGTATAGTCAAATCCGTAGAAAAGATTACGACACACTTCAAGTTTTTCAAGGAATTTCGGATATGCCGTTTTTCCGATATCTGTGTCTCCGTAATTCTTTTTATCGCGGCCGGTATATTCATTCATGGCCCGGCGGAGTGCGCCTGCAATACCGACGTAATCTACTATAAGGCCGCCTTCCTTATTTTTGAATACGCGGTTAACGCGCGAAACTGCCTGAATCAGATTATACCCTTCCATCGGCTTATAAATATACATGGTTGCAAGCGACGGTACGTCAAATCCGGTAAGCCACATATCAACGACGACTGCAATTTTCAGCGGATCGTCGTTGTCTTTGAAACGACGTGCAAGTTCATCGCGGTGCGCCTTATTTCCGATAACATCGTGCCAGTCTTCCGGATCTTTGTTCGACGATGTCATAACTATGGCAATTTTTTCCGTCCATGCAGGTCGTTTTGAAAGAATGTTCCGGTACAACTTCATTGCAATACCGCGGGAGGAAGCGACAATCATTGCCTTACCGGTCAGTTCCGATGCACGGTAGTGCTCGTAGTGATCAAGAATGTCATTAACAAGCGAATCAATTGTACTGTCGGAACCGAGCAGCGATTCCATATGAGACAATTCCTGCTTGCTCTGTTCTATCGTCTGTTCGTCCGCATTCTGTGCAAGTACGTCGTACTCGCTGTCTATCTGTTTCAGGACTTCCGGATCAAGGTTGAGCTTAACAACACGGCTTTCATAATACACCGGACGGGTAGCACCGTCTTCAACTGACTGCGTCATATCATAAATATCGATATAGTCGCCGAACACTTCCCGCGTATTGCGGTCCGAGCTGGAAACTGGTGTACCGGTAAACCCTATGTACGATGCATTCGGCAGGCTGTCGCGTATAATACGCGCAGTACCGGTTACAACACGGGCTTCGAGAGAACCATCGGCTTTTTGCATCGTCCTGATTTTTTCATCTAGTCCGTACTGCCCGCGGTGCGCTTCGTCAGCCATAACGACGATATTGCGCCGTGCAGAAAGCGGCATATCCAATTCCTCGAATTTCTGCATGGTTGTAAAGAAAATGCCGTTAGCCTGCCTGCCGTCAAGCAGCTCTCTGAGATTTTCACGGCTTTCAGCCTGAACGGGTGTCTGCCGAAGAAAGGCACTGCAGCGCGCAAACTGGGAAAAAAGCTGGTTATCAAGATCGTTGCGGTCGGTAACGACGACAATCGTCGGTTCGTTGAGTGCAGTCTGCAGAAGATGCGCATAAAACACCATGGAAAGTGACTTGCCGCTCCCCGTCGAATGCCAGAAGACGCCCGCCTTACCGTCAGTTTTCGTTGCCTTCACGGTTGAAACGATCGCTTTCCGTACCGCAAAATACTGATGATATCCGGCAAGTATTTTTGAAAGCTGCTTTTCACCTTCATCAAAACAGGTAAAATTTTTAATAATATCGAGCAGGCGTTCCCTTTTGAACATCCCCTCAAAAAATGTATCAAACTGCGCCGCCTGCGTATTTTCCTTATTACCATCCTTTGTCTTCCAATCCATAAACCTGTCTTCGCTGCAGGTAATCGTTCCTGCCTTCGACGTCAGCAGATCGCTCATGACGCATACCTGTACATAGGTGAACAGGGAAGGAATTTCATGCATATAGTTGCGAAGCTGCAGATATGCATCGGAAGCGTCTGTGTTTTCACGTGACGGAGATTTCAGTTCCACAAGAACAAGCGGCAGCCCGTTCACAAACAGAATGATATCCGCCCGCTTTTCGCTTTTTTCCACATACGTCCACTGATTGATTATCTGGAAAGAATTGTTTACTGGATGTGCATAATCAATAAGATATGCAAGCGTACTGATTTCTTCACCTTTCTTTACATACGAAACGGGTACGCCGTTCTGCAGAAAACCGGTAACAAGTTTATTCTTCTGCTCAAGACTTCCCGTACCCAGGTCAGAAACTTTGCGCTGTGCTTCATGAATGGCTTCCTGTGGAAGTGACGGATTTATACGGGAAAGAGCGCGTTCGAAAGAATCTGAGTAATAAGGGATGCGGTAATCGCGTTTAATATCCGGTCCGTACAAATGTTCCCAGCCCATGTGTTCAAACAACTCGATGACAGACTGCTCGTACCCCGCTTCGTTAAACGCTCCCATACATCCTGCTCCGAAAATCCTTAAAATATATAGAAATGATACTACAACAAAAGATTGGAAACAAGAGGTACTTTATGAAGGCAGGATTACAGATAATTTGTAATTGTAGTATAACATCCGAAACTGGGAGATGTTATCAGGGATGCCATGGATGAACTCGGCTGGCAGCAGAGTGATCCGGCAGAAATATGGCTCGATTTTGATACAAAATACCAGCTGCGCAAACAGGAAGCAGATACCTGCGGAATGTGCAAAAGAATAAAATAAAAACAAATTATACAGAGAAATTCTATTTCTTTCCTGTGTTATCATTATATTTTTAGGTAAAACATTACCAATCAGGTAATGTTATTGACTTTTGCATAAAAATGATATATATTACCTATCAGGTAACAAAAATGATATAGCAACAGTGGAACCGGAGAGATACTGTGGAAATAACATTTGAAGATGCAAACCTTGAGGACCTCTTCCGTGATATGGATAATGTACGAGGGTCGAAAAATCTGATGCAGAAAAAAGTCGGATTACCTCTTGCTGCTATGATAAAGAAACGGAAGAACCAGTTGAAAGCATCGACTACTTTTGCTGCCTATCTTCAGACCGGATTAGGAAAACCTCACAGTCTTTCAGGTTCAAAATTTTATAATTGTTACGGAGTCAGTTTATCAGCCAATATGCGGCTGATAATTCAGCCATCGGCAGACGACACTTCTCCGGAATCGTTGTCTGTATGCGATACGGTTATTATTAAAGGAGTGGTCGAGTATCATGGCTCAAAAGACGAATGGCTTATCCCGTGAAATGATTATTCACCCCGGAGAAACACTGAAAGAAGTTCTGGAAGACAGAGGCATGCCGCAGCTTGAGCTTGCACAAAGAACCGGTATGTCACCGAAGCATATCAGTACGGTAATAAACGGAGAAAAAGATATTTCCGTTGCATTTGCCCGGAAACTTGCCTATGCGCTCGGAATAGAAGCAGCGTTCTGGATCAATCTGCAGACAAACTATGATAAGGAAATACTGGAATATGAAGATCTCAATTCTATTTCAGAAGAGGAAGCGACCGTAGCAAAATCTTTGAAAGAAGTCAATACATATCTTACTACACAGAAACTTCTTTCTGTTGTGTCGGGCATTCCGGCAAAAATTATTGAACTGAGAAAGCTGCTCGGTGTGAGTAATCTGATGAATATCAGAACACTTACCTATAACGGTGCGTACCGTGCACAGCTGTCCGTGTCCATTATACCGGAAGTACTTTTTGCATGGCAGCGGATTTGTGAACTTGAGACTGAAAAAATCGAAGTAACGGAACAGGAAGACACGGAACAAAAGAAAAAGCTCAGGGAACTGCTTCCTCAGATAAAGAACTGTATGTTTTCAGCGCAGAATAATTGTATGCGAAAACTGTCTTCGCTGTTCGCTTCCTGCGGTATTGCGTTTGCCGTTATTCCTGCGTTTGCCGGAGCTCCGGTACAGGGATTCCTTAAACGGACAGAACAAGGGAAAACACTGTTGTGCATGACACTCCGTAAAAAACGGGCGGATATATTCTGGTTTACCCTGTTTCATGAAATCGGTCATGTGCTTAACGGAGACGGACGTCAACGCTTCATCGATTTTGAATCGGAACCGGGTGAAATAGAAACAAAAGCCGATACGTTTGCAGAAAATCAGCTTCTTGATAAAGATGCATATGCGGCATTTGTGAAATCTGCTGATTATTCAGAAACAGCGATTAATCAGTTTGCAAAAAAACAACAGGTGCTGCCGTTCATTGTTATCGGACGACTTCAGAAAGACGGAAAACTCCGGTGGTCAGATATGGCAGAGGAGATAGTGTGGTATGAACGGAATGTGTCACGATAGTTGTCGTCCTGCAGGGGGCAACTATTTGAATTTACAGATAATCGTACAGAAAGATGGGAAATGAATTAAGGACAGCTACTTCATTCTCAGGTTGCACATATTTTGTAAGTTGTGCAGTAAAAAGTTCTTCCTGATCGATGGGAACTTTCTTTTCAGGCAGAACAGCAGCCGCCGAACAAATAAAAACTGCTTTCAGAACGTGCTGTATCTTGAGTGCATTCCAATTTGCTTTCAGTTCGTCTATTTTTCCCGCTGCATTTTGAGAAGGGACCTTAATCTCTCCCTGTTTATTCAACCTGAATGAAATAAAATCAAGATTACCATAATAAGAAAAATCATTGGTTATTTGCTTGAAATCGGCGCAGGAGGGAAGTGACACGGTATATGAGTTGAAGTTATGATCAGGCAGTTGCCTTGTATAGCGGATTGATTCCACCATGGGATAATTTATATACAGTTTTCCATTTTCCGTTTCGTTATTAAAAAATGCAAGCATTTCCGTAAGACGGGAATTTGTCGTTTCCAAAGGAATGCCTTTGTTCAGGTTCTGATTATGACAGTCGTAATCAAAGAACAAAAAGATTTCAGAAAAATCACTCCGCATATATTTTTTTAACGGATTATCCTGTCTGTCCTGCAAATCCCGCTGGAGTACTGTTACAATGTCTTCCGTAAAATCGCTTTCATGCATTTTCTGATACAATACATATATATTATTGCAGAAAGAAAAAATAATATTATTTTTCTTCCTGAAGAAGAGGTATTCCATCGTTTTGTACAGTTCCGGTTCCCGCCGTTTGCCTTCAAATATGAATAAGATCATGCGTCAAAAGTACCGCCGCGGAACAGTTTTTCAATGTTATGACCAAACCGCAAATCTTTTTCCGTGCAGTCGCACAGAGGCTGTATCTTGTTGTCTTTCAGAACAAAGTTACAGTCGGGCCGAAGCAGATCGTTTGTCATAAGCGATGTATTGTGGGAAGAAAGAAATACCTGACAGTTAAGTTTGAAAAGCTCCCTGCAAACCTGTTCAGAAAGTTTATAGTGATAAAAGGCGTCGAATTCATCGACAAACACAAATGACGCTTTATCCATGTGTTTAATCCAGTAATAAAGCAGTGTCAGTGAATGTGTACCGGTTGAAGCTATTGAATAAAAATCTTCCGGCATCCCGCCGATAAAGCAGAATAACCGCTTGTCAGTTTGTTTCGGTGTAACAAAATCAAAATGCTGCTCACTTGTATTTTCAAGGAATTTTGCAAAATCCTTTACAAGATTCTGTTTTATGATATAGAGAATCATATCTTCGTGAGCCAGAGGTGAAAGGCCGATGAACTCGCGCGTTTCAAGTGAACAAAACCAGAGCATGGAATTTACAAAATCCTGAAGTTTTATGAGATAATGATCGTCCGGCAGCGGAAACGACGTGAGCAAAAAGTTTATTATGGATATATGATTGGAATTGGTATCAATCAGTTTAGTTTTCATCTTTTCATCGATGGAAAAAGAGCTGTCCACAGAGAGTGTTCCCTGCCGGTGATTAAAAGATTCTTTATTGTTCACGGTCAGTTTTTCTTCCAGAAGGACACCCTGCATATCTTTAGCGTACACATACTGAAGGTTATCATTGCCAAAGCGAAAAGAGTATTCAAAAATAACCGGCTTTTTTTGTGCACCCGCATATACGAAATTGTTGTAATAGTCAGTTTTTTTTGTATTCTGAGTAAGATGATTAACGATATCAAACAAAGCCAGTGCGAAGTTACTTTTACCGCTGCCGTTCGGACCGTAAATGATACCGTTTTTTATAATACCGTCTTTTACGGCAAATACATTGAATTCATAGTCCCGTGCATTCGTAAGATCCCATTCAATCCTTTCAGAGAAACCCCGGTAATTTGTAACTGCGAATTTTGTTAACATACATGCTTCCGTATATATAGTATCGACAGAATGACCAAAAAGCAAGCTTTTGCCGTAATTTTTTTACGGTGAATCAGAACCTTTATACTTGCCCCGATAAAAGGCGATTGGCAACATAAAAAAAATCATTATCTTTGTAGTTATATCACCAGTTGCCCGGTATATGTATCAAATGTGGTAATTTTTTGACGCCTAATGTTAAATCCGATTTCGGTCAATTTTGAATCAATATATTCTATATCTTTTTTATTTGTTTCAAGACCATAAGTTACGCCTTTGATGGCATCTTTTGGAATTTTTATCTTTATAGGGCCTTCTGAAAGTGACAACAATCGGAATTCTTTTTCATATCGCCAAAACGGATATTTATATCGTGAGAATTCAATAAATTGTTCTGTTGTCATGGCATTTTTTAAAAGTTTGTTTCGGCTGAACAGTGGACTATGGCATTCGTAGATCACGGAAAATCCAAAAATTTTTTCATCATTGAGTTGAATACTTTGTATGTTAGTATCCTCTGAAGCTTCTATGTACTTATCTAGATTTATTTCTAGGCAAAAACCTTTATGGTTTTTACCGTAATATGACCATAACAGATAATTAAGATTGCTGGTACTGAAGCAGCATGTTGAACATCGATGGAGTTTCATTTCCGGGTAAATAGTATAAGAAGAGCCATCTTCTTCAGCGGTAAAAAAGGCATATTTTTCGATAGGATCATTATAGTTTTTGAAGGTGTTAAAATACAGGCTCTTCGATTCAAAAACATCGAAAAAGAATTTTCTATCGGAATAGTATTTAAAAATTGATGACATAAAAACCTTCAGACCATATCCTTATTATCATTTTTTGACTCTATAGATTCAAATTTTGATTTTATCTGCTTTACATTCGTATTCCAGTATTTGCGTAGCCATTCTTTACTTTGATACATAGTAATAATTCTGTATAACACTGACATGTATATATGTACGTCCGAGAAAAGAATATCACCTCTTTTTGCCAGTGCAGAAAGAGTTTTTTCCGTCCAGAATATTTTGGGCGCTTCCGGAATATATGTATTCCAGAGTATCGCTAAAAAAGGCATAAGAATTGTTTCAAAAGCCCAATTTTTATTGTATACATTTGTGGCTTCCAAAAGAGAAAAAATTTTATTTGAATATTTCGAATCGGTAAAACCATAATATTGGACAAGAATAAACAAAAATCTAGCATTGAAAGTTATTGCCTGATAGTCAGACTGTATTAATTTACAAACAAATAATATGTATTCAATTCGTGTAATTTTTTTCTCTTGTAACAGTCTGTTCAAAACACTTTCTATTTCAAATACCGGAGGTGCATTTCTGTCGCTTTGCAATAAGGCCCGATACAGAAAGCTTTCCAGCATAATAGGAATATTCGATTCATATCCGTATATGATTGTTTCACTTTCAATAAAAGAATAACTTCGAAAGTCTTTTTCCCATTCTGCTGGCAGTTGTTTGACAGGTTCTAACTGCCTGCCTACAATTCTTATGGTGTTTTTATTTATAAAGTCTTTCAATGTTACAGCTATATTTACAATTTCTTCCTGTAAAGGAAGAGGCTTTTCGGGATACTTATTTTCATTTAACAAATAAAAACACGAATAGCAGTTCGGTAGCAACGGATCTGTTTTTGTCTGAATTACTTCTTGCAATTCTGTTACAGATTGCTGGGATACATATATCGTACTAAAAAGCTTTGGTAAATAGTCCAGCACACCGAGATAGGCACAAGTCACTAAAGATGGTAGATCAATAATGGCTTTGTCGGTTGTAGCTGCATCATATTCTTTTCTTATTACTTCAAAGTTACCGTTAGAACTGTAAATATGCATATCAGACAGATATCGCGAACTTTCCCATATATACAAATAATTGAATTTCTTTATAGCTAAGAAAGAGATATGGAGATGATTATTTTCCAGAAATTTTATATAGTCGAATGATCTTTGTACAGGAATTGCCTGTTGTAAGCATTTAAGAATTTCCATTCCATCTGCATTTTCAGGAATTGATATAGCTTTTATATGCCTTTTATTTTCGTCAAGCTTGAAATACTTATCTCTGCACTCTCTTGCATCCGTATAGATGTCTTCAGAAATTTTATTTTTAGTACAAAAAATGGACATAATAAAATTTTCCATTAATGGGATACTGTTTGGATATCTTAAATATCCGTTATGAGCTATTTCCAGTTCTTTCTCCCTATTGCCTAGAGTACGAACCAGGTTTTGTCTAATTATAAATTCTTGCTCTGTTTCCGGCTCCGGTAGTAAGTCAAAAGCTGCACTACTTTCTTCTGCTTTTCCGATCGCTAGTTGTGAAATGATATATACTAGAATATCTTTGCTATTTAGTAATTCATATTTTTTTAGCTCATTTGTTAATTCAATTACTGACTGATAATTTTGATCACTGTAATTACACCAAATCTGTTCTCGGATAATATCTGGAGTAAGCAAACCATATTTTCGCATTTTTTTTATCTGTTGAACAGCATATGATATATTACCACCAGCTATAAGGGCATAAATATATTTATGCCCAAAAGTGACCAATAGTTCATATTCATTTTGTATACTATTAAAAAGCTTTATACATTCATTAACATTTATCTGATTTGGGACCATCAAATCTATAGAGACAATTTTATTAATTAAATCGAGTCTGTGAATCATATCAGGTCCTTTTTCCAAAGCCTCTCTATAAAAACAAAGAGCTTTTTCTATCTCTTGCTTCGCACAAAAATAATCACCCCTTGCCGTTAATATCGCCCAGTGCCCGGAATATTTTATCTCCATCGTAGAAATGAATGAATCGGTTTTCAACAGATCAAGATTTTTTGTATAAGCCTCTGCCAGCTGCATTTTTGCATTTATCGTTGTCTTATCTTCTTGAAAATTTTCTATTTCGTTCATCGCCTGCTTTAGATTATCCTGTACAAGAGCCTGAAAGTAAGCTTCTCTGATTAAAGAATCCTGAGGATACAAATCTAAGTATTTCTTAAAGTAAATAATTGCTTTTCCCCGGTTGGTACTATCAGGTTTAAGCAGCAATGCGAATGGATAGTTACGTAAAAAATTAGGATTGTTTGAGTTCATCCTTTCAAGTTCTGTATACGCTTCTAAACTTTTATCGAGATTATGTAACATGCGATAAAAAAAACCGTTGCATACAAGCAGTGTTTCTCTTGCTCCTGTATCATCGGCAGATTTGTCTAATAAATCGTTACATTCCTGAACAAGACTCTCAATTTCTTTCTGTCTCGCTTCACTGGTACCATCCCTACAATATTCCTCAGTAGCCGCATAGCAAAACGTCTCAACTCTTATTAATTTTTTGTTATAGGATTCTGTAAAAAAGTCATTATTCTTTTCAATAAGATTAGCAGCTTCGACATATAAAGATTTAGCAATTAATAGGCGTATTTGCCAAAGCAAATATTTTTCAAACTCCGTCTTGATTGAATCCAAAAACTTTTGAGCCTCTTCAAATTGATTTTTTAAAAAGTAGATATTTACTGCAAGTTCAAGAAAATATTGTCTGTCTTTTACAGAAAGTTCCTGAGCCAACATATTCTTATTTTGTTCAAATGCTTTATCATAATTCTCATCCAAAACCAGCAGCAAAATTTTTCTTTGCATCGTTCGAATCGGTTTTTCAGTATAACGTATGAGTTTTTCAAGATATGGAATAGCTCTTTTCTGTTTTTTTACATCTGCCAGATATGCATTGGTATATAGTTCATAAAATTTTTCTTTTTCGTCAATTTTATTATTTTGTGAAATTTTAATTTCAAGTATATTCAAATAGTTGAGTGCAGATGTAAACTCCCTATTTGAGATTTTACTTTCGATTTCGGAAAACTCCTGAAAAAATGACCAATGTTCATTAATTTTCTGAGACTCCAATAAATGTTGTATATCAGACACATCCCCCTGAATAATATTCAGTATCCCTGTTTGCATATCTAATTTTACATTCTGATCATATAATAAAGACTTTATTTGTATAGTTCCAAACGACGGAAATAAATCTTTTTTTATAATGAATTGTTCGTGTAATGATTTAAAAAAAATTAGAAGTTCGTTTTTATAATCATAATTGGTAATATTTATTTCATCAGAATTAAAAACAGTTTGAGGAGTTATACACCAGCTGAAAAGAAGATCAATATTGGTAAATACTGCTTCACGTAATTCTTTCTGAGGAATGTCTCTGAGTTTATAAAGGGAGGCCGTTTCATGAAAAGATTCCTCAATAATTTTTTTCATATCTTTCTGAAGTGATGGAATATCTATTGTTTTAGTAAATGTTTCGTATGAAGGAACAGAGTTAATCGCTGTCCGTAATTTACCTAAAAGCGATGATGAAATATCCGAGATTAAAGCCTCTACAATCTTTAACATTTTTATCCCTCTTTCTTCGATTCCTTTAGTAATTGTATCTTATCCATATACTCAAATAGTTCTTCTTTGTAAGCCTCATAGTCCTGTTGAAATAATGCTTTTGAAAAGGACAGAATCATATCTTTCCTTCCGATTGGATTTTCATCATCAAGTTCCTGGTTAAATGGTTCATTGTCTTCGTAGTGTATACGACAGTCCTTATTTCTGTCACGTTGATTGATGTAGACATCAAGAATAAAACTGCATATAAGATCTGTCGCTCTTGAAACAAACAGAGATAACGTTTTGTCCATTTGAGGTACATCTATATCCTGTCCGTGAGATGCGAAACCGGCATTGTTTCTTATGGTTGCTATTTCTTGTACAACAGCAGAAATTTTTCTGCATAATGCTATGAGATTATCATGATAATTTTGTTCATCTCCTACGAGAGTTTCAGTCGTTTGCTTTACAAGTCCCTGCACAGTATCAGAATTAAATGACTTTTTTTTATTTTCTAAGATAGTTTTGCATATACCTTCAATCAGGGCTTTTGAAGTTTCAATGCATAAAGCCGGATTTTTTTCTATAGTATTTTCGATTGTTGTTATTTGATCAGAGAAATGATTAAAGCTGGGAAGCCGTTCAATCTGTTCTCTTAACCAGATCATATATTTATTTCTCCCTTCATCAGCTTCGGCAATATCGCATTCCGTATCTGCTCTAGTCTGATATTTTCACGACAATTATTTTTCATCATGGTATGCAGCGGTTTTACCTTTTCTTCAAACTTTGTCAGCATTTCAGTATCAGGAATTACGATATTTTCACTTTCAAAATCACATGTCGTTATGGCATCAAAAACAGCACCATTGGCTTTATTCTGCAGTATTTTGACAATATTTAGTGTTTCATAATAAGTGAATAATTGCCCACACCCTTTTCCCTGTAATGCATAACAAGACTGATTCATTGCCATAGAAGTTCCTGCTATGGCTACCTTTCCTACCGTACCGCGTGCAGTGATAAAAACTGTCTCAGGAGGATAAAGCCTGCTGTTGCAGTGGTGCAATCCATCTTCGGTAATATTTTTTTCAGTTGAAAATATATAACAGCTTGTTGATACATCTTTGGGCGTAAAAAAGGGTATCGTGCCATTCCAGTATGAAACTTCGTTCGTTCCGGGAGTACCACCGCCTAGGATATCAATAAGATCAGTGAATTTTCCTTCCTTCCATTCCGGCTTTGCATGATCTACAAACCATTCCTTGAATATTGCCTGTGTTTGTTGCTCTAAATTGCCATTTATGCGGTTGTTCAGATCCAGTTTATCATCAAGACAGGAAAGCAGGTCTACAATACGTCGCTGTGTTTGAAAATCAGGACAGTCTATTTCAATTTTTCTAAGCTCTGACTGTTTTATACCTGTTACAGTTGTTCCAGATTCTCTATTCTTTAAGATTTGCTGTCCTTTATATGATTGTAGATAGTATTTAAGAAAAGAATTATCGAGAATGTTCTTCTTGCCACGTAATAGAATAATGCGTTGTGCAAGAGCGACATGATTATATTTGAGTTGAGCAACTTCACCTAACGGAGCTTCTGTTGTTAGTACGACATCACCTATTTCTGGTATTCCCCGTGTCATCCAATCCTTATAGTCTTCTTCAGCAATAAACTCTGATGGTTTTTCGATAGCACCATTTTTAACAATCTTTGCAGTTATTAAAGCAACTCCTGAAGTTTTTTTATCAGGAGTTTTTCCTCTGTAGTCTATTAAAATATCAAGCACATCATTTAATATGACCGTCTTCCACTCGCTCATTCTACTTTCCCCTTTTCTTCCAGAATCTTTACCATCTTGTCAAAACCGGAGACTATCGTCTGGGTTTTATTGAACACGTCGTATTCAACTTCAGCTTTCAGGTCTGCCCGCTGTTTTGAAACGGAGCCTTTGCCGTCGAGTATGTTGAATTTTCTGAATGAAAGAAACTCGTTCACGCTTGCGGCAAATTCTTTTGTGGCCCAGATGCGGAACTGCGTTGCCTTTGCAGTGTTCACCCGGCAACCGACGGAAATAATAGCATCAGGAGTATAAAATTCTGTGTGGTACAATTTCCCATCTGTGGCAGTTGCCGGGGATTCCTCGGTAACTGAAGATTTATCAAGTTCTCCTGATTCAAAAATATTTTTCAGATGAAGGCCGATATTATCAGTTGAACACTCAAACAGTGTCGACATGGCTTTCTGCGTAAGCCTGATTGTCTCATCTTTTACAATGACGTTTATTTTGGAGTCATTTTCTTTTAGACTGTAAAGAAGGAATTTTATTTTCTGCTGTGTTTCAAAATTAGCATTCTGCAATTATTTTTTTCCTTTTTACAGTGAAATAATACGTGAAACTAAAACAGCAATCTCTCCCAACCGAACTTTCTTCCACTCACTCATGCTGTCTCTCCCCATCCTTATCGCTTGCAATAACCTGCCATATCCCGTTTTTCCGGCTGCCGCTTCTTGTCAGCACGTTTTTTTCTTTCAGCGAAGAAAGTATGCGTTCCGCCTGACGCACTTTTACATGCAGCTTTTCAGCAACTCCCGCCGCTGTTATCCCGGGGTCCTCTTTTATAAACTGCAAAACTGATTTTTCTCTGGGCCCAAGTTTTATACCGTCATTTATACCGTCATTTATACCGTCATTTATACCGTCATTTATACCGTCATTCTTTTTTGTCCTGAAACAGACCATCATGTCCTGCGGATGCAGCGTATACTCGGGAAGCGGAAGTCCGTGTTCCGTACAGCTCCGGCACATTTTTTCTATCCCGCGTCCCCATGCTTCGATATATCCTGCACGGAAAAAGGTGTTTGCGATATTCGGATTATGCTGCATAGAACGATGCTTTCCCATCATCATCCGGACGTCCCAGCCTTCCGGCTGCAGCCAGTCGTTTGTAATATATAACCGGTCTTTGTAAACGCTTATCTGAATGGGATCGCCGGTCGTATAGTCGGAATGGATCATGGCGTTATATACCGCTTCGCGGACAGCCGCTTTCGGAAACGGATACGTTTCTACCCGTGTAACGCCTTCATAACTGATGTCGGCTTTAAGATACTTGAGATACATCAAATCTATAACGCGGTCTGCCTGAATAAGCAGCGATCCGCGGACTTCATCCTGAAAACGGATATCTGCATCTGTTTCAAAAAAGCCGACTTTTATATATGCACCAACCGCCCATTTTTCCGGACGACGGTGAAACAGGAGTATGGCTGCTTTTTTCAATTTTTCGTTTTGAATAAGCCCCAGCTGATCAAGCAGCTGTTCGTCGCTTATGTTCAGATCGTCGGAAGTCATTCTGCCGCTTTTAAGTGCTTCGCGCCGGAAAATATCAAAACTTTCTTTATCAAGGTCTGCTGCCCGTACGTTGTCGACCGGAACTCCGTCCCACGTATAGCCGGTCTTCCGAAGGAGGAATTCGGTCAATGTTCCTCCGGTAAGTTTCTGCATAGTACTGCCTATTCTGCGGTAATAGACTCCGTTATAGCTCACCGGATATGAACTGCGGTCAACAATAATCTCTATATAGTCTTTGGTATCCTGCGTATAGAGATTGACTTCAACAAAAATACCGAGCGTATCGTGAACTTTATTGGGAATATCTTCTAAAAGCTTTTTACTGTTTTTTACCCCGACAACAACCCCTGTATTATTTCTTCCAATTTCAATTACACCGCCCTGTGCGTTGGCAAATCCGCAGATCCATTTGAGGTACTCATCCCGCCAGGATTCTTTCCACTCTCTGTTCTGGCTTTCCGCTTCTTCCGTACCGCCCATCAGTTACACCTCGTACCCGATGCTGCCGAGCTGCTTTCTGATTTCTTCCTGCAGCCGGTCTGATTCTTTGAACATGCCGGAAAGTTCCGAAGTAAGCCGTTTCATCTTGTCGTCGAACGGCTCTCCGTCGTCTTCCTGTTCTTCAATACCAACGTAGCGCCCGGGCGTAAGAATATAGTCCTGTTTTGAGATGTCTTCCGTTGAAGCAACCGCACAGAAACCTGCTTTGTCTTTGAGCTTCCCCTCTGTGAATACCTTGTACGTATCCGCGATCTGTGCTATATCACCGTCAGTCAGTTCGCGGAGTTTTCGCGTACGCATTGTTCCCATGTTCCGCGCATCTATGAAAAGCGTTTTTCCCTGCTGCTTTTTACCGCGGTTCAGGAACCAGAGACTCACCGGTATCTGTGTGGTGTAAAAGAGCTGCGGCGGCATGGCGATAATGCAGTCGACAAGGTCGGCGTCTACAATATTCTTCCTGATGCCGCCTTCACCGCCCGACTGCGAACTTAAACTGCCGTTCGCGAGCACCATACCTATTCTGCCGCCGGGGGAAAGGTGATAAATCATGTGCTGCATCCAGGCAAAGTTCGCGTTTCCTGCAGGAGGCATACCGTACTGCCAGCGCGGATCGTCAATCAGTTTGTCGGCACCCCAGCTGCTCATGTTGAACGGCGGATTTGCCATAATGTAATCGAACTTTTCCGTGGGGAAATTATCGTTAAAGAACGTGTCTGCATTATATCGCCCGAGGTTTGCGTCGATTCCGCGGATTGCAAGATTCATCTGTGCCATTTTCCATGTCGTCGGATTCGAGTCCTGCCCGTACACTGAAATATTGTCTATATTTCCCTGATGATTTTCTATAAACTTTGCCGACTGCACGAACATACCGCCTGATCCGCAGCACGGATCGTATAC
>JBAYAJ010000032.1:0-18611 GCA_041669845.1 Treponema sp.
AGGATTGCTCCTCAATAGTTTTCAAGACTACCTCCATCGACCGCTCGGACATCGCTCCAAAAGACGCTTATAAAACATATCAGAAATTATGTGATTGTGTCAAGTGCAAAAAACAAAAATGAGAAAAGCTCCTGAGGTTATTCCTTATTCAAAGAATATGGGGTATACTGAATGAGTTATAAAACGAGGATGCATATGAGAAAGACTAATTTTATGCTTGGAATTCTGCTTGCTGTTGTTGGTCTATTGATGATAATCGTGCCTGATAAGTGTATAAAAGCTGCCGTTGTTATTCTCGGAGTTGAAGCAATTGCAAACGGTATATTCAGTCTGATCAAAATCAGACAGCTTATTTCTGACAAAGATTTTCAATCAGCTGTTCTTGTCCGTGGAATCATCAGCATTATAATCGGTCTACTGGCTGTCATTCTGCCTTTGAGATTCGCTGAAATTATGTGGACTGTTATGCTGTATGTTCTTGCTGCATACCTGCTTTTTGCTGCTTTACTTGAATTGTATGCGGTTGCAAAACTTCGTAACACGGGTATTGAACGAAAGCAGTATGTAGTTGAAGCCATTGTTTCTATTATATGTGCTTTAATACTTTTTATTATTCCGCAGCAGGCAGGAATGGTTATTATACGTATTCTGGGGGTTGTCGTTCTACTGGTGAGTTTAGTATATGTATTATACGAGTGGAGAAACAGACCGATCGTTGTTGATAATGTTGAAGTCGTCGATGATAATTCTGCTCCGGTAACAGACAAACCTGCCAGTGAAAAGACGGTAGAAAATAAAACCAACAAAAAAAATTCATGAGGTTTGTATGGCGCATTGTATAGTTCCCGCTGCAGAAGCAATACTTGATAAGGAATATTCTGTACTTGATAAAGGGTTTGTACGTCTTGTTGATTATTACGGTGGGGATCAGCGGATTGTTCAGTCGGCACGTGTTTCATACGGAAAGGGAACAAAAACCGTATCGCAGGATAATGCTCTTATTGATTATCTGCTGCGGCATCAGCATACGTCTCCGTTTGAGCAGGTTGCCATGACTTTTCACCTTAAAATGCCGATTTTTGTCGCAAGGCAGTGGGTCCGTCACCGTACTGGACGTATGAACGAAGTTTCTGGGCGTTATTCGATTATGAAGGATGAATTTTATATTCCGTCGTCAGAGAATATTGCCCCCCAGAGTACAGACAATAAACAGGGGCGCGCTTCTGAACCCTTCCCACCTGAAAAGGCGGAAAATATCCGCAGGCAGTTTGCAGAAGGACAGAAAACTGCATATAAGAATTATTCGGAACTTGTTGAAGGAGGTCTTGCCCGCGAGATAGCACGCATTAATCTTCCTCTTTCTTTATATACTGAATTCTATTGGGAAATGGATCTGCACAATCTGTTCCATTTTTTGAAACTCCGTCTTGACAGTCACGCACAGCTTGAAATCCGCGAATATGCAAAGGTGATTCTTGATATGTGCCGGGCGGTGGCTCCTCTTGCAACAGCTTCTTTTACGAATTACATGAATGAAGGTGTGAATTTTTCGGGGGAGGAGATGGATGCGCTTCGTAAAGTTCTTTCAGGAGAAAAAAATCCGCTCGAGGGAAAAAAGCTCGAGCGGTTTGAAGAAAAAATCAAAACAGGTACCCAGCTATAAGGGAATAATTACCACAGGCGTATGCTGAGTTTGTACACACCGGGGCGTATACGGTATGGTTCCATTGTGTCTGGTCCGCATGCACCTGTTCCCACTCCGCGGTGTGCCGCATCGATCGTGAGCATCCAGTGCGGATTTTCTGCAGCTTGTGTCAGGTCGGTGAGTTCTGCAGGATGATTGCATTTAAGTAAATCGTCGATTGAGTATTTTGACACGTTGAAGGTGAACGGAGTGAGCGATTGAATATGCAGTGATTTTCCGTCTCCGCTCAGTTCAACATATTTCGTGTCGCAGCGGCTGCCGTTTTCCTGCGGTACGATGTACTGGACTTCAAGGGATGCGGCGCTCATTTCATACATACCGAGCATCGCGCTTGTTTTCCTGTCGCTGTAGCATTCATGCGGTCCGCGTCCGTACCACCGGACGTTTTTGAGCACCGAGCTGACAGGAACCGTAAGTCCGACTCTTGGATATTCCGGAAGTGCATCGGTGAGCGTAAACACTGCATCAACCTGAAGAGCACTGCTCCCGTCAGGTGCGGAACATTGTTTTACCGTGTATCTGCATGTGCCGAATTTTATTTTGTTCAGTGCGTTTTCGGGAGATATAAGTTCATACGTCGTGCCGTTCAGCCGGTTAGTGGTCATATTCTGGATGCCGCTGTTAAGCCAGGCCTGTGTCGGTTTGTTCAGAAAACACCATGGTTGGATTTTATCGTTCAGGTGCGGAAGATCACCTTTTACTCCTTCGTTCTCAAGCATTGCGCGGTAAAGTACTGGTTTAAAGTTTTGTGCTGCATCTTTGGCTGTTTCTGTTATTTTCTGTACAGATTTTACTGCGGTTACTTTAACCACATGCCCGAAATTCTGCCAGCCCTGCGATTCGGCAAGTGTAAATTCATCTGCCCGGATGAGATTTCCTTTTTTCGTAAACGGCGTATCCTCTGCATATACGAATTCTGTATGCAGTACCAGTTCTGCGCCATATGTATCCGAGGCGAGCATTTCGGAAACCGCGGGTACTTTTATGGCTGCTTTTATACCGGGACCAACCTTCGGAAGTTTTATTCTGCCTGATTTGACCGTTGTGCCGTTGTGCCGTATTTCCCATTTGAGTGCAATTTCTGAAAGTGTTGAAAAGTTGTATCTGTTTTCTACTTCAAATATTCCCTGCAGTGGGTGAACCGCATTCAGCCGGACAGGTGCAAAAAGATACCGGCATTCTTCCATCGCGGGTTTCAGAGTCTGATCGGGAAATGTAAGACCGTTTATGCAGAAATCGTGATCATTCGGTTCATCTCCAAAATCACCGCCGTATTTCCAGTATTTGCCACCCTGCGGACTGCCGTTTTTTCCCGGAGCAAGTTCTGCCGCAATCCCCTGATCAATCCAGTCCCAGATGAATCCGCCCTGCAGTCCATGGTGAGATTCAATTGCTTTCCAGTAGTCAGCAAGACTACCGTTTGCGTTGCCCATCGCATGGGAGTATTCACACATGATAATGGGGCGCTCGTCTGAGCATTTTTCAGCATATTCCACGATAAGACTGATTTCCGGATACATCGGCGATATAAGATCGGTAATTTCTTTCCCGCGTGCAAGAGAGTCAAGTGTGTACGCTCCCTGTGTTATTTCAGGGCGCACAGCACCTTCATAATGCACGATGCGTGTATTGTCGACGCGCCGTATCCATGCCGCACAGGCACACTGATTCTGTCCGTCGCCGCTTTCATTTCCGAGCGACCAGCCGAAAATTGCTGCATGATTTTTGTCGCGCCGTACCATACGCTGTACCCGCGTCATGTACGCGTACGACCATGCATCGCTGCGTGCAAGGCAGTCGTAAAATGCGTGGTTTTCGATATTAGCTTCGTCGAGCAGGTAGATACCGTAGCGGTCACACAGTTCGTACCAGCGTTCATCATCGGGATAGTGGCACGTACGGACTGCGTTGAAATTGTATGATTTGAGCGTATGTATGTCTCGGACCATTTCTTCAGTTGTCAGTGTCTTTCCGTGATGTTCGCTGTGCTCGTGACGGTTTACACCGTGTATGTACACCATTTTTCCGTTGATCCGGAGTTCTCTGTTTGTTATTTCAACTGTTTTAAAACCAATTGTGCATGCAGTACTTTCGATAACACGTCCTGCTTTATCATCGTTTCCGCATTCGCAGAGGCTTACAGCGAGCACATATAATGAAGGATGTTCACTTGACCACAATTTGACGTTATCGATTTTGATTTCGGTGTGAATTTCATTAAGTGTTGTACGGTAATCGTATGAGCCGGAGGTCTCTGCTGATGCAGCCAGCCTGCCGGGGCTGGCCGGCTGCCGGCTGCCGGCCAGTTCATATACTGAACATTTGACGGTACGGTGTATTTGTTCCACCTGCGGCTGTGTGATACGCGTTGCTGTCCCATTGTCAGCATACCCAAGCGTTACAACAAGCGGTATACAGCCATCAGATTTGCCGTCAGCGGTCGTTTCGACTCTGGTAAGCGCCTGTACGTCGGCAATGTATGATTGTTCTGTTGAATAAAGGTATACACTCCGGTGGATACCGCCGAACCACCACTGGTCCTGATCTTCAACGAACGACGCATCGGAGTAACGTATGACTTTTATTGCAATAACCGTTTTACATGAAGATCCGTCCCATGTAAGGTACGGAGTGATGTCGAATTCACAGGGAAGACGGGTATCTTTTGAGATACCTGCTTCAATTCCGTTTATATAGACGATTGTACAGCTTTCTGCAGAACCGATATGCAGAACGATTCTTCTGCCTTTCCATGAAGACGGCATCTCTGTATCAAGCCGGTATAACCCTGTCGGATTGTTTTCCGGAACATTCGGAGGCAGCATGGTAAAGGGCATCTGGACATTTGTATAATGAGGATGATCGTATCCCTGAAGTGTCCATGTTCCGGGTACGGTGATGTCATTCCATTTCATGACGCTGTATGAAGGGTTCTCCCAGTGTTGAAACACTCCGCTTTCATCCTGTACCGGAGATTCAAGCAGCGTAAACTTCCACTGTCCGTCGATATTCTTATAATACGGACTTTTTGAGATGGAACAGAATTCCGGTCCTGCAGCACATTCCGCCGCTGCCGCATCAATCGAGGTAAACGGAATAAGCGGACTTCTGGCAGGCAGTCTGTCTATTTCCTGAATTTCAGGGTTTTCCCATATACGTTTCATACGATGCTCCATTTATGCTGAAATATACATACTACTATATATACTACACCACAAAGAAAAAAGTAGTAAATGGTACAAAAATACTAGTATTTTTATCTCTTTTGTTTTGCTCCAGACGATTTATACTTTTTCATAACAGATACCGGAGTTGATCCGGCAGGAGGAAAAATGAAAAAAACTATAGTATTGGGAATGGCTGCATTCCTCGTATGCAGCAGTACAATTTTTGCATGGGGCAGCAAAAAAACAGCGAAGACGGATCCGAATGCACCGGTAACACTTACCGTATGGTGCTGGGATCCGAATTTTAATATTTATGCCATGAATGAAGCAGCAAAAATCTATAATCGTACAAAGCCGAATGTAAAGATTAATGTTGTTGAAACTCCATGGGCTGATTTGCAGCAGAAACTTATTACTTCGTTAAGTGCCAAAAAAACAGATTCTCTTCCTGATATTATCCTGTGTCAGGATAATGCAATTCAGAAGAATATGATGAATTATCCAAAAGCATTTTTACCGGTTAACGGGAAAGTTGATCTTTCAAAATTTGCACAGTTTAAAGTCGGATATGGAGAAATGAACAGAAAGAATTACAGTGTTCCGTTTGATAACGGCGCAACATGTACGTTCCTCCGCAAAGACATTATAGAAAAAGCAGGTCTTAAAGTTAAAGACTTTGATAATATAACCTGGGACCGTTTTATTGAGCTGGGAAAAATCGTAAAGGCAAAGACAGGTACCGCTCTTGTTTCATATGTCGGGAACGAACCGGACCTTATCATGATAATGCTTCAGAGTGCGGGTACATGGCTGTTTGATCAGAAGGGAAATCCGTATGTCGCTGATAATGATGTTTTAAAGAAGGCTGTTACAACATATGCTGAAATGATAAAGACAGGAGTTTGTCTGACTGTTACAGACTGGAATGCATATATCGCGAGTATAAATAACGGTACGGTTGCATCTGCAATTAACGGATGCTGGCTTGTCGGTTCAATCAGTGCAGTAAAAGAGCAGGCCGGCGACTGGACTATTGTTAATACGCCACGAATGGGTAATGTGAAAAATGCAGTAAATTATTCGAATCAGGGCGGCTCAAGCTGGATGGTCATGGCTAATTCAAAAAATCCCGATGTAGCAATGGATTTTCTTAACAGGACATTTGCAGGCAGTAAAGAGCTGTACAATACAATTCTTCCTTCGTCAGGTGCTATTGCGACATGGGGACCTGCCGCAGATGCTGACGCATATAATCAGCCTGTTGCATTCTTCGGTAATCAGAAAATCTATGTTGATATAGTTGAATACTCAAAGCACATTCCACAGGTTAAGTACGGCGTTTTTAATTATGAAGCACGTGATGCCGTTGGCGTTGCTATGACAAAAATCATTGCAGGTACAAGTATTGATGCAGCTTTAAAGGAAGCTCAAAAGAATGTAGAATTCCAGATGGGTTATTAATTCTCTGAATTACAGTAAAAATATTATGCCGGGCTTTTTAAGCCCGGTTGTTATGTGGGGAAACATCATGGCAGGAAAGAAAACACTTGAAATGAAATATAAAAAAGCAGGATGGCGCTTTGTAATGCCTGCAGCGATACTGATTTTTGTATTGAGCTTTTATCCGATGGTACAGGCATTCCTTCTTTCGCTTCAGTCTGGTCTGGCAAATAATCTGCACTTTTCAGGATTACGTAACTATATCCGTTTGTTTCATGATGAGAAATTTCTTGCGTCAGTTAGAAATGTATTTATTTATCTTGTTTTTCAAGTGCCAGTCATGTTGTTTCTGGCGCTTATACTTGCATCAATTCTTAATGACAGGAAGCTTAAATATAAAGGGTTGTTCAGAACAATGGTCTTTCTGCCGTGTGCGACAGCACTCGTTTCGTCTGCTTTGATTTTTAAATCTCTTTTTGCTCTTGACGGCCTGGTAAATACATGGTTTTTGTCGATGGGTATTCTTTCTGAACCAAAAAACTGGCTGCAGGATCCTGTCTGGGCAAAAGTAATAATTATTATCACGATTACATGGCGCTGGACGGGATATAATACGGTATTCTTTCTTGCAGGTCTTCAAAATATTCCAACAAGTATATACGAGGCGGCGCGTATAGACGGAGCAAGTCCCATGCAGTCTTTCTTTAGAATAACACTACCGCTCTTAAAACCTGTAATTTTACTGACTGCTGTTATGTCTACGAACGGTACACTTCAGTTGTTCGATGAAGTTCAGAATCTGACAGCAGGAGGTCCGGGTAATGAAACTCTGACTATATCCCAGTATATTTACAGATTGTCCTTTGTATATAATCCGCAGTTCGGATATGCCGCAGCTGTATCATATATGATTCTTATCATGGTCGCTGTTCTGTCGTTCATTCAGATTAAGGTAGGAGACAAAAAATAATGGAAGCAAAAAATAGTAAAGTTACAATCACATTTGAATATATATTTATGATAATTGTCTGCCTTCTTTCTGTTTTCCCGTTTTATTGGATGATTGTTGCGGCCACAAATGAAAGTACTGACGTTATCCGCGGAAAACTGACGATCGGCGCATATCTGATAGAGAATATAAAAACTATGCTTGCAACCGTAAATATGGGACGTGCCTTCTGGAATTCGCTGCGTACGACTGTATGTGGTACGGTGCTCAGTATTATTGTTTGTTCTCTTGCTGGTTACGGATTCCAGGTGTACCGGGATAAACAGAAGGATATCATGATGAACATTTTGTTACTTTCAATGATGATTCCTTTTGCGTCGATTATGGTACCATTGTTCAGAATGTTCAGTACGTTCCATCTGCTTGACACTACGCTTGGGTTTATTCTGCCGTCAGTTTCTACAGCCTTTCTTATTTTCTTTTTCCGGCAGAATTCCATAGCATTTCCGATTGAAACGATACAGGCTGCCCGAGTGGATGGTTTGAATGAATTTGAAATTTATGTATGGGTATATGTACCAATTATGTCTCCCACATTTGCTGCAGCGTCAATTGTTACATTTATGGGTACATGGAACAGCTATATGTGGCCTCTGATTGTTATGCAGAGTCAGAAAATGCAGACTCTGCCGCTGCTGGTAACAGGTCTGACTGCAGGCTATACGACTGATTACGGTCTGCTTATGCTTTGTGTTTCGATTATGACGCTTCCGACAGTTATTCTGTTCTTTACACAGCAGAAGCGGTTTGTCGAAGGAATTGTCGGTTCCATAAAATAAAGTGCATGCAGATTTATATTTTTATCCGCTGTCATCAGATAGTTTATCTGATGACAGATTCCTTACTGTACTACTTTATTTGCAAGTTTTATTATTTCAAATCTGTCTTTTACATCAAGTTTTGAATAAATGGTACTTACCTGATTCCTTACAGTCTGGACTGCAAGACCAAGTGTATCTGCAATTTCATCATTGTCGTGACCGGTGGCAATAAGAGCAAAAATTTCCCGTTCACGCTTCGTTAATGTTTTAAGCCATTCAAGACTGTCTGAAAATTCTTTTTCAGTATCCGATTTGTTCTCAACATAGGTATTTTGAATCAGTTTTCGTGCAATAGACGGTGATATCTGTATAATTCCCGAATTCAATGCGCGGATTGAAATTATCAGTTCTGTAGGGGAAATATCTTTTAACAGGTATCCTGAAGCTCCTGCAAGAATTGCGTTGCGTACAAATTCATCTTCATCATATGTCGACAGCATGATTATCTTTACAGAAGGATTTGCTGACTTTATGTGTTTTACGGCTTCTACACCGTCCATAATCGGCATACGTACATCCATGAGGATTATATCGGGAATATTTCTGGTTACAAATTCACAGGCCTCTTTTCCGTTTGATGCAATACCAAGTACGGTCATATCAGGAGCGTAATTGTTTAGAAAGGTCTGCAGACTTTGTGCAAAAAGGCTCTGATCGTCGGCCAGCAGTATTTTAAGTTTCTCCATTTATATTGTTTCCCTCCTGTCCTGTCAGCGGAATATGTACAGTTAATTTAAAACCGCCTTCTTTAGGTGATTCAATTTCAAGAGATCCGCTGGCTTTTTCAAGGCGTTCTTCCATACCTGCAAGACCAATGCCTTTTACTGTCTGTTTTGAACCGATGCCGTCGTCTTTAACTGACATAGTGAGTATACTGTTTTCTTCCCAAAAGGTAACAAAAATATGTTCTGCACGCCCGTGGCGTATTGCATTTGTCAGTGCTTCCTGCATCGTATGGATAATAATTGAGTCTATCGTGCGCCCATAGTCATGTTTTATATTGCCTGTATCGACAGCTACAAGAATTCCCGTCACCTGTTCAAATATTTTTTTTATATCATAGATGGCATCTATACTGTTTTCAATTGGGTTCTCTATATTCCGTATTGCATGAAGCGTTTTTCGGGTTTCCTGAAGCCCGTCCGCTGCGAGGTTCCGTACGGTCATGAAAGTTTCTTCTACTTGTTCATGCGTCATTTCCTGTCTGCTTTCTGCTGCATCCATAAGTGCAACGATATTAACGAAAACATAGCCGCAGCTGTCGTGCATGTCTCTAGTAATCCGCATCCGTTCCTGCTTTGCCGATTCATCGCCGCGTGTTTTTGCAATATTCTGCAGTTTTTGGTTAAATACGGACATTTGCGTCATCACCATGTTTATGTGTTGTGCAGTTTCCATATTCTCTGCCCACTGAATGACTGCATGCTTATAGATACAGGAGAAAACTGCTGTTAAAAGACAGTATACTGCCAGCGTCAGTATGTCTTCTTTCTGGGGAACAAGCATTTGCGATATTGAATCGATTGTACCTAATGCATTTGGATGATACTGGGCAGATAAAAAGCATAAACTGCTTACAAAAGACAGCACAATATTGTAGTGATTAGGTAAGGCGAGACATAATGAAAGAATCCAGCTGCAGAAGATGAAGAGTTTTATGGTAAACAGGTCACCTGATGTATAAGCAAGCAGTGTTGCAGAAGCAATACCACCAAAAAAAGATACAAACCGGACATAGAAATTTTCATCAAATAAGAACAGAAAAATATTAATAGTAAATATTATAGAAAAGACATAAAAATCTATATAAAAATATTCGATCGGAAAGTAGAATGTACTTACAGGTGGAAATACATTCTGCCCGGCAGACAGAAATCCGTATTCGCGTATGAAATTTAAATATGCGAAGAAAATCATCAGAGCTATGATTACTGCAGGAACACATTTCCCCCAGTGAAGTTTGATTTCTCCGGGTTTTCTAATTTTTTCTGACATGTTTTATATATATATGTAGTATACACGAGTTTATGACTGGCGTCTATTTTTTTTACGTACCATAAAAATGATGCTGTTTTGATTGACTTATAAGTTTACATCGTCATAAGAGGGATCCTCGTGACAAACCGGAAAAGCTGTGGTATAAGTAATATTACAATAATACTATTTTCATGCGAACCTTTGTGGAGGATTTCGCGGAAATCAGAGCACGTTGTGCGCTGATATATTCTGTTTTGGAGGACAAGAGACATGCGTAAATTTACCAACAACATCATAAATCAACTGGGACTTGTAACTGCAAGACAGAATCTGACAGGAGTAGGAATGGTACGTATTTATTCCTATTCAGATGCATCATATTTGATGCAAAAAGTCAGTCCGCGTATTTTTTCCTGGAGGTTTATACATGAACAAGAAATATTCATACCCTGTTATAGATACAAAAGCGACCGGTGCGAACATAAAACGGCTGCGTGAACATGCCGGTGTTTCCGTAAGAGAAATGCAGTCTTTATTCAATTTTGAAAGCCCACAGGCAGTTTACAAGTGGCAGTGGGGTAAAAGTCTTCCGACAGTAGACGAGTTTATAGTATTGGCACGCATGTTCGACACTCCGATCGAAAAAATCATCGTGATCGGGGTAGAATGATGACCGGAATACCTTCTGCAATTATGGAATTGTATTAGTTCCTGCTGTTTTTCAGAAGGTTTCCTTTGTCGTAAAATTTCTGACAGCTTTTTAATATTAACGTCAAACTGATGTACTTTTCTATGTCTGGCAATCTGTATGCCGCTTCTGTCGGATACAAAACTTGTATTACAGTATGTCTTATGGATCTCTTGTATATAAGAACCTGCTTCTACCTCCATTTTGTTATTTTCTTTCTTATATAAAAAGAGTATCTTGTAAAATATGAACTTAAAAAAGATAAAAGCGCGCAGAATGTTTGTTTTGCTGCTTGCGGTGCTTGGTGTATACATTGCGTATCTAATTGTAAAACCGGTACTGACACAGAAGAATGATGTACATGTAACGTATCGGCAGTTTTATGAGGATGTTGGGAACGGGGAAGTAACGTCTGCCTCTGTTGGTTCCGGCAGAATAGTTTTTACAAAGAAAGGTGATTCTGTGCAGTACCGGACGGAAAATCCAGATTCGCCCCTTCTGAAGGAATATCTTATGCGTAATGGTGTTCCGGTAACCGGAAAAATTGATGCTGATGAAGTTTTTTCAAAAATTTTTGATTATCTTTTTTATATTGTTTTTTTTGTGATTCTGTTTGTGTTGTTCAGAAAATTTGTAAGTCCGAATACGTTCCGTGTTGTTCATCACACCGGCGTTGCGTTTAAGGATGTTGTTGGAATGGATAACCTGAAGCGCGATATGATGCAGATAGTTGACATAATGCAGCACCCTGCAGAATATAAGTCCCGGGGAGTCCGTATGCCTAAGGGAATACTGCTTGAAGGAGCGCCCGGAAACGGAAAGACACTTTTTGCACGGGCATTTGCAGGCGAAGCAAAAATAAATTTTATACCTGCAAAAGCTACTGATTTTGAAAGTATGTTTATGGCAATCGGACCTGCAAAGGTAAAGCTGTTGTTCAGCAAGGCGCGTCATCATGCCCCCTGTGTCATATTTATCGATGAATTCGACGGAATCGGTACCCGCCGCAATTATTCTGGTTCCGCAATTGAGACTGAAAATACACGTATCGTGACAGCTCTACTTAACGAACTCGATGGTTTTCAGTCGAACAGTGGTATTCTTGTACTTGCTGCGACGAACAGCATCCATGCCCTTGACGAAGCACTTATCAGGCCCGGTCGTTTCGATGCCCGTTTTTCCGTACCATATCCTGATGCTGAAGCGCGGGTCAGACTTGCCGAAATGTATATGTACGGCAAGAATCCTGCTTCGGAATGTACTCCGGCCGTTCTTGCGAAAATGTTTAACGGATTCAGCTGTGCAAAGATAGAGTCTGTTTTAAACCGCGCAGCGCTTATTGCCCGTCAGACAGGGCATGCTCAGTTTACACTTGACGATGTGCGTACGGCAGAAAAAGAACAGTAATACGAAATCTTTTGTGGAATTTCAGTTAATTTTTATCAATGTTTTCCTGTACTCTTTTCAGCAGTCGTATTCCGGCCTTTTTTCGGTTTGTGTGCGGTTCTTTTTTTTGCGTCCGGCTTTTCTTTTGGTCCACCGTCATCATGCGCTGCAATTTCAATACAGTTGTATGCCATGCTTATTCCTGCATCTTTCATCACTTGCATAAGTGCAATGAACATGTCGTTTTTTGTTTTGAGATAATCTGCAGCGTTAAACCATACGGCAACGGTCATATTGATGTTACTGCTGCCGAAGTTATCGATCCATACTGCCGGTGCCGGATCCTGCAGAACAGTGGGGCAGAGAGCAGGTGCTTTGCTGAATGTGTTGAGAGCGTTCTGTATATCAGTGTTATAATTCGCGCAGACAGAGAACGTAAGGCGGCGTTTGTCAAAAAAAGAATTATTCTGGAAATTTGTGTTGATAATTGTAGCGTTTGGAATACGTATCATCTGGTTGTCGAACGTATGGACTTTAGTGGAGAGCAGATCAATTGAATCAACAATACCTGTCATTCCACCGACGCTGATTATATCGCCTATTTTCATGACGCCTTCACTTATGACGAACAGACCGCTTATAAGGTTACTTACTGTTGTCTGTGCTGCAAAACCGACAGCAAGTCCTGCGACTCCTGCAGCCCCGAGAAGAGCTGTAAGTTTTATGCCAAAACAGCTTAAAATATACATAACCAGTACAGTATAGAAAAAATATTTTACTATTTTAGTAATTATTGCCCCGCGCTGTATATTATTCTTTACAGACGGAGTCTTTCTGATTGCATTGAGTACAAGCTTGTAAATAAGACACATGATCAGAACAACAACAGCTGCTCCGATCATTTTGAAAATGTTCTCCCATGTGAAAAGATCCTCTGCCCATGTCAGAAATGTTTCTTTCTGCCGGGTAATATGCTGCTGTGCAGCCTGTGCCGCTGTTGTCATGGTGACCTGTACAGGGGGTACTGTTTTTTCCAATTTTATTTTTCCTCCGGTTTTTCATTATGTTTGCAGATATCGTTTATCAGACATGTCCCGCACAGGGGATTCCGCGCAGTACAGACATACCGGCCGTGCAGAATGAGCCAGTGATGTGCATTCTGCATATATTCCGCTGGAATACGTGAAACAAGACTTTCTTCCACTTCAATAGGAGTAGTTCCTTCTGCGAGACCGATTTTTGGACAGATACGCATCAGATGTGTATCAACGGGCATTGTCGGCTGGTGAAATACGACATTGAGCACTACATTTGCAGTTTTTCGTCCGACTCCGGGGAGACGCATAAGTTCTTCCCGTGTATGGGGGACTTCTCCTCCAAAATCAGAAAGCAGCATTTTACTCAGTGCAATGACATGTTTTGCTTTCATATGATACAAACCTATTGATTTGATGTAGTTTTCAATCTTTTCCTGTCCAATCTTTATCATTCGTTCGGGTGTATCTGCTGTTTTGTAGAGTGGTTCCGTTACTTTGTTTACACTTTTATCTGTTGTCTGTGCAGAAAGCACAACGGAAACAAGAAGCGTGTATGGATTTTTCCATACAAGTTCCGATTTTGGATCGGGATTTTGTTTTTTGAACCGGTCGAAGACGATACAGATTTCTTTTTTTGTTAATAACTTCATCTTTGGAACCTGTGTGCTGGTCTTATCGAGTCTCCTTTATAGTATCCTACTATGGAAATAAAAAAAAGAACAGTGCAGAATGAGCACTGTTCTTTCACGACAGACACCCGGAATTAATCAGCCGGGAAATATCGTTTATTTTATTGCTCTTTTGAGAGCCTCTGTTTTATCTGTGTTTTCCCAGCTGAATTCTTTTCGTCCGAAATGACCGTATGCTGCGGTTGCCGCATAAATCGGCCGTTTAAGATTAAGTGTTTTAATGATTCCTGCCGGTGTACAGTCAAAAACTTCTTTGACAGCTTTTTCAATTGTCGCTGTGGAAACTTTTCCTGTACCGAATGTGTCGACCATAATAGAGACGGGGTACGGGACCCCGATGGCATATGCAAGCTCAACTTCTGCACGGTCGGAAAGTCCTGATGCAACTATGTTTTTTGCAATATAGCGGGCCATGTATGCGGCAGAGCGGTCTACTTTTGAAGGATCTTTCCCACTGAATGCACCTCCTCCATGACGCCCCATACCGCCGTATGTATCCACAATTATCTTCCTGCCGGTGAGGCCTGCATCTCCCTGTGGTCCTCCTACAACAAAGCGTCCTGTAGGATTGATGTAGTATTTTGTATTTTTATCGAGAAGGCCTGTCGGTTCAAGAACCGGTTTTATTATGTTTTCGATGATTCCATCTTTTATCTGGTCGTATGTCACTTCTGGATCATGCTGGTGAGAAATGACGACAGTGTCAATCCGTACCGGTTTATGTCCTTCATATTCAATTGTTACCTGACTTTTTGCATCCGGTCTCAACCATTTCATCGTCTGATCTTTCCGGAGTTTTGTTGCTCTTCGTAACAGCGTATGTGCATACATAATCGGTGCAGGCATAAGTTCCGGTGTTTCGGTGCATGCAAAGCCGAACATCATTCCCTGATCGCCAGCTCCCTGCTGCCCGTTGAATTCTTTAAGTCCTTTACCGACGACTCCCTGATTGATATCGGGAGACTGTGTATGTATCGTATTAAGGACGGCCATAGAATCACAGTCAAGACCATATGCTGCATTTGTATATCCGATATTACGGGCGACCGTTCGTGCAATATTTTGTACATCGAATGTTGCATTTGTCGTAATTTCACCGCCTACAAGAACCATTCCGGTAGTAGTAAATGTTTCACATGCTACATGGCTTTCCTGATCCTGGGAGAGACATGCATCAAGAATTGCATCGGAAATCTGATCACAAAGTTTGTCCGGATGGCCTTCACCGACAGACTCAGAAGTGAACAGATAATGTTCATTATTCATTTTTTTCTTCCTCCAATGGTCGAAAAATATTTACGAATATTGCGTTTTTTTACTTTTCAATTAAAATTCAACTAATAAAAATTTAAAAGGAAAAGTATGTACCAAACGGTGAACTTATAGTATACTATTTGGAGTAAATAAGCAACAGGTTCGGAACAAGGTTGTCTTATTTCAAAAAACAGGATGGAGGAGTATTCTATGGCATTAAAAAAGACCTTTTCAAAGGACAAGAAGAAATGTACAGTTACTTTCACTGTATTAGCGGATGCTGCGCTGAATGCAAAAACTATTAATATTGCAGGCGATTTTAACAGCTGGAGTAGTACTGAAACACCCCTGAAAAAGGAAAAAGATGGTTCTTTTTCAGTAAAACTTGTACTTGATGCAGAAAAAGAATATCAATTCCGCTATTTAATTGACGGGCATAAATGGGAAAATGACTGGAAAGCTGATAAATATATACCTGCTCCGTATTCAAACGCAGACAATTCTGTTGTGGTTACGAAATACATGAAAGCTGCAAAATAATACAATACTGTTATTTTAGATACAGAAAAGCGCAGTCCTGATTACGGCTGCGCTTTTTTTATGCTTATGGTACGTGTATGATTTCGCGGGGTTTACTTCCGTTTGCAGGACCAACAATACCCCTGTCCTCCATTTCTTCTACAAGACGTGCAGCTCTGTTATATCCAATTTTAAGTCTGCGCTGGATATATGATGCAGACGCTTTGCCTGCCTGTACTACAATATCAAGAGCCTGACTGTACAACGGGTCTTCCCCGTCACTGAATAACGTTATTTCGTCTGCTCCTTCCTCATCGTCTGCAACAAAGACTTCTTCATCGATATATTCAGGTTCTCCGAATTTTTTTACATATTCAACAACATTCTCTACTTCCTGATCGCTCACAAATGTACCTTGAATGCGGATGGGGAATGGATCGACTGCGCTTGAGTAAAGCATATCACCTTTCCCAAGCAGCTTTTCTGCTCCTACCTGGTCAATAATAATACGGCTGTCCATTTTTGAGGCAACCATAAATGCAATACGTGTCGGAATATTTGCCTTTATAAGACCCGTTATGACATCGATTGACGGACGCTGTGTTGCTAGTACAAGATGAATGCCTACTGCACGGCTCATTGCAGCAAGACGTGCAACAGTTGATTCAAGTTCTTTTCCTGTTGTTACCATAAGATCTGCAAACTCATCTATTATGATGACAATGTATGGCAGTTTTTCCGTTGCAATGTGTTTTTCTTCTATTTTTCGGTTGTAATTTGAAATATCTCTGCTTCCCATGCCGTCGAGCAGTGCATAACGGCGTTCCATTTCGCATAACGCCCATTGCAGCGCCTGAAATGCTTTTTTTGATTCAGTGATTACAGGAACCAGCAGATGCGGAATATCATTATACAGTTTGAGTTCAACAATTTTTGGATCGATAAGAATAAGTTTTACTTCTTCCGGTGAGCGCTTGTATAAAATAGAAAGAATTATACTGTTTACGCAGACTGATTTTCCGGAACCGGTAGAACCTGCGATAAGAAGATGCGGAGTTTTAACAAGATCGAGCAGCTGCGGTTTTCCCAGAATATCCTTTCCAAGTATGACCGGAACGGCCATTTTTTTGAATTCCGGCAGTTCCTGTTCAATTATTTCACGAAAACTTACAAGGCTGCGTTCTTTGTTAGGAATTTCAATTCCGACAGCCCTTTTTCCCGGAATTGGCGCTACAATACGCACACTGCTTGCTGCAAGCCTGAGTGCAATGTTATCCTGAAGAGCCGCAATCTTGCTGAGTTTAACGCCTGGAGCCGGAAGCATTTCAAACATTGTAACTACAGGACCTTTTTTAATTCCGGTTACATCAGCCTGGATATTAAACTCGTTGAGTGTTGCCTTCAGCTGAATCGATGCATTTTTTGTTTCTTCGTCAATAATCCAGTACTGGTCGTCTTCGTATGCTGTAAGAAGAGTCGTAGGAATTTTATACGGACCTTTTATTCTGAAAGTTTTTTTTTCCGGTACAGGTTTTTCTGCCGGTGTTTTAACCAGAGAGATATCTATTTGTGGTTGTATTTTCGGTAAAGCTGTTGATGTTTTTTCTGGATCTGCCGTATCCGGTGTGTTAATGTATTGTTCCTGTGTTTCGTGGTCAGTTTCTATATTCGTTTCAGAAACGATATTATTGGGAACAACATTATCGTTTATACCTCCAACAGCCGGTATTTGTTCTGCAATTTTATTAATTGATAAATTTCTTCGTATATCGTTGTCCATTTCTGCGAATACATCTTCTGCTATTGCTATCGACTGTACCTCCGCCGTTTGAGAAGTTACGGCCGGCTGTGGAACTGCTTTTTCAGCGAGAACGGTCAGTGTATCCGGTGCTATGTGAGAAAGTGCTATGCCGCTTTCTTCTTCATCGTCTGCTTCATTCATGTCAATGTCGAAAAAATCAGGATCGAGAGAACCTTCGTTTGTTGTATCGGATTCCTGCATTTCTGAGGTTGTGTCTTTTTTTTCATCTTTTTCCGGTTCAATATCTTTTGATTCAGATATATCCTGTATTTCTTCGTTATCAGTCTTTTTCAGATTTTGTTTGCAGACAGTGTCGTCTGTTTTTTCCTGTTGTGTATCGGAAAATGTTTCTATAAATTTTGCATCGCTGAATGCATCTTTTGTTGTATCAGATTGAACAGGAGGTGCCGGCCATTCCAACTCTTCTATTTCTGTACTGCCGGTTGTTTCATCTGCAGTATCCGCGGTAAGAGCCTGATATTCTTCCTCTGTGATTGCGGAGATGGAATTTAAGTTATCAGTTTTGTTTTCGTTTATGGCAGATTCGGAGTTTTTTTCAAGTGCTGGTTCCGGTTTTTCTACCGCGGGAGATGAGGTATGATTAGTAGTATTCTCCTGTTTTGTTGTCGGTTTTATAGCTACAGGGGCAAAGTCCTGATCATAGGGAAGAATGTTTTCATTTTCATCAATTGGCATTTCATCGTCTGTTTTTTCCGGTTGTTTTTCTTTTTTTTGTTGTGATCTGTCTGCGATGCGGTCTGCAATGATACCGGCCCCGAGAAATTCAATTACAACGAGCATTGCACCTAAACCGAGAGTGATTCCGATTTTTATACCGGTAAATGTGTTTCCTTCCAGTTCTGCAATCGATTTACAGATGTTTTCGGTTATTACTGCAGTAAAAAAAGGAATGACGGCAGTAAGCAGCCGCATAGCTCTGCGTATGGTCCATATTCCGGCAATACATACCATGGCTGCGGTAAACAGAAAGGCTGGAATAAGTATGCTGCAGAATCCGTACACCGAGAAAAGAATATGTCCGAGACTGAAGAAAAAATTGTTACGCCCCGGACCGTATGTACCGAAATCAAGCGGTTGCAGCATGAGCGATATAGAAA
>JBAYAJ010000033.1:0-18295 GCA_041669845.1 Treponema sp.
CAGTCTGTCTATCTCATTCTGTGTAAGCTCGCGGTCTGCCTGAACAAGCCTGTCTATTTCAGCCTGGGTCAGTATTTTTCCACCTTTCGCCTTTTCTGCTGCAATTTTAGCATCTTTATCTTTTTTAGCCCTTTCGGCAGCCTCAAACGTTTTCTTTTCGGCTTCCGTCATAAGTTCGGTTACAATTTTCCGGTGAATTTTATCGACGCATTTCTCATAGTTTCGGACACCTGCCTCTCGTGCATATTCCTCTGCAATCATAAGCAGAGCCTCTTTTGTATACTGCACCTGATTCTTCTGCAGTCCGTTCTTTGCGAGGTTCTTCGGAATAAGGTATCGCCGTGCAATCTCCAGTTTTTCCTGATCAATATATCCGGGCAGCTGAATAATTTCTGCCCGGTCAAGAAGTGGTTCTGGAATGGAATCAAGAGTATTTGCTGTAAGAATAAAAAAAATATCGGAAATATCAAACGGCAGATCAAGATAATTGTCCCGGAAAGCAACATTCTGTTCGGGGTCAAGTACTTCCAGCAGTGCGCTTGCAGGATCCCCCTGGTAACTCTGTCCCATCTTGTCAATTTCGTCTATCATGAATACAGGTGCACGCGTCTTTGTAATTTTTAATCCCTGGATGATTTTCCCCGGTAGTGCACCGATATATGTACGGCGGTGACCTTTGATTTCCGCTTCGTCACGCAGACCACCAACGGAAAAACGGAAAAACGGTTTATTCATAGCATCGGCAATCGAGTGACCAACGCTTGTTTTGCCGACACCCGGAGGTCCTACAAGAAGCAGTATCGACCCTTTCGCATCCTGTTTGAGTTTTCGTACAGAAAGAAATTCCATAATCCGTTTCTTTACGTCATCAAGTCCGAAATGATCACGCTCAAGTATTTTCTGTGCAGCATCGAGACTGTAATTTTCAGCAGGTTTGTCGTTCCATGGAAGCTGCGCTACAAGTTCAAGAAAATTGCGCGTACCTATATATTCGGCAGAATTAGGATCCATAAGGTTGAACTTCTCAAGTTCATCCTCAACGGTTTCTTTTATTTCACCTTCAAAATGAAACTCATCTATTTTCTTCTTGAATTTGAGATAATCGGATTCATTTCCTTCTGCGTCAGTACCAAGTTCTTCCTGTATCGATTTCATTTCTTCACGGAGGAAATACTCACGCTGATTCTTTTCGACTTTTTCGTTAAGTTCGTTCTGAATTTTTTTCTGGACACGCAGCAGTTCCTGTTCTTTTTTTATGTACACAAGAACCTGCTCCATGCGCTGACGTACATTGAGCATTTCAAGGACTTTCTGCTGTTCATTTTTATCAATATTGAGTATTGATGCAATAAAGTCCGCAATTTTTCCCGGATGATCGATATTCACCATATTAAGACGCATTTCTTCGGAGAAAAGAGGATTGTTTTCAGAAACCTCTTTCATTTCGCTGATAAGTGCACGAGTAAGCGCTTTCACTTCAAAAGTATTGTCTTCCTGGTCGTCAAGATATTCGACAGCAGCTGCTATCGGTGCTGATGAATGAAGTGCCTTACGAATACGGAAACGTTTAAGTGTCGAAATAAAAACATTGAGACCGCCGTCCGGCAGGTTGATTTTCTTGATGATACGCGCTACCGTACCAACATCATGTAAGTCGTCTATGGATGGATTTTCTGCTTCATTTTTAAGCATGCAGATACCGATATAGCCGTCACCTGCATATGCCTCATCAATTACTTTCGTATCATCTGAAGAATTTATCATAAGTGGTGTAAAAATACCCGGAAATATAGGACGTCCCTGCAACGGAATAAGAAGTAATTTTACCGGCAAAGTCTGATCTGCTGGAAGTATATCCCTGCTGTCTGAGTCACCATTATCTTTTTTATCAGCATTTGCAACAACGGTATCACCGGCAGATTCTTTTTCCGCCGGGGAGGCATCAGCTTCGTCCCGGGAAACCTGCATGCTTTGATCTTCTGTATCGATAGTAATGTCTGTATCTTTCTTAGTCATATATTTAATATACCCTCTAAATACAGAATAAGGCAAGTTCTGGAGAAAAACTCATTTTTCGACATGCATAAGATTTGCTGAAATAAACAACTCATCCTGGTACCAGTCGGGCAGCAGTGAAAATATCTCATCATTATATCCAGGAGATGACGCTTTTATCTTCCATACAGTTCCCGAAATCATACTGTCATTTCCCATATCAGTAAGCAGCCTCCATGAGCCGTTATACAGAACAAAAAAGGCTGTTTTTGACGTAATGTCTTCCCCTGTTGCTGCATCATATGCATGAGGTTTAACGGTAAGCGGACGACTGGCACCTTTTAGAAAATCACATTGAATAAGCTGATCCTTTTTTGTCACGGAAAACGACTTCCACCACACATACGGTCCGGCCACGACTTTTATACGATAACTGCCGGGTTTCAGAAACACTGTTTTTATTGTATATGTTCTTACTTTTACAGTCTGACGGGAGAGACTTTGATCATCCGCCTGTCTTTCTTTCAGCTCCGTAAATATCCGGCGCGAACCTGCAATTTCGGGAATATCAACACCGTCGTTTTCAAAGAAAAATGCACGAACAGGCAGATCTGAACCTTCCAGTGTTGAAGCAGGCATCTGCATTTGCACGTCCACAGGTGTAAAAAGACTGCGCAGAATTGTACGGTGAATAAAACCGTTGTACCACAAAAACGCAAAAACTACCGCTGCCGCTGCCGCAATCCACACAGCACGCCACACTTTACGCTTCGTTATATCTTTAGGCACGAATTCGGGAAATTTAACTGCTTTCGGTGAAATAATTGCCTTTGCCAGCTGCACGCGTATCTCATGTATATCGTAATGTCTCAGATACCGCTGGACGATTTTAATAATCGGTTCGACGGACTGAAAACGGCGACGTGGATTAGGCTGCATCATCTTCTTAATAAGGCAGTTCACCGTATTCGGAATTGTTCTGTCTATTTTCTTCGGAGAGATATACTTTCCTTTTCTTATACGATTAAGAGTTTCCATAGAAAGCGTTCCGGGAAACGGTTTGGCACCCGTCGTCATTTCGTAAAGCATAACTCCAAGCGCATAAATATCAGCGCGCTGGTCTACTTTGCTGCTGTTCTCATACTGCTCCGGCGGCATATATGCAGGAGTACCAAGCGCTATTCCCGACTGCGTCAAAGAAGGTTCATTTGTCTCTTTTTCTTTTTCACCGGCGATGCCAAAATCGGCAAGTTTTATTTCTGCCCGTTTTGAAATCAGTATATTTCCCGGTTTAATGTCACGATGTATAATACCCCTGTTATGCGCACATTTTAATGCATAGCAGGCATCCTGCACGACGAGCAGTGCAAGTTCAGAAGGAAGCATTGTTTCCCGTGCAATAAGTTTATCAAGAGCAAACCCGTCGACAAGTTCTTCGACCATGTAGCGGTAACCGCCTTCTGTAAAATAATCGAACAAATGAACAATATACGGACTCTGCAGATCAAGCAGAATCTGTGCTTCTCGTTTAAAACGCTCTGCATTTGCATTATTTCCGCGTGCGGTCATCTTTTTTATGACGACAAACCGTTTTAACGACGGGTGCTCCGCTTTATATACGACGCCCATGCCGCCGTGCGCTATTACTCCGAGTATTTTGTACTTACCAATCATTGGCGGAAAAGATTCCGGCATATCTGTCTCCATTTTCTATATAAAACATTAAAAAAATCTGATGGCTCAATAATCATCAATAACCGGAACTATACCGGTATCCGGATTAAATTTCTTCCCCGGTACGACGAGTGCAATATTCTGCATCTCCGTATTATGAAACTGGATAAACAGCCCCTCCTGACGCAGTGCATATCGTCCCGGAACCGGACGATGCCCCGCAAGATAAACTGCATGATCAGGCCCCGTACTGCCTAGCAGTCCGCACATTATGGCCTTGACGCTTCCCTCCTCTGCTCCCGCATTCTCCGTCCATGTAAGTCCTGCAACAACTTCCGGATTCTGTCTGGCATTGATAAGTTCATCACGCGTAAATGCACGACGCGGTTCTGCATGTGAAATGATACACCCCGGAAAAGCAGCAATCAACGGCAGAATATCTTCACAATAGGAAATAATATGAAGAACGTCGTCACCGTAAACATGACGTATAAAACGCATCACCATTTCACCTTCATCCGCAAATTTGCAGAACGGAAAGTCTCCACCACCATGCCTGTTTGTTATATTTTCATGATTCCCCTTGAGGAAATGAAACGTTGCAGGGAAACGGCATTTGCAGGTCATAACAAGTTCCAGCAGAGTAAGTCCTTCCTCCATCTCTTCGCGCATTGCTTTCCCATCGATAACCCCGTTGTCAAAATCCTGTAACGCTTCAAGCCACCGTTCACGCGCACGCTGTTCCGCATGAAGCGCATCTCCGACACATACAACACGTACGGCACCAAGTTCCAGCGCCTCAAGCACAGATTTTCCCTTCAGGTACTTATCAAAAAAACCTTCTGCAGGTACGAAATCGAGCACATTTAAAAGGAAATAGACGCGTGCATGCAGATCAGGAACAACTATGAGAGGAAGCTCCGGAAGTTTCGTAAAATCAAGCAAAGCTCCCGGTTTCCCGTTTCGTGCAGAGGGACAATACGACTCGTCTTCTGCTTCAAGAACAGATGCCGTCCGGTCTGCAATTTTGAGCAGTTCTTCATAAGACGGCAGGTGCTGTTCTGCATAAAGCGCATGTATTTTTTTGTAAAAAGGATCACTCAATACAACCAGCTTAATCAGGAAATGACAAGAGTCATCGTACCGATTGTAATTTTGTCGCCGCGGTTGAGTTTCACATACTTGTCGCGCGGTATCATCTGACCGTTAAGATACGTACCATTTGTGCTGTCATGATCCTTGATGAAATACACATCGCGGATTTTCTGGATGACAGCATGATGGCGGCTTGCAAGTTTATTGTCGATAACTACGTCGTTATCGGTTTCACGGCCGATTGTAATCATTGCGACAAGACGGATTCTTTTTCTGTTAAACATAAGATACGATACAGCGTTATCTTCTGATATTGCATCAAGATGCCGCCCGACAGGGCTGTTTGTTGCAATCGTTTCGTCTTCCATATGTTCAAGTATATACCAAAATGAAAGTATTTACCATTTATTATTTACTATCTTTTTTTGTCTTTGACGAAAAACCGAATGTACTATTCGGGATTGCTGGCAGACTGCGTCTTGCTATGCGGAAAAGCAGCTGCATAGTCTTAATAATATTTTCACGGGATTTATTGTCAAGTCGTGCAAGTGCACTGATAATCTTTGCAGAACTCCGGAGCCAGTTGCTTTCCAGTTCGGAATTTGTACGGGCATCGGTCGCCTGAAGCACGTCAAATAATGTTTCAACGAATTTAGAACGTTGTTCATCAGGCAATTCTCTGAACCATGTGTTGAATGTTTCATGAAAATGCTCGCTTGCGGCATCAAATCCAGGAAGCGTCACAAATCCGCTGCGTGTCAGGTGCCATGAAAACGGATCATGCTGCATAATGCCTGTCTGCTCGCTTTCAACGACGGTATATGTACCGGCATGCGAAAACAGCATACCTACAATTGAAAACTGGGGATAAAATGAGTGTAGTTTTGGAATGACTGTCCGGAATTCCGCAGACATGATTGTCTCGTCGCGGAAGCCTGGACCGTCGTTATTGTATATTTCTATAATCCGGTTCTTGAATTTCTGTTCTACTGCCGCTCCTGCATAAACTGCAAGATTTCCCCCCTTTGAATGTCCACCTACTCTGAATTTTGCATGAATATTTTTCATTGCATCGGTAAGATATTCGACGGCATCGGTCTGTGCGGGTACAGTTTCCAGAATCCCCATGTTAAAGTCTTCTTTCCATCCGACGATTGTGTCGTCCGTCCCACGAAATGCAGTAAATGCATGTTTATCACCGGTTAAATACGTAATTGCAGAAAACTGCTCTTCCTTCTGTATATCAAACAGAGATCTGTAACCGCATACTTTCATAGAACCGAAGCGTTCTGAAGCTCCTGCATCGAACAGCAGCTGGACGGAAAGTTTGTTTATCATGGCACCGGTATCTGAACGACGCAGGAAATCTTCTGCGGAACGGAAAGAATCAGCTAACTCTGAAAGCGTAATACTTTTTCTGAAGTCTTCACTAAGAAGTCCTCCTGCATCAAGATACGAAATCTGACACAGGACAAGAGCGTCAATGTCATTGAACGGATCAACCGCAAGAGGTATGTCTCCGCGCCATGCTATATAATCAATAAGGTTCGACATATATTTCTTATAACAATAATGCAGGATAAAATCAACAATCCGGTACCATCTCGACTAAACTGTAAAAAAAGTGTAACACTATAGTGTAGTTTTTTATTATATTATCAGAAAAGCTGAAAAACCAAGGAGCATAATATGGAACATTATGATTCAATAAACTACCGTTCTGCAGCCGATGAGAAACGAAAATTTCTTTCACGCACATACGGCTGGATGACACTTGCGCTCATAATCAGTGCTGCAAGTGCATTTCTTACAGCAACAAGCATGCCGTTACTTAAATTCCTGTTCGGTCACAGTGCAATAGGATTCTGGGTAGTTGCAATCGGCGAAATAGCGCTTGTGTGGTGGCTGTCTGCTTCTATCCGCAAAATCTCAACCACAGCCGCTTCCGTTGCTTTTGTCGTCTATTCCGTTCTTAACGGTCTTACATTGTCTTCCATATTTATCGTATATACAGGCACTTCCATTATGTATACATTCCTCGCTTCTGCCGGAATGTTCGGTGCTATGAGTGTGTATGGAATGCGGACAAAACAAAATCTTAATTCAGCGGGACGTTATCTCATGATGGCTGTATGGGGTCTGATTATCGCATCGCTTATTAACATTCTGTTAAAATCAAATGGTCTTAACTGGGCTATTTCCCTTATTACGGTTGTCGTTTTTGTGGGACTTACAGCATATGATTCACAAAAAATGCTCGCAGCTGCAGGATATGCAGACGGTTCAGAAACATTTAAAAAAGCTTCCATAATTGGAGCACTTGAACTGTACCTCGATTTTATCAACATATTCCTCTCTCTTCTGAGACTTTTCGGAAGAAGAAATTAGTTATATCACAATCCGTAATTGACCAGACTGCTTACTTTTGATATAGTAGGTAATACTACGGGCTATAGCGCAGCTGGTTAGCGTACATGTCTGGGGGGCATGGGGTCCCGGATTCGAATTCCGGTAGCCCGATATTAAAAAGGTAACTTTCGGTATATCCGGAGGCTGCCTTTTTTTGTAAGTATATCTTGACATATATACTGTACATTATTATAGTGCTTACTGGTATGAATACTACCGGTTTTCCATCTCCCGCACAGGGATATGAAGAAGAAACATTAAATTTCAACAATATGCTCTTAAAACATCCGGCCGCTACTTTCTGTATGAGATATGCAGGAAAAAATATGACATTATGCGGTATATTGTACGGTGATATTCTTGTTGTTGACAGTTCTGAGTATCCCTCTGCAGAAAAAACAGCAGTCGTCAGTACTGAGTCCGGGAACTTCCGCTGCGTGAAGCTTTTGGCAGACCCGGCAGACAGCAGGCAGTTCCGGTATACCGATGAACACGGAGTATATCACCATGTCGTACAATTATTCGGAATAGTAACTGCAGTGGTACGCTGTTTATGATTATGCATGTCGACGCAAACAGTTTCTATGCCTCGTGCGAACGCATATTCCGTCCCGATCTGAGAAAATCGCCGATAGCAGTACTCTCGAACAACGACGGCATTACAATTGCCCTGGACAGTATCTGCAGTTCACTTGGTTTTAAAAGAGGAGACGCATATTTTCGTGAAAAATATGCGTATAAAGCAAAAAATGTTGCTGTTTTCTCATCAAACTATACGTTGTATGCGGACATAAGTATGAGGCTCAATCTGCTCTACAACTGGTATGCACCGGAAATAGAACTCTACTCTATCGATGAAAGTTTTCTTTTTTATCCTGACTGGAAAAATATCTCATTCACTGAACTGGCAGATGAACTCCGTACGGAAGCACTGCGACAGATACATATTCCCGTATCTGTCGGAATTGCTCCGACGAAAACACTTGCAAAAATGTGCAACAAGCTTGCCAAAAAATATGGAGGTATATGCAACTGGCAGGAGATAGACGGTGAATCTGCGCTCGCCCAGTATCCTGCAGCAGACGTATGGGGCATAGGTCCATCAAAGGCTGGTATGCTTGCCCGGTTCGGTGTACATACTGCATATGATCTTGCAAACTTTCCACTGGACAAGGCAAAAAAATATCTTTCTATTACCGGATTCCGCACAGTTCAGGAACTGAACGGCATTCAGGCACTCAACTTTCCGCCGCCTGAAATCAGACAGAATGTTTCCGTCAGTAAATCATTCGCTCATGGCGTCTCTGATATAGCACAACTTGAAACTGCTCTGGCAGAATATACACAACTTGCAGTAACACGAATGAGAACAGAACGTTCTGCATGTACACTTGTATCAGTTTATCTTATGACCGCACGCGCATATACTGAAGAATACAAAGACAGAGAATACTTCAACAGTGCACTTACAAAACTTCCGTGTGCAACAAGCTATCTGCCATCCATACTTCAAACCGCAGCAGGACTTATGCACAGTATTTACAGAAGCGGATATTCTTACCGTAAGCTTATGGTAAGTCTTCTAGGCCTTGAGAAAGATACAGAAAAGCAGTATGACCTTTTTAATGAAAATCAGAACTATAAACAGAAAAAATACCGGGCAGTCATGGGTGCATGTGACTCAATCAATTCAAAATACGGACGCGGTACAATTCATCCCTGCATAAGAAACAAAACCTGCGACGAGAAAGAAGACGGTTCACCGTCTGCATGGATAATGCAGCGCTCTTTTCTCTCTCCGTCATATACAACACGGTTTTCCGAGCTGCCTGAGGTATTATGATGGAATTTCAGTCTGATAAAAAAATAGTATGCGGCACAAGCGGTTATGATTATCCTGAATGGCGCGGAGTTTTTTATCCGGAAAAGCTGCCCCGGAACGAATTTCTGGCATACTATGCCGCACATTTTCCCGCACTGGAAGTAAATTTTACATTTTACCAGATGCCCACGGAAGAACATTTCCGCTCCATGATGAACAGATCCGGAGGAAAAATGCTTTTCGCAGTAAAGGCCCCTCAGACACTTACACATAATGCCGGATCAGGATGGAATGTGGATGCAGCGTTATTCCGTAAGGCACTGCTCCCGCTTGTAAACGGAGGCGTACTTTCCGCCGTACTGTTCCAGTTTCCCCAGCACTTCCACTATGAAGTTAACAACCGCATATATCTCAATAACCTGCTGTCAAATTTTCCGGGGTATCCTTCTGTCGTCGAATTCCGCCATTCGTCGTGGTTTACAGAACGCGTATACGACGGCCTTAATAAACGGGAAGCAGGTATTGTACTCTGCGACATGCCTCGTATTTCTGCACTTCCGCCGCTTGTCCCTGTTGTAACGGGGAAACGCGCATATATCCGCTTCCACGGCAGAAACGCAGGCAGCTGGTACACTCAATCAGCGGTTAATCCGGGAAACACCACTGATATAAATAGCAGCAGCCGCTACAGATATACATACACAGAAAAGGAACTCGAAGAAGCAGTTCCCCTTTTAGAAAACCTGGCGGTAAAAGCAGAAATAACCCATGTATTTTTCAATAATCATCCCGACGGTGCTGCGGCAGTAAATGCAGGACAGATGCAGAACCTTACGTCAGCCGGTACTTACTCATAATTATTTTATCTTATAAACTTCGATTAGATATCAATACAGACAGAACCTGATCAAAAATCCGCATATATCCAGCGAACTATTTCTTTTATCACCTGTTTAACTTATAATAAAAGAAATTTATAGGGAGATATTTATGGTTGAAACTATTTCATGGAAAAACGGTATACTTACTTTTCTTGATCAGACAAAACTTCCTGTAGAAGTTGTATATGAAAAACAAAAAGATATTGATCAGGTATGGGATGCTATCAAACAACTCCGCGTCAGAGGTGCACCGGCCCTTGGTGTTGCAGGTGCTTACGGAATACTGCTCGGTATGCAGGACAAACAATCATTACCGTCCGATAAGTTTATAGCTGAAATGAAAAAAGAAGCTGCCTATTTGAATTCTGCAAGACCTACAGCCGTCAATCTCAGCTGGGGTACCAGCCGGATGATTACAAAAGCAGAATCAATTAGAACAAGAAAATCTGAAGAAATATGGGCGGAACTTGAAAAAGAAGCGGTTGCCATACATAAAGAAGATATAAATTTATGCAGGCGTATCGGAGAAAACGGCAAGGATCTTATAAAAGACGGTTCCGGCATTTTGACCCACTGTAATGCAGGAGCACTTTGTTCTACAGGTATAGGAACGGCTACAGCACCGATGTACACAGCATTCGATGAAGGCCGCCGGTTTAAGATATATGCCGATGAAACACGGCCGCTTCTTCAGGGAGCACGTCTCACAAGCTGGGAATTACAGCAGGCAGGACTTGACGTAACACTCATCTGCGACGACATGGCCGCTTTTATGATGAGCAGGGGATACATTAATCTGGTAATAACAGGGACAGACCGGGTCGCGGCAAATGGTGATACGGCAAATAAAATCGGAACAATGGGTGTCGCTGTCCTTGCAAATTATTTTCATATTCCATTCTATGTAGCCTGTCCGTTTTCTACATTCGACATGCACACAACTACAGGCCGGGAAATTCCAATAGAAGAACGAAATGCGGACGAAGTGCTCTTTTTCGGTGAACGGCGCACCGGCCCCACTGGTATGCAGGTACGTAATCCCGCATTTGATGTAACACCACATGAACTTATAACAGGCTTTATTACCGAAAATGGTATAGTTAAACCACCTTTTTCTGAAAATCTTCACCGCAATTTTTTTAAATAATTACAGGAGACAGAAAAAAAATCGTACAATTTTCACCCAAAATCGAAAGTATGTATTATAATAGGTGTAATTTGTTTTCAGGAGAATGGCATGAGTGACTTAGAGAATACTTTCATTGATGAAAGTTTTTTTACCGGCGAAACAGAAAAACCGCAGGAAAATGATGCAATAACTTCGCTGCAGAATAATTTTTCACAGAAGCAGATAGGTTCAATTGCTAAATACGTTGAACCAGTAAGCGGTAACAGCCCTATAGAAAATCTTATTGATATGTTCAAGCAGCAGGAAGATTTGTTTGCGGTTCCTGTCGAAGAATATGATCATGTAGTCGGAGTCTTGGACAGGAAAACTGCAGCGGCAGCAACAAATACAGCATGGAAGCGCTTTACTTCAAAAAACATCATCGACTATACTCAGCGGGTTACAATAATTCTCTATGCTCATGATTTTATAGAAAAAACACTGCAGAAAGTATCTGACATAAACAGAAAATATGGTATTATTTATTTTCCGGTATTTAATAACAGAAATTTTTTTGGAATCGTCTCTCTTGATAACCTGCTCTCCCGCATTGCAGAAATACGGGAACAGGACCTTGAAAAAGCCAGTCTCATCCAACGTAATTATTTTCCAAATGTATCAACAATCGCAACGCTTCCGTATAAATTTCAGGCATGGAATAAAATGGCAAATGCTCTGGGAGGGGATTTTTACCAGCTGTATCCGTTGACTGATTCGAAAAGTCTTATCTGCTGTTTCGATGTTTCAGGCAAGAACGTTGCAGCATCACTTTTAACAATTGCAATTGGCTCATTTTTCAAGACTTTACCGTTCTTCATAAAAAAGGATGCAAATCCTTCATATATTATATCACTGCTTGATGAGTATCTGCAACAGTCAGTTCCATCAGGTAACTTCATTACCGCCGTTATTTGTTTTGTTGATCTGAGTACCAGTAAATTGTATATCTACAATTGCGGCCACACTATTACCTACATGCTTTACAAAGAGTCTCCGTCCACTCCCGGAGGAAAACTTGCATCCATCAAACCGGAACTTCCACCGTTTGGAATCGGAGCAGTAAAAACAACACTCGAAACCGCTCAAAAACAACCGTTTACTGTCATCCCGCTGAAAAAGGGTATTCATCTGGATTTATATACCGATGGTCTTACCGATATGAAAAATGACGATGGTACCCGATATGAAGATGATCTTGCAAAACAATTTTTTATCAAACTTTACGGTATAAAAGATGAAGATGTATGTCCTACGATAGAACACACAGTTACTTCATGGATACAGAATGCAATGCTTCCCGACGACATCACCGTTATTGACGTCCGGTTCTAGAGACAGAGACATTCTCAGAAAGTGGACCACCGTGAGCACCGTTTTTCTGCCGGGTGCCGTATATAACTGATTCTATCGCTGCAGTAAGTTTTTCCGACGCACGCCGATGAGTCTCCGGTCCCGGATGGCACCGGGAGCCGTGCTCGTTCTCTTTTTCAAGGTTCATAGACGGCAGCTCTACAACTGCAACGCGGGGATCAGAGTCTTCGATTTTATATTCTGATACTGCACGGCGGATACACGGTGCAAGAAGAGATACACTGCACATCCCAAAACACCAGAAGAGGTACGCGGCGGGATTGCATTCGTGAACGGTACGAAGAAACAGTTTTATTCCATCCGAAATCTTTTCTTCGTCTTCACGGCAGGGCAGCCCTGTTTCATTCAACCGCATTTTGTATGTACGCGCGTCAGAAGGATCGGTCCATGCATTCTGTGAAAAGGCTGCCTCATCATTCGTGCCCAGATTTATTACAACGACGTCCGCTGGGTGAACAGTAAAATCATATAAAGAATGTGCACCAAGACGCCTGTAAAGGTCTCCCGGAACAACACCGCAGACCTGCCTGTAGTAAGCGGGAATAGTGTGGTATATATTATTGTCCCACCCTGTCACAATTCCCCATCCGCTCTGCGATATAATGCGGAAATCGGCAGCAAGTTTTTGCGCGGTAAGACGGGCATAATTCTGGTCTGTGGCCATCCAAGACGGCAGCCATTCCATTTCACAAGGTGCTCCTGCAAGACCTTCTCCTGTTGTAATGCTGTCACCGGCAAATTCGATCATAAGTTTTTTATCAGGGACAGGAAAAAATTCGGCATCATCGGAAACACGCAGAGCATGCAGAATCAGTACATGATCAGGATCGTCCGGCATTGCCTGCGTATCTTTAAGCAGCTGTACAGTTCTTTTCTTCTCTGCTGCAACATTCTGATACAGACAGTACCACCGCCGCCCTCTTTCAACAATAAAACGTGCAATCTGGCTGCCGTTGACGCGTATACTTACCCATGGTTCATAAAGTGAATAGGAACTCTCAAGCTCAACCCACAACCCACCAGTCTTAACGGTGCATTCAATGCCGCTGCCCGTCCAGAAAAGCGGCAGAGGTTCTTTTTTTCCACTGGCAGCCTCACGTCCGGATATATGCAGATACGGAACGTCTCTGACAAAATACTCTTTCATATCGTAAAAGTATATGCAGATCAGTATAAAAGTCAATTTATCTCATATCAGCCGATTACCATAGTACCGGACAGTTTGTCAAATTTGTATTTTACCACTGCTCATGTCTTTCAGCAGCAAAGCAAATGAATCATATTCATCAGCACGGAGTTCCCCGCTCACGGATACATCTCCTCCAAACTGTTCCGCTACGTTAAACGTATGATATGACTCCATCATATGTTTTAACCGTTCATACAGCGTATACCCGGTACAAAAGGAAAAGGACCGCTTTTCCGTAAGTTCTTCAAATGAGGAATGTCTGCCGGCTTCGGTTATAACCAGTTTCGCCGCACCGCCGTATGCCTTAACAAGCCCCCCTGTACCTAGAAGCGTTCCTCCAAACCAGCGTGTAACAGTAAGCAGAACGTTTGTACAGCACCGCCCGGTCAGCACATCAAGCACAGGTCTTCCGGCCGTTCCCGAAGGTTCCCCGTCGTCGCTCATCCCTGTTACTTCGGCGCATTTCCCCAAAACGAACGCATGTACTACATGAGTCGCATCACGGTATTTTTCTTTCTGCGTCTTAATAAGAGAACGAGCATCATTCTGGCAGGTGCACGGCAGCAGTTCGGCAAGAAATCTGGACCTTTTTACGACTAAAAAAGCAGATTCAGGTCTGGCAAGTATATCCACAGAAAACGCCTATTCGTTTTTCATTTCTTTCAGAGGTTCAATATCGACAGACTGTACTTCTTTGTTCGTTACGCGTATTCCCTGCGCCTTGAAACCTTTTTCAACATAATTCTGCGCTTTGAATGATTCTTCAAGCTTTTTGATCCGCGGTTTCTTTACATAGTGGAGTGTAAACGTAAAATTTTTCCGTGTATCTACATGAAGTACTTCTTTTCCGTCGGGAGCAAAGAAATAATCCCGGTTCATGATATATCCTTCTACTTTTGTCCGTTTTATGAAAATAAATTGTGTTTCCTGATCACGGTAGATAATGGTAAAAAGAACTTTTGCAAGGCTTTCTTTGTCGGCAAGTCCGCACCAGTACATTCCCGGACCGACAAAAACTTTATCCGGTGCTTCTGTTACACTGAATATACCGCTTCTGCGCACGAACATAACACGGTCGAACGGAGTAATTCTGAGCATCTCGGTTCCGCCCGAAACGCCGGTTCCCAGATAACCCGACGTATCGTCGTATTTCAGCGGAGTATCCCGCTTAACGACATCTTTTACGTCAACTTTATCAATACTTGTAATTGTCGTAAGGCGCTTTATTTTCTCCGGATCAAGTTTTTTTTCAATACCGTCAAGCCAGCTGATGGCGTACTCAGTCAGATGTTTAAGAAGTTTATCAATCTCTTTTATACGCCTGTTGATAGCTTCCACTTCTTCATGATTCTTGTTGATATCATATAAAGAAATACGTCTGATCGGGATTTTGAGCAGATGATCAATGTCGTCATCAGATATGTCGCGCAGCAGTTCTTTTCTAAACGGGGTAAAACCCTGTTTTACTGCACTGTTCACTTCTTCCTGCGTCTTCATCTGCTCGATTTTTTTATAAATTCGTTCTTCTATAAATATACGCTCAAGCGTACGCAGGTGAAGTTTCTCCATAAGCTCCGCCCGTTCAACAGTAAGTTCGTCCTTCAAAACCCCGATAATCTGTTTAGCGTGAAATTTAATTACGTCGGTCACGGTCATCTGCACCGGCATATTGTCGCGTATAACAAGCAGATTGCAGTAAATCGTCTGCTCGCATTCAGTATAAGCGTAAAGCGAATCAACAACGTCTTTTGCATAGACACCGCGCGGAAGTTTTATTTCTATATTCACCGTATCGGCAGTGTAATCGTTGATAGATGCTATTTTTACTTTATCGTTCTTTGCAGCCTTTTCGACAGAGTCCATAAGAGTTTCCGTCGTTGAACCGAACGGCAGCTCGGTAATTGTTATTTTTTTTTCATCGCTCAGATCCATTTTTGCACGCGTGACGATTTTGCCCTGACCGTCCTCATAGTCAGACACGTCAAGCAGACCGCCCGTCTGAAAATCGGGATACAGTTTAAATTTCTCGCCGCGGAGGCACGCTTTTTCCGCTTCAATTACCTCGCGGATGTTGTGCGGCAGAATTTTTGTACTCATACCGACAGCAATCCCCTCTGACCCCAGAATAAGGACAAGCGGAAGTTTTGCACGGAACATGACAGGTTCCTCACTGCGTCCGTCATAACTCGGAACATACTGTGTAATTTTTGGATTATAGAGAATATCGCGTGTAATCTGACGGATGCGGCATTCGATGTAACGGGGAGCCGACGCACCGTCTCCTGTATACAGATTGCCGAAATTTCCCTGCTTGTCTATAAAAAGTTCCTTGTTCGCAAGAACGACAAGCGCGGAATAAATTGATGCATCTCCGTGAGGATGATACTTCATACACTGGCCCACGACGTTTGCAACCTTGTGGAATTTACCATCATCTATTTCAAGCAGTGTATGAAGAATACGCCGCTGGACAGGCTTAAGCCCGTCCACCAGTTCAGGAATTGCACGGTCACGAATAACATAACTCGCATATTGTATAAAATTGCTGTCAAAAAGATTCTTTACGTATGCCATATTTTATTTAGTATACTGTAAACAGGAAAAAATGTCAGGCAGCCAGATGCCATTCATCCGCACGAAAAAAATGAACCAAAATGCGTAAATAAATCTCTTGCTTTTCTGTTAAAAACAGCGATAATATTGGATAAATATCAAATATTATTGAATAACTTGAATATCAGGAGATACGTGTATGACAAGTTTGAAAACATTCAATTTCTGGTTTCTTACAGGAAGCCAGGACCTGTACGGCGAAGAAACTCTTAAACAGGTTGCAAAAGATTCAAAAGAAATCGTTGAATCTCTCAATGCAGCAAAGAAAATTCCGTGCAGTATCGTCTGGAAGCCGACACTGCTTACGCCCGAATCCATCCGAACAACTCTTGAACAGGCAAATGCAGACGACAGCTGTGCAGGCATTATCTGCTGGATGCATACATTCAGCCCTGCTAAAATGTGGATCGCAGGACTTTCCATCAACAAAAAACCGCTGCTCCAGCTCAATACACAATTCAACGTAAAGATTCCGTATGCAACAATGGACATGGATTTCATGAACCTGAACCAGAGTGCGCACGGAGACCGCGAATTCGGTTTTATCACAAGCCGCATGAACCTGCCGCGTAAGGTAATCGTAGGACACTGGAAAAACGAGAATACCATAGCAAGAATCGGTTCATGGATGCGTGTTGCATGTGCTGCTGCCGACGGCAGAAACCTCAAAATAATCCGTTTCGGCGACAATATGCGTGAAGTAGCTGTTACCGACGGTGATAAAGTAGAAGCCATGATTAAATTCGGCTGGTCCGTTCCGTACTACGTTATCGGTGACCTGGTTGCATACATACAAAAAGTTTCCGACAGTGATGCAGAAGCGCTTGTGAACGAATACGGCAGAGAATACGAAATTGTATGGGGAAAAGATAAAGCATTCACGAAGGAACATATAAAAGAACAGGCAAAAATTGAAATAGCACTCCGTGCGTTCCTTAAAGACACCGGTGCAAACGCACTCACCACTAATTTCCAGGACCTCTGGGGTATGAAACAACTGCCTGGACTTGCAATCCAGAGGCTCCTCGCGGACGGTTACGGATTCGGCGCAGAAGGCGACTGGAAAACAGCAGCCATGGTCCGGACGTTCAAGGTAATGACGACAGGTCTTACCGGAAACGGCAGGGGTAATGCTTTTATGGAAGACTATACGTACAATCTGGAAGACGGCAACGGCCTTAACCTGGGTTCACATATGCTTGAAGTTGATCCGCAGGTTGCAGTTTCAAAACCCCGTATCGAAGTTCATCCGCTCGGTATAGGAGGAAAAGACGATCCTGCACGGCTGGTATTTAACGCAGACACTGGGCACGCAATCGTTACGGCTGTTGTTGACATGGGCAGCAGGTTCCGCTGCGTCGTAAACGAAATCAATGTGGTTACACCGCCGGAAGATTTTCCGAAACTTCCTGTCGCACGCATGCTGTGGAAACCGGAACCGGATCTTGAAACGTCTGCCGAAGCGTGGATCCTTGCAGGCGGAGGTCATCATACCGCGTTCAGCAATATTGTAACATCCGATATGGTACGCGACTGGTGTGAGATGACAGGCATCGAATGTGACGTTATTAACAGTGGTACGAAAATACCGGAATTCCGGAATGAGCTCCGCTGGAATGCCGCCTGTTTTAGCCGGCAGTAGATACCTGTCCGGTTCATGAACAAAAATCATAATTTTTTTTTGTTAAGTCCTTTTTTTATATTGTAATTTACTGGTAAAATTACTATAATTCATTCCGATAAAGCAAAGGTGCGGGTATATGCAGTTTATGTATATACCGGCACCTTTTTCTTTAGGTGACTGCGTTGCAGTCAGGAAACAAAAGGCAAAGAGGTAAAAAGAAATGAAAAAACTAGTATGTGCTGCAATGGCAGCAGTTATGATTACTGCAGCAGTATGTGCAGATGGATTTAATGCAAGCGGATATGTACGTGCAGGTATTGCTTCAACAGTTGAAAAGAATCCAAAACTGACTACAAACAAATGGCTCGACGGTATTTATTTTACAGGAGACAGCGAAAAAACAAGGGGAAGATTAAACCTGAGCTACGACAGTACAAACGATAACGGTTCATAC